>CALCNV010000001.1 GCA_937897645.1 uncultured Lysobacteraceae bacterium
GTGGCTGGCATCACGCCTACACCGGCAATCCTGCATGCCGGGCAACGACAGCTGCTGATCATCGATGAAACCCTGCCGCAACCCGACCGTGATTCAGCATCCTTGCGCCTGGTCAACCTGATGAAGCTGCTGCGTGGCGAAGGTGCGCACGTGGTTTTCCTGGCCACCGAACAAGCGCAGCACGGCCACTCCCTGGCAAACCTGCAGGCGCTGGGAATCGAAGTGTGGCAAGCACCTTTCAGCAGACGCATTCCGGCCTGGCTGGCCGAACATGGCTCGCGCTTTTCCGTGATCATGGCGAGCAGGCACCACGTCGCCAGCAAGATCATCCCGCTTGCACGGCAGTTTGCTCCGCGCGCCACGCTGGTGCTGGACACCATCGACCTGCACTACCTTCGCGAATCGCGCGCGGCAACGCTGGCGAATGACGACGCACTGAAAAAATCAGCGGCGCGCACGCGCCACGCCGAACTCGACGTCATCAATGCCAGCGACGTGACCCTGGTTGTGAGCGAGACGGAACGTGAGTTGCTTGCGATCGATGCGTCATCCGCCTGCGTGGATGTGCTTTCCAACCTGCATGAAGTCGCAGGCTCAGGATTATCTTTCACGGAGCGCAAGGATCTGGTTTTCGTAGGCGGTTTCCGGCACACGCCAAACGTGGATGCGGTGCAGTGGTTCGTGGAGGACGTGTTTCCCTTGGTGCGCACGCAATTGCCTGGCATCGCCTTCCACTGCATCGGCGCCGATCCACCCGCGTCGATCCAGGCACTGTCGCAATACCAGGGCGTGCGGATCCACGGCCATGTGCCCGACCTGGAGCCCGCCATGCGTGGCATGCGCCTTTCGATCGCGCCGCTGCGCTTTGGCGCCGGAGTCAAAGGCAAGATCAACCTGAGCATGGCCCACGGCCAGCCCGTGGTGGCCACGCCGACGGCCGTCGAGGGCATGCACCTGCGCGACGGATTTGACGTGCTGGTTGCCGACGGGGCACAGGCGTTCGCCGATGCCGTGGTGCGGCTGTACCGGGACGAGGCGCTGTGGAACCAGCTTTCGCGCAATGGGCTGGACAACGTCACCCAGCATTTCTCGATGGACGCTGCACGCGACGTGGTGCGCCGGGTGTTCTTCGACGGAACGCGACGATCCGCGAACTAGTTCGCGCCACCCTGCGCCGTGGCAACGCGCTGGGCGAATTCCGCCAGGCCCGGCGTACCTGCATCCAGCGCACGCGCTTCCTGCAATGCGCGCGCGGCGAACTCCACGTCACCGCTTCCAAGCCGCTCGTCACCCACGGCGATCCACTTGGACGCGAGTTGTCGGCGCGCCTGGTCCAATCCGGGATCACGCGGCGCGATGGTCTGCCAGGCGTCATGGCAAGCTTGCGCGCGGCGCAGGCGATTGGCGCGCAGCTCGTCCTCGAAACAGGACTGCGTGGCCGGGATGAAGCGGGCCGCGGCGCGCTTCACTTCCTTGTCGTCGGGTGCAAGCGCCTGCGCGGCGCGTAGTGCGTCGAAGGCGCTTTCACCCGGCGGCGTGAGCCAGTCGCCACGCGTTTCCGCGGCAGCCGTCGCTGCCAGCAGTGCCTGCACGCGACGGGTGCGCTCACGGGCAGGCATGGTCGACGCCAGCCGTGACTGGGACTGGCGCGCGCGCGCGACGGATTGTGACGCCTCTTTTACTGCCGGCGCATCCGGCGCGAGATCGCTCGCCTGCTGCAGCGAGGCATCGGCGCGGGTGAAGTCGAAATCGGCAGCTTCGCGCATGGCATGTTGCGCGAATGCCGTGGCCACCCGCTCCATGCCCTGCTTCGCCGCGGCATCATCGGGCGACGCCTCCAGCACGGCGCGATAGCCTTCAAGCGCCAGCTCCGGCCGCTTTCGACGCAGGTCCGCATCCGCACGCTGGCGACGCTGCTCCAGGGTGCGGGCAAGCAGCGCCTCGCCATCCGGCAATTCCACATGGCCGGCATCGTAGGTGCGCACCTGTGCGATCAGGCGCGCACCAGTGGCGAGGTCACCCTTCGCAAGCGCGCGGCTCGCCTGCTGCAGCACGTCGGACAAGGCGTCCTCGCGCTGCTCAAGCGCCACGGTGTGTGTAGGTTGCAGCGTCAGCACGCGCTGATAGAGCGGCAATGCGATGTCGAATTTCCCTTCCGCCTGCGCGGCACTGGCCTCCATCAACAAGCCATCCACGCCTGCATGGGCGGATTCGCGTTCACGCAGGGCATTTGCAACAGCTTCCAACTGCCCGCGTGGCGCCTGCAGTTCGCTTGCGAGCGCCAACGATGCACGTGCGTCCTCGAAACGCTTTTCCTGTACCTGTACTCGCGCCCGCGCGAGCGCTGCCTCGGCCACACGCACCAATCCGGCACGTGCCTCGTTGCGATCGTTGTCCAGCGCCTGCGCGGCTTCGAATCGCTGGCGTGCGCCGCTGCCATCCGCTGCGCTCAGGTGTCCCTTCTCCAGTGCGGCATTCGCGTCATCCAGCAATCGCTGCACGCGGGTGTCGGGCCAGATCAACGTAGCCAGCGGCTGTCGGAATACCACCAGCAAGAGCACCAGGACCACGACGATGGCGGCGGCCCAGCGCCAGTATCGGCGGTTGCGCCATGCAGGCGTCGGTGCAAGGGCAGGAGCGGACGCGGGACGCCGGTCGAACTCAACCTCCTGCCAGTCCATTACCGGCTCGATGCGGCCATCCGGCCGCATGCGAGCACTGTCGCGAGGATCATTGGGAAGGTGGGGACTCACCGCGACAGAATACCGATTCAGCCTGAACGTCGCGCTTCCTCGACGCCGGGTAACGCGTCGAGCTTGCCGAGCAAGGTTGAGAGTTGGCCGTAATCGGCCACCCTAAGTCGAAGCCGCAGCAGTGCACGGCCGGTCGCGCGCGAGTTGTCACTCTGGATGTCGGTCACGTTGGCGTCTTCCTGTGCGATCAGCGTGGTGATGTCCTTCAGCAGGCCCTTGCGATCCAGCGCCTTGATCTGCACATCCACTTCGTAGCCACCACCAGCCACGCCCCACTCTACCGGCAGCACCCGTTGCGGATTGCTGGCCGCGAGGCGCAGCAGCGCGGCGCAGTCGGCGCGATGCACGCTCACGCCGCGACCGCGGGTCAGGTAGCCCGAGATCGGCTCGCCCGGCACCGGTTGGCAGCAACGCGCAATCTGCACCAGCAGGTTGCCTACACCCTGCACGGTGAACTTTGATTTGGGTGTCGCTGGCGGGCGTCGCGGCACGCGCAGCGTGATCGACGCAGTTGCAGGTTCCGAAACGGCGCGCAGTTCCTCATGCAATGCGCGACCAATCTGGTTAGGCCCCACATCACCCAACGCGACCTGGATGTAGAGGTCATCGATGCTTTCGGCGTGGAATTTACGCGCCATCGGCGCAAGGTCGGCATGGTGCAGGCCCAGGCGCTTTAGTTCGCGCTCCAGCACCTCGCGTCCGGCTTGCACATTGCGCGCACGATCAAGTTTGTGGAACCACGCGCGCACCTTGTCGCGCGAACGTCCGCTGGCCAGGAAGGCATTGGACGGTAGCAACCAGTCGCGTCTGGGCTCGCCGGTCTTCGCGGTCATTATTTCGACGCGGTCGCCGCTGCGCAGCGCATGGTTCAACGGCACGATGCGACCGTTGACCTTGGCGCCACGGGTGCGATGCCCGACCATGGTGTGCACGTGGTAGGCGAAGTCGAGGACGGTGCCGCCGCGCGGCAGGTCGATGACTTCGCCCTTCGGCGTCAGGGTGTAGATGCGTTCTTCGGCGAGCTGTGCATCGAGCTCGCCCGCCAGGCCTTCGCCCTCTTCGCGTCCACCTTCGGAGGTCTGCTCCAGCAATTGCCGCATCCACGCGATCTTGCGGTCGAAGGCCTTGCTGGCACCTTTGCCCTCGCCGCCCTTGCCTTCCTTGTAGCGCCAGTGCGCGGCGACGCCGAGCTCTGCCTGCGCATGCATTTCGTGGGTGCGGATCTGCACTTCCAGCGTGCGTCCTTCCGGCCCGATCACCGCGGTGTGCAGCGACCGGTAGTCGTTGGGCTTGGGCCGGGCGATGTAGTCGTCGAACTCGCTGGGCACTGGCAACCACAGCGCATGCACGACGCCCAGCGCGGCATAGCAGGCACCCACGTCGTCCACCGCGACGCGCACGGCGCGCAGGTCGTAGAGTTCTTCCATCGCCACCTGCTTCTTCTGCATCTTCCTCCAGATGCTGTAGATATGCTTGGGACGACCGCTGATGTCCGCGCGGATGCCGTGCTCGGCCAGGGCTTCGCGTAGCGTGGTCTTTACGCCGTCGATGTAGCGCTCGCGCCCGGTGCGCTTCTCATCCAGTTGTTGCGCGACCTGGCGATACGTGTCCGGCTCAAGGAAGCGGAACGCCAGGTCTTCCAGTTCCCATTTCAGTTGCCAGATGCCCAGCCGATTGGCCAGCGGCGCGTGGATGTCGCGCGTCAGCTGCGCGAGCAGGCGCCGTTCGGCAGCGGGCAGCTTGCTGGCCACGCGCATGCGCGCCAGTTGGCGCGCGAGCAGGATCGGCACCACGCGCAGGTCGTTGACGATGGAAAGCAGCAGCCTACGCAGTCCCTCGTTGTTGCCGTGGATGCTGCGCTCGGCATGCAGGGCCCATACCTGGGCGGCGGCGTTCTGGCCGTCGAGCAGGCCGGCGATGCCAGGCTGTTTTTCCAGGAACTTGCCGAGCCCTGCCTGCAGCCCGGGGATGCCGAACAGCAACGCGGCGGCCATGACATCGCTTTCGGCCGAGAGTCCGGCCAATGCATCCAGCGTATCGACCAGCACGGGCCACGCATCGGGCATTCCGGTGGTGGCGCCGGGCACTTCCGCGGCCTGCTCCAGCGCGGCGCGAGCGGGACCGGCCAGCGCTTCCGCTGAACGGGATTGCAGCCAGGTTTGCAGTGGAGCGATGGCCACGGGGGTCGGGGGAGTCGTTTTACGGAAGATGTGACTACACTAGCGGCCTCGCGCCCGGAGGAACACCCATGACATCACTTCGTATCCCTTTCGCCGTCCTGTTGCTTGCCTTTGCGCCAATGGCGTGGGCCCAGCCAGCGACGCCCATGACCACCAATGTCGAGGAGCAGATGAGCGCGGAGCAGTTCAAGGCCGCGGGCCTGGACAAGTTGAGCGCGAAGGAGCTCGCGGCGCTGAATGCGTGGTTGCAGCAGAAGGTCACGACGGAGACTGCCGTGGCGTTGGAAGCGGCGCGCGAGGAAGGCCGCAAGGAAGTGGTGCAGAAGAACCGCGGTTTCTTCGATTTTGGTACGTCCGAGCCGATCGAAAGCGTGATCGTGGGCGAGTTCAGGGGCTTCGGCATGGGCAAGAAGTACACCCTGCAGAACGGCCAGGTGTGGGAGCAGGTGGAACCGGCTTCGCTGGCCGGCGTCCGCAAGAACGACGTACCCGTGAAGATCAAGCCCGGCCTGCTGGGCGTGTGGTACATGAAGATCGACGGGTACAACACCCAGGCCAAGGTTAGGCGGATCAAATAATCGAGGCTTGCAGGTAGCAAGTGGATCCAATAGCAAGCGTAGCCCGGGTAAGCGAAGCGCACCCGGGGCGACTTACACTAAAACTCCACGCACACCGGGTGCGCTGCGCTTACCCTGGCTACTTGTTGTCCTCTGGTTAGACCGCTGTGACACACGCATTAGGGATTGAGATGACAAGCAAAGCTCGCCTACTTGGACTTGCCCTCTTTGTTTCGCTGACCACCAATACTCAGGCTCAGTCACGCACAAGCCCTGACCAGTTTTTAGCGCATCCCATTTTCAGCATGAGCTACAAATGCGCTGAACATGCGTCCGGTGAACTCCCCTATCTTGGCGACTCCCTAGGCCAGGATTGCGTTCCCGAGGAGTTCGTGAAGAAGGATGGCCGTGCCTTCATGCGGGCTTTCAAGTCCGACGGCCTCACCAATGAAGATTGGTATGGATGGAACCAAGATGTCCTTTCGCCTTGCGATTGTGAAGTTGTAAATATCCACATTAATCCAGTCACAAACCAACCCGGAATCATGGGGGAACCGCCAGCCTCTTCGATTACCTTGAAGGCGCCAGATGGAGTCTTTATCGTTCTAGCTCACATCCAATCGCCTAGCGTGAAAAAAGGCGACACGGTCAAAGCAGGTCAACTCCTTGCAAAGGTTGGAAACAATGGCATGTGTAGGAATCCGCACATTCACATCGGCGCTTGGCGTGAGAAAGAACCACTACAGATTCGATGGAATCAAGCCAAAATACCAATCGTCTGAACTGCTTCGCCGACCTCTGGCTCCGTGTTGACATAGAAATCAAGGGATCAGCATTGTATTTGTGGTCCGAGCTTGCTCGGATGCTTTTGTGTTCGTAGCCAGGAGCATCCGAGCAAGCTCGGACCTACGAGGGCGATTACCGCGCACCACTATCGCGACGCTCGAACCGCTTACTGGCCGCGCAATCCTGCCAATCGCTGCGCAAGTTTCTTCGGTGAAATTCCGGCACGGGCCCCCAGCTCCTGTGCGAACAGCGACACGCGCAGCTCTTCCAGATCCCAGCGCAAAGCCTGCCATGACGGCTGCGACAG
Organism: uncultured Lysobacteraceae bacterium; assembly: GCA_937897645.1. Taxonomy (GTDB): domain Bacteria; phylum Pseudomonadota; class Gammaproteobacteria; order Xanthomonadales; family Xanthomonadaceae; genus Pseudoxanthomonas_A. The sequence goes on from CALCNV010000001.1 coordinate 6,584, forward strand.
TTGCCCTGCCTTGTTCGCTTGTTCCAGCACATCGATGAAAGGCCGTAGCTCCAGCATGCGCGCCTGATCGCGGGTGGGGTCGCGCTTGGCACGTTCCGCACGCAGCAGCATCGCCTTCAGGTAGCGCGGGAACTGCGCCAGCGCATCCGCCGGCGTATCGCGCAGGAAGCCGGCATGCACCAAACCCGCCAACTGCTGGCGCAGATCGTCCAGGTTGCCGCTGGCCCAGCCCATCAATGGCGACTCGAGCTGCGGCTTCAATTCCGCCACCGCGGAGAGGATGGCCTCGGCCAGTTTCAAGCGCTCCATCGCCTCCGGAAACAGCCTGCGCGCCGCGTCATCGCGACGTAGCTCGAACGCATTGCGATCGCGTATGTCGCCGAGCCCGTCCGCCAGCAATGCGTTCAACGCCGCATCGACCAGATCACCACGCAAGCGTTCCTGCGACTCGATGGCCGCATACAGCAACCCGGTCTTTGGCGACACCGGCAACTGCTTGCGCGCCTGCTTCGCCTTGTCGCCCAGCGCGATCTCCAACAGGCGACGCACGCCCAGCGGATGCGCTGCTCCGGCTTCCACGCTATCCGCGAAAACGCGCAACGCCGCACTGTCACCTGCATCCACCAGCGCGGGCCATGCCGGCACGCCGGCTTCGCCCGGCACTTGCAAAGGAATCGGCGCGGACGGGAATTCCCGCAACCCGGTGGCAGCCAGCGCACGACCCGCGCGCGCCGCGAACGCATGGCCCGCCGGTGCACCGAAACGCTGCCGCAACGCATCCAGGTCGCGCGACTCCGCCAGAATATTGCCCGCCTCATCACGCAGGCGCAGGTTCATGCGCAGGTGTGGATCCAAGGCGGCTTCATCGAAATCAATTGCCGCGACAGTCACACCGGTGGCGCGCGAGAGAAAGCGTGCCAGTTCACCGCGCACATCATCAGCACCGGGTTGCGGCCATGCTTCTGCAAACGCGCGACCGAAATCCGGCGCCGGCACGTAGTTGCGACGCATCGCCTTGGGCAGGCTGCGGATGAGGCCGGCGGCCTTGTCGGCGATGAAGCCCGGTGCCAGCCACGACAGGCGTGCTGCCTCCAGCGCATTCAGCAGATGCAGTGGCACGTCCAGGGTCACGCCATCGTCCTGCGCGCCCGGTTCGAATTTGTAATGCAGCGGCAGCCGCGCATCGCCCAGCGCGAAATATTTCGGGAAGCGGTCTTCCTCGCTGCCCTCGCCCGGCAACAGATCCTGCAGCGACCAGTGCAGGGCGCGACGCTGTTCCGGCGCGAGTGACTTGTACCAAGCGTCGAGTCCAGCAGCCGAATGCAATTCCGACGGAATGCGATCCAGATACCAGCGCGCCTGCCAGTCTTCGTCGGCAACGATGCCGGCACGACGCAGCTTGGCTTCTTCCTCATGCGCCTGCGCAAGCACCTTCATGTTGTCGGCGACGAAGCCGGCGCGCGTATTGATTTCACCCGTGACCAGCCCCTGGCGCACGAAGATATCGTGCGCTTCCTGCGGCGCGATGCGCCCGTAATGGACAGGCTTGCGCGGTGCCCGCACCAGTCCGAGCAGGCTGATCTGCTCCGACGCGAGCACATGCCCCTGAGCCCGCGACCAGTGTGCGTCGAAATGCTTGCGCGCCAGCAGGTGCGGCAGTTCCGCGATCACCCAGTCCGGCTCGACGGCGGCATTTGTCAAGCCCCATACGCGCGCCGTGTCCAGCAGCGTGGCGCTGAGTACCCACGGCGGCGGTTTCTTGGCGAGGTTGGAGCCGGGGAACAACTGGTAACGACGCTGGCGCGGGCCGAGGAAATCACCCTTTTCGGTCTTGTGCCCGATCTGCGTGGGCAGGCCGGCGATCAGTGCGCGATGCAGGGAAACATAAGCCGCTTGGCTGATTCCATCCGACGCGACCTGGCTTGCATCGCCCGGCTGTTTGCCCCCTTTGGAAAAGGGGGCGACGCGACGCGCAGCGTCGGGTGGGGGATTTGCTCTTGATCTTGAACTTGCTGGCGCTGCGGCTGAGAGCAAATCCCCCCTGCCCCCTTTTTTCAAAGGGGGGGTTCCTTCGGCTGGGTTTGCTGGCGCCGGATTTTCACCGAGCTCCCATCCCAACTCCGCGCAAAGCAGCAACAGCTGCCGATGCAGCTCGCGCCATTCGCGCATGCGCAGGAAGCCGAGGAAATTACGCTCGCACCAGTCACGCAGCTTCGACTGGGTCAGGTCCTCATGCGACTCGCGATACGCCTGCCACAGTTTGAGGATGCCGATGAATTCCGAACGTGTGTCAGCAAACTTCGCATGCGCGTTGTCGGCGGCTTCGCGGGCCTCGGGTGGACGCTCACGTGGATCCTGGATGCCGAGGAACGACGCGATGACGGTCATGTCACGCAGGGACCCGTTGCCGTTCGCGGCGACGAGCATGCGCGACAGCTTCACGTCCACGGGCAGGCGCGACATCTGTTTGCCGATGGCGGTGAGCGTGCGTTCGCGGCCCTTGTCGGATGTCGCGACGGCACCGAGTTCCATCAGTTGTTGCCAACCGTCCGCAATGGCGCGCTCGTCCGGCGGTTCCAGGAATGGGAAATCCTCGATGCGCCCCAGTCCCAGCGACAGCATGCGCAGGATCACGCCGGACAGGCTGGAGCGACGGATCTCGGGGTCGGTGAATTCGGGCCGCGACTGGAAGTCCGCTTCCGCATACAGGCGATAGCAGACGCCTTCTGAAATTCGCCCGCAGCGACCCTTGCGCTGGTTGGCGCTGGCCTGCGACACCGGCTCGATGTGCAAGCGATCTAGTTTCTGCCGCGGGCTGTAGCGCTTGACCCGCGCATAGCCGGGATCAACGACATATTTGATGCGTGGCACCGTCAGCGACGTCTCCGCGACGTTGGTGGCCAGCACCAGGCGGCGTTTGCTGCCGGGACTGAACACCTTGTCCTGGTCGCGCGCGGACAAACGTGCATACAGCGGCGTGACTTCGGTTTCGCGGTACTTGCGCCGTTCCAGCGCCTGGTGGGCGTCACGGATTTCGCGCTCGCCGGGCAGGAACAGCAGCACGTCGCCGCGCGGATCCTGGCGGGTAATCTCGTCGACGGCGGCCACGATGGCGTCATTGACCGTTCGCTCGCCTTCGTTCTCTCCTTCACCCTCCAGCGGGCGATAACGCACGTCGACCGGATAGGTGCGGCCCTCGACGTTGATTACCGGCGCGTCGTCGAAGTGGCGCGAGAAGCGTTCGGTGTCGATGGTGGCGGAAGTGACGATGACCTTCAGGTCGCGGCGCTTGCGCAGCAGCTGCTTCAGGTAGCCGAGCAGGAAATCGATGTTGAGGCTGCGCTCGTGCGCTTCGTCGACGATGATGGTGTCGTAGGAA
>CALCNV010000002.1 GCA_937897645.1 uncultured Lysobacteraceae bacterium
GCGCAAAGGCATTTGGCAGGTAGCCGTCACGTCCGAGTGCGAACAGCACCCGCGATGAGCCCAGCAGGTTGCCGAGCAGGAAGCCCGCCATCGAGATGCATGCAGTCACCAGCAGCAGCACGCGCGCCGGTTCCCACAGCGCGCCCGCGGTATCGGCAATCGGCACGCCACTCTTTGCGAGTCCGGCGCCGAGCACACCCTGGCCGACGATCTGCAGTCCCAAGTACAGCAGCACGACCAGCAGGATCGCCGCCATGGTCGCGCGCGGAACGTTGCGCGAGGGATCCTGCACTTCGCCCGACGGCACCAGTGCGGTTTCCATGCCGGAATACGCGAACATCACCAGCACCATGCCAGTACCCAGCGCCGCCCATGACGGTACCGTACCGATGCTGAAACTTACTTGCGACCAGTCCACGAAGAACAGGCCCACGGCCACCAGCAGGAACAACGGCGTCAACTTCAACGCCGCCAGCACGGTGATGGCACGCGCCCCTAGTTTCACGCCGTAGGCATTGAGCACGTAGATGGACAGGTACAACACGGTGAGCAACCCCGCGCGCGGCAGCGGTTGCGCGAACCAGGGCACCAGGTTCGCCATCTGCACCGAGAACGCCGCGGCCACGCCCGCGCTGGACGCCACGTTGCTGATCCACATCAAGGCCCCGGCGAGGAAGCCGGCGAACGGCCCGAACACCGCGCCCAGATAGGTGTAAGGCCCACCCGTCGTAGTTGCGCGGCTGCCGATGGCGGCGAAGCACAGGGCCACCGGGATGATGGCGAGCGCACCGGCGACCAGGGCGAGTGGCGCGGCCGCGCCGAGCTGGGAAGACAACGACGCCGGCATCTTGAAGATGCCGCCGCCGACGATGCTGTTGATCACCGCCGCGGTCAACGCGAGCGAGCCGACCGCACGGATCAGGGCGGCATCGCCTTGTAGTGGTTTGGAGTTGCCAAGGGAATCGGGCTGCATGGGCGTCCTCGCTGAGTGCGCGCGCAGCGTCGCATGCCAGACGTGCGAATGCGAGCCTCGCCATACCCCTGTAGGAGCTACGCAAGCTGCGACCGCAAATCATCCGCTGCCGGAATAATTTCGTGCGCACGTTTGTCCCGGTCGCAGCTTGCGCAGCTCCTACAGGAACCGGAGGCCCGCTTCAGACGCTACTATCAATGTTTGCCTTCTACGGAAACTTCCCATGCCCCGTCGCCACGTCACCGTCCTGACCCTTGCCCTGCTGGCTGCGCTCCCGATGCTTTCGCACGCACAGGACGCGCAACGATCCGAGGTCACCGCCGCCGCGCAGGCGCTGGAACAGAAAGTGGTGGCCTGGCGCCGTGACTTCCACGCAAACCCGGAGCTGTCCCTGCACGAGGAGCGCACCGCCGCCAAGGTGACCGAGCACCTGCGCGCACTGGGCCTGAAGCCGGTGTCGATGGGTGGCCATGGCGTGGTGGCCATCATCGAAGGCGGCAAGCCCGGTCCGAAGATCGCGCTGCGCGCCGACATGGACGCGCTGCCGGTCACCGAGAAAACCGGCCTGCCCTACGCCTCGAAGGTAACCACCACGTTCCGTGGCGAAACCGTCGGCGTCATGCACGCCTGTGGCCATGACGCGCACACCGGCATCCTGATGGGCGTGGCCGAGGCGCTGGTGGCGATGCAAAAAGATTTGCCGGGCCAGGTGATGCTGGTCTTTCAGCCCGCCGAGGAAGGCGAAGGCGGCGCAGGTTCGATGCTGAAGGATGGCTTGTTCAAGGACTTCAAGCCTGAAGCCATCTTCGGGCTGCATGTGTTCGCGACCGTACAGGCCGGGC
>CALCNV010000003.1 GCA_937897645.1 uncultured Lysobacteraceae bacterium
GCCCGGCCTGTACGGTCGCGAACACATGCAGCCCGAAGATGGCTTCAGGCTTGAAATCCTTGAACAAGCCATCCTTAAGCATCGAACCTGCGCCGCCTTCGCCTTCTTCCGCGGGCTGGAAAACCAGCATCACCTGGCCCGGCAAATCTTTCTGCATCGCTACCAGCGCTTCGGCCACGCCCATCAGGATGCCGGTGTGCGCGTCATGGCCGCAGGCGTGCATGACGCCGACGGTTTCGCCACGGAAGGTCGTGGTCACCTTGGATGCGTAGGGCAGGCCGGTTTTCTCGGTGACCGGCAGCGCGTCCATGTCGGCACGCAGCGCGATCTTCGGCCCGGGCTTGCCGCCTTCGATGATGGCAACCACGCCATGGCCACCCATCGACACCGGCTTCAGGCCCAGTGCGCGCAGGTGCTCGGTCACCTTGGCGGCGGTGCGCTCCTCGTGCAGGGACAGCTCCGGGTTTGCGTGGAAGTCACGGCGCCAGGCCACCACTTTCTGTTCCAGCGCCTGCGCGGCGGCGGTGACCTCGGATCGTTGCGCGTCCTGTGCGTGCGAAAGCATCGGGAGCGCAGCCAGCAGGGCAAGGGTCAGGACGGTGACGTGGCGACGGGGCATGGGAAGTTTCCGTAGAAGGCAAACATTGATAGTAGCGTCTGAAGCGGGCCTCCGGTTCCTGTAGGAGCTGCGCAAGCTGCGACCGGGACAAGCGTGCGCACGAAATTATTCCGGCAGCGGATGATTTGCGGACGCAGCTAGCGCAGCTCCTACAGGGGTATGGCGAGGCTCGCATTCACGCGCCCGGCATGCGACGCTGCACGCGCACTCAGCGAGGACGTCCATGCAGCCTGATTCCCCTGGCAACTCCAAACCACTGCAGGGCGATGCCGCCCTGATCCGTGCGGTCGGCTCGCTCGCGCTGACAGCGGCGGTGATCAACAGTATCGTCGGCGGCGGCATCTTCAAGATGCCGGCATCGTTGTCTTCCCAGCTCGGCGCGGCCGCGCCACTCGCCCTGGTCACCGGCGCGCTCGCCATCATCCCGGTGGCCCTGTGCTTCGCCGCCATCGGCAGCCGCGCGACCACGACCGGCGGGCCCTACACCTATCTGGGCGCCGTGTTCGGACCGTTCGCCGGCTTCCTGGCCGGGGCCTTGATGTGGATCAGCAACGTGGCGTCCAGCGCGGGCGTGGCCGCGGCGTTCTCGGTGCAGATGGCGAACCTGGTGCCCTGGTTCGCGCAACCGCTGCCGCGCGCGGGGTTGCTCACCGTGTTGTACCTGTCCATCTACGTGCTCAATGCCTACGGCGTGAAACTAGGGGCGCGTGCCATCACCGTGCTGGCGGCGTTGAAGTTGACGCCGTTGTTCCTGCTGGTGGCCGTGGGCCTGTTCTTCGTGGACTGGTCGCAAGTAAGTTTCAGCATCGGTACGGTACCGTCATGGGCGGCGCTGGGTACTGGCATGGTGCTGGTGATGTTCGCGTATTCCGGCATGGAAACCGCACTGGTGCCGTCGGGTGAAGTGCAGGATCCCTCGCGCAACGTGCCACGCGCGACCATGGCGGCGATCCTGCTGGTGGTGCTGCTGTACCTGGGCCTGCAGATCGTCGGCCAGGGTGTGCTCGGCGCCGGACTCGCAAAGAGCGGCGTGCCGATTGCCGACACCGCGGGCGCGCTGTGGGAACCGGCGCGCGTGCTGCTGCTGGTGACCGCATGCATCTCCATGGCGGGCTTCCTGCTCGGCAACCTGCTGGGTTCGTCGCGGGTGCTGTTCGCACTCGGACGTGACGGCTACCTGCCAAATGCCTTTGCGC
>CALCNV010000004.1 GCA_937897645.1 uncultured Lysobacteraceae bacterium
GGGACCCAACGCATCGCGAACGTCAAGATGGATCCCGGCGTTCGCCGGGATGACGGTTCCTTATTTGGCTGGATTTGAGCCTGCATAGCCCGCTGACTTCTACTGGAAGAAGCCGAGCGCGCAGATGCCGCACTGAAACAATAAAGGTCGTCATCCCGGCGCACGCCGGGACCCAACGCATCGCGAACGTCAAGATGGATCCCGGCGTTCGCCGGGATGACGATTCTTTTTTTTTGGCTGGATTTGAGCCTGCATAGCCCACTGACTCCTACTGGAAGAAGCCGAGCGCTCAGACGCCTCACTGAAACAATAAAGGTCGTCATCCCGGCGAAAGCCGGGACCCAAGGCATCGCGAACGTCAAGATGGATCCCGGCGTTCGCCGGGATGACGGTTCCTTTTTTTGGCTGGATTTGAGTTTGCATAGTCCGCTGACTCCTTCTGGAAGAAGTCGAGTGTGCAGACGCCACACAGAGACAATAAAGGTCGTCATCCGGGCGCATGCCGGGACCCAACGCATCGCGAACGTCAGGATGGATCCCGGCGTTCGCCGGAATGACGCGGCCTGTTGATGCGTTTGAAGGGTGCAAACCAGAAACGTTTTTCGGAATGACAGCCCACATAGGGCGGAATTCGCTTCGCAGGTTCCGTCCTGACGAGGCTGCATCCATCGCCAACGCGCAACACATCTGCGGTGCCGTCATTGACTACTTCCACGGCTGCACCGGCACCGCCACATCGCCCTGCAGATCACAGCGAACACTTGCTGAGATATCTCACATTTATCACTGCATCACGGCTGCGCGTGTCGTGCCGTTCAGGCGTGCTAGATTCCGCCCGGGGCCAAGAAACGTCGCAGGTGCTAGTGGATGGACGCCAAGCTTCTGAGCGCGACGATGGTGGCCCCGTGCAACGGTGACAACGGCGGCGTGCGACGTTGAGCACCCAACCCGCCACCCGCCGATTGCTCGGCTACCTCGACGCCACGCGGCGCGAATGGTTTCCCCTCGCCGAAGGTCCCCTCGGCCACGCCTGGTGGCTGTTCGCCGTGGGCGCCCTCACCATCGGATGGCTGCAAGGACACTCGTACGGCGCGACCCTCGCATGGTGGGGACTGGTGGGCCTGGTCATTGGCGCCATGCAAGTGCATGGCCGGCACATGGGTCCGTGGTGGTGGCTGGCCCTGGGCTACGCCCTGTTCCGCGGCGGAGCGGCTACGCAAGCCAGGATGGACGACGCGGGAGTCTCCGCCGCCGGCCTGAACGCGGCAGACCTGCTGTACACGCTGGGCACCGCCGTCTTCGCACTCGGCCTGCTCGCCTTCATCCGCAACCGGAGCAGTGGCGCCATCGCCTGGGCGGGCCTGCTGGATGGCGTGGTCGTGTTGCTCTGCGCCGGCTTGCTGGGCTGGTGGCTATTCGTCCAGCCCACCTTGGAACAGGCACCGCGCTTCCCGTCACCGCACCGCTTCCGCATGCTGTACCCGCTGGGTGACATGGCCCTGCTGGCGCTGGCGGCGTGGCTGGCCAGCGCACCGGAAACGCGTTCGCCCTCGCTGAAATTATTGGTGCTGGGCCTGGTCTCGTGGACCGTCGGCGATGCCCTGTACCACGCGATGAGCTATGGCGTGGATACGCCGGCGCCACCCCTGTTCGTGATGTGGCTGCTGGCCTACCTGTGCTGGGGCGCGGCGGCCCTGCATCCTTCGCGCGACCGCCTGCTGGCCAAACGCGACCCCAACCGCGTCGACGGCACGGCGGGCCGGCTGTCGCTGGTCGCGCTGGTGATGCTGATGGCACCGCTGAGCCTGCTGGCGCCCGTGCGTCCGAACCCGCTCACCACCACCATCGCCACCGTGGTGATCACCGGCTTCGGCGCGTTGCTGGTGTGGTGGCGCCTGCGCGGCCTGCACGGCAGGGTGGACCGCCAGCGCGACGAACTGACCCTGGCCGCGGATACCGACCCGCTGACCGGGCTGCCGAATCGGCGACGGCTGCTGGAAAACATCGCGCGCGGCCTGCAGGAAGGGCCGCAGGTGGCCGTGCTGGTGATCGACGTCGACCGCTTCAGCGCGGTCAACGAAGCCTATGGCCATGGCGCGGGCGACGCGCTGTTGCGTGAACTGGCGCGGCGCTGGCGCGAGGTGCTGGCCGAACGCGACGTGCTTGTGTACATGGGTGCCGACGAGTTCTGCGTGGTGATGCCATCGGTCACCGATGCCGCGCAGGCGCAGGCCTGCGCGCAACGCCTGCAGGACGCGCTGGAGGACGTGGTCTGGATCGAGGGCAGCAAGCTCAGGGCGTCGGCCAGCATGGGGCTCTCGATCGGCCCGCAGGATGGCGACGACCCCTGGGACCTGGTGCGCCACGCCACCATCGCCATGCGCGGCGCGCGCCAGCAGCAGGGCAGGGTGATGCGTTTCAACGCGGACCTGAAAGGCGAGGACCCGCGCACCCTCCTGCTGGTCAACGAACTGCGCGACGCACTCGCCGCAGGGCAACTGCGGCTGCAGTACCAGCCCAAGGTCAGGTTGCACGACCTGCGCGTGATCGGCGTGGAGGCGCTGTTGCGCTGGGAGCATCCGCTCAACGGCGTGGTGCAGCCCGGCGCGTTCATCCCGCTGATCGAGCGTACCGAGCTGATGCCTGAAGTGACGCGGCACGTGCTGGGATTGGCGCTGCAGCAATACGCCGCGTGGCGGCGCGAGGGCATGGACCTGCCGGTCGCGGTGAACCTGTCGGTGTGCAGCCTGCTGGATGCCGCGCTGCCGGGCGACGTGCGCCAACACCTTGCCCTGGCGAAGATACCGCCGCAGCGACTGGTGCTGGAGATCACCGAATCGGCGACCATGTCCGACCCCGTGACCAGCCTGCACACGCTGCAGTCGCTGTCGGCGTCGGGCGTGGTGCTGTCCATCGACGACTACGGCACGGGCTACAGTTCACTGGCCTACCTGCAGGACATGCCGGTGCAGGAATTGAAGCTGGACAAGAGCTTCATCGGCAACCTGCTGCGGCATGACGCAAGCGCGGCGATCGTGGGTTCGACCATCCGCCTGGCGCGGCGGCTGGGCATGTACGTGGTGGCAGAGGGCGTGGAGGACGAAGCCACCGCGACGGCATTGCACGGGATGGAGTGCTTCGCCGCGCAGGGCTACTGGTTTTCGCCGCCGGTGGACGCCGGCGACCTGCCCGGCGTGATCGCTGCAATCGAACAGCGGCCGCCGTTGGCCCGCTAGCCCACGCAGGGCGCAATCCGCGTCGCCATGCGCCTGCATGCTTTTTGCGACCGTTGTGCATGACCAGCGTTCAGATCATCTTGCAGAACGGCGGCGCCGCGTCCTCGCTGCACACATCGGGCCGGGTGCCGGTGGTTTTCCAATACTCCATCAGCCCGAGTTGCTTGGCGACGGCCGGGAAGCCCGGGTCGGACAAGGTTGCGCGCATGCTGGGATGCCAGAACAGCGATGGCCCGGGATATTCCTTGGTCGTCGCGATCCGGCTCGCGATCAGGAATGCCTCGTGGTTCGCACCCAGATCTCCCAGCAGCTTGGCGACGGCTTCCCACTGCTGGCTTTCCTCCAGCGCAAGCAGCGCCTGCACCGCCTGCGCCTTGGCGGCTGCGTCATCCGCTGCCAATGCGGCATACGCCTGCAGCAGCGCCGCGCGCAGTTCCGCGGGTATGGGTAACGCCGGGTCGGCCAGCAGGGTGGCGTCACGGGTCTGGACGGCCTTGCGTGCCGTCAGCCGTTTCGCAAAGGCGGCATCCGGAGCCAGCGCGATCGCCGCATCGAACACCGGCCGCGCCTCGTCAACCTTCCCTGCGAGCACCAGCGTATCGGCCAGGCTCAACGGCGTGTACACGTAGAGGGCCAGCATGTCGTTGGCACGGTGCAACTGTTCGAGCGCTTCAGCGGTGCGACCGACGTTGGCCAGCATCCACCCGTACTGGTGGTACTCGCAGCCGCAATCCAGCCGACGCGCCGCAAGGGCGCGTTTCAAGAGGTCTTCGCGACCGATCCAGTCGTGTCGATCGAGCACCATCGACTTGATGTAGAGCGCCTCGCTGTTGCGGCCATCGATGGCGACCGCACGATCGGCCGCCTCGCGTCCGCGTGCGCGCGCTTCGTCGGCGATGCGGCGGTCGCCCGCACTGTTGGCGACTTTCCAGTACCCACCCGCGACCGCCGCCCAGCCCCAGGAAAAATCCGGGACGGCCGCGACGACCCGCTGCGCGGGGATGAGGGCCTTGCGTCCATCCTGCATGTTGGGATTCCAGTGCCCCTCGCAGAATTGCATGTAGTCCCTGAGCACCGCGTCAGGCAGCGGCTTGTCGTAGGTGGACGCGCCGAACAGCCCGCAGCGGACCACGTTGCCCGCATCCACGGCGATATGGCGCGGCACCTTCGCGACTTCATTGCCGTCGTAGTCGAAGGTGTCGGACCACAAGGTCGTGCCGGAACGCTCGTTGACCATGCGGGTGATGACACGGATCGTGTCGCCGTCGCGCTGGATGGTGCCACCCAGTGCGTAGGCCGGCGCCGTGCCCGGCGGCGGGGCGGGTGCGGTCGACACCCCCACGATGCCGTCGACGCTGAAGGCCGCGTCGATCTCCGCGTCGACCGTATCCGGTAGCGTCGCGGGCAAGTCCGTGGACAGGAGCTGGAACCCTGCCATGCGCACGGTCATGTCGTGGACCACGGCATCTGGAGTGGGGCGCTGCGTCCACCACACGGCACCCGCCGCCACCAACGCAAGCAGGCCAAGGGTCGCGACCACGAGCCAGTGCCGCGGGCCGACAGGCGTTCGCCGGGAAGCGCGCGGCGCAGCAGCGGCGGCCACCGTGCCGGCGCCGGAGAACTGCGCGATGCGGGCGACCAGGGTATCGATCGACTTGTCCCAGCCTTCGAAGGCGTTGATCCACTGGCGGGTCGACAATTCGTAGGCGAAGGCATCGCTGGGCGCGACGTCCTTGAGGCGCAGCGCGATCACCGGCACGTTGTAGCGGCTGGCGAGCGAGAGCTCCTTCTTGATCTCATCGCTGGTGTTGGCCGCGTCCGTGAACACCAGGACCACCGCACGCGCAGTGCGCAGCGCCTGCACGATGGCTTCCTGGTAGTTCTCGCCGGGCCGCACGTCGCGCATGGAAATCCAGCATCGGGTGCCACGGCGTTCAATGGCCTTGCACACCTTCAGCGCTTCGGCGCGGTCGGCGGTGGCGTAACTGATGAAGACCGGCGGCGTTCCCGGATCTTCCGTGCCGATTGCAGACGCTGTTTCGTTCACTGCGCTTCCACCGCGGGTCAGGGCAACGTCAATGGCGCTTGGGGGCAAGCGAGCCAATAGGCGATGGCGTGTGCAAACCGATCCCCCCGGCTACGGTGATGATATAGACCTGTACCGCCACGTTGGCAATGATCCAGCCCGCGATACGCATACCGTCGAGGCACCCGCCCAGGCCCGCGTAGCCCGGGCAAGCGAAGCGCACCCGGGCACGTAGCGTTTCCGTGGAAAGCCCCCCGGGTGCGGCCGGTGGCCTTGTGCGCGCTGTGCATTGCCACACCACCGTGAAGCACGCTTTGTGCACGACGGAATAGTAAAAAATTCACACTGTCACGCGGGATCGCCATTCCCTCCCATCGTCGTCCTTGCAAACCTGACGCGCCATGCCGATGCAACGCCAGCCCGGCCGCACCCTTCACCTATACTGGGCGTCCTTGCACTCACCTCGGGAAATTCCATGTTCGGCATGTCTCTGCTCTTGCTGGTCGCGGTTGCCGCGGCCCTCGTCGTTGGCCTGGTCGTGTTCTTCTGGACCATCGCCCTGCGGCGCGTGGTGCCGGTCAACGAAGTGCACATCGTGCAGACCCGCAAGAACACCGTCTCCTACGGCAAGGGCTTCGACAGCAACACCTATTACGAATGGCCGTCGCGCATCCCGATGATCGGCCTGACCCGCGTGACCCTGCCGGTCTCCAACTTCGCCATCGACCTGCCGGACTACGCCGCCTACGACAAGGAACGCGTGCCGTTCCTGGTGCACGTCATGGCCTTCTTCCGCATCAGCGACTCCAACACTGCCGCCCAGCGCGTGGCCTCGTTCGAGGAATTGAAGGAGCAATTGACCGCCATCGTGCAGGGCTCCGTGCGCACCGTGCTGGCCGCGCACGAAATCGACCAGATCATGCTGGACCGCAGCCGCTTCGGCGAAGCCTTCACCAAGGAAGTCACCCCGCAGTTGGGCGGCTGGGGCGTGGAGGCGATCAAGAACATCGAACTGATGGACATCCGCGATTCCAAGGAAAGCGACGTCATCCAGAACATCATGGCCAAGCGCACCTCCGGCATCGAGCGCGAATCGCGGCTGGTGGTCGCCGACAACGCGCGCCAGGCCGAGATGGCCGAGATCGCCGCCAAGCGCGAGATCGAGATGTCGCGCCAGCAGGCGGCCGAACAGGTGGGCCTGCGCACGGCGGAGAAAGAAAAGAACGTCGGCGTGGCCAACGAGCAATCCTCGCAGCAGGTGAAGGTGCAGCAGCGCGAAACCGCGGCCAAGGAAATGGACGTGACCCAGGTGAAGAGCGTGCGCAACGCCGAGATCAACCGCGAGGTGGCGGTGATCACCGCGGCGCAGGCCAAGGAAGTGGCGATCGTGCAGGCCGACGCGGCCAAGCAGGTGGCCATCGTTTCGGCCGAGGGCAGCAAGCAGCAGACCGTGTTGACCGCCGAGGGCAAGCTGGAAGCGGCCAAGCGCAATGCGCAGGGCATCGAGGTGGAAGGCAACGCCAAGGGCACGGCGGAAACCGCGATCCTGATGGCGCCTGTGGATGCGCAGATCAAGCTGGCCGAGAAGATCGGCAGCGACCAGGGCTACCAGAACTACCTGCTCGGCATCCGCAACATCGAGGCCGCGCAGGCGGTGGGCACGGCGCAGGCCGAGGCGCTGAAGTCGGCCGAGGTGAAGGTGATCTCCAATGCCGGTACGCCGGGCAAGGGATTGTCCAGCGTGATGGACCTGTTCTCCGCCGACGGTGGCACGGCCGTCGCCAGCATGCTGGAAGGACTGGCGCAGTCGCCCGAGGGCAAGAAGCTGCTGCAGAAATTCGCGGGCGAAAAGAAGCCGTAAGCAGTCACCGCAGCCGGGGTAGGGCGCGGCGGTATGATCGGCGGACAGGGTGCGCCCGCTCGGCCAAGTCGGCGCCGGGACGGTTTTTCCATTTCCAGGGGATAGGTCGATGAAATCGCAAATGCTTGCAATGACGGTGGCGGCGCTCGTGGCCGGGTCGGTGGCGGCGCAGGTGCCCACCGGGAAGATGGACGCCCTGCGTCCGGACCAGCAACAGTTCTTCGCGCTGTACAAGGAGCTGGTGGAAACCGACACCACCGTCACCAACGGTGACTGCACCCAGGCCGCGAAGCAGATCGCGGCGCGCCTGAAGGCGGCGGGCTTCAGCGACGACCAGGTCACCGTGTTCTCCGTGCCCGAGCATCCGAAGGAAGGCGGGGTCGTGGCCGTTTATCCCGGTACCTCCACCACGCTCAAGCCGATCCTGCTGCTGGCGCACATCGACGTGGTCGCGGCCAAGCGCGCCGACTGGGAGCGCGATCCGTTCAAGTTGATCGAGGAGAACGGCTACTACTACGCGCGCGGCATTTCCGACGACAAGATGATGGCGGCCACCTGGGCCGACACCCTGGTGCGCTTCAAGCAGGACGGCTACGCGCCGGCCCGCACGGTCAAGCTGGCGCTCACCTGCGGCGAGGAAACCGACACCGCCTTCAACGGCGCGCAGTACCTTGCCAACAACAAGCGCGAACTGATCGACGCCGCCTTTGCGCTCAACGAAGGCGGTGGCGGCGATACCGACGGCAAGGGCCGCGTCGTCGCGCAGTCGATCCAGGTCGGCGAGAAGATCTACCAGGACTACAAGCTGGTCGCGACCAATCCCGGCGGGCACAGCTCGCAGCCGGTGCGCGACAACGCGATCTACGCCATGTCCGAGGCGTTGCTGAAGATCCGCGAGCACGAGTTCCCGGCCGAGTTCAGCGACACCACGCGCGTGTTCTTCGAACGCGCGGGCGCGGCGCGCACCGATGCGATGGGCGCGGCGATGGTGGCGCTGGCGAAGGATCCGGCCGATGCCAAGGCGGCGGCGCTGGTCAATACCGACAAGGGCTTCCACTCGATGCTGCGCACGACCTGCGTGGCGACCATGATCGACGGCGGCCACGCGACCAACGCGCTGCCGCAGAAGGTCACGGCCAACGTCAATTGCCGCATCTTCCCCGGCCATGCGCCGACCGAAGTCATGGACACGCTGGCCAAGGTGGTCGGCAATCCCGGTATCTCCTTCGCACTGGCCCGCAAGGACAAGCCATTGGCGCAGTCGCCCGCGCTGGACCCGGCCATCATCGGCCCGATGGAAACGCTGAGCGCCAAGTATTTTCCCGGCGTGCCGGTCATACCGTCCATGTCCACCGGCGCGACCGACGGCCTGTACCTGTCGGCAGTCGGCATCCCGACTTACGGCGTGCCCGGTCCCTGGAGCGATCCCGACGGCAACGGCGTGCATGGCCTCAACGAACGGCTGGAGGTGCGCTCGGTCTACACCGGTCGCGACTACCTGTTCGACCTGGTCAAGGCGTTGGCGGAATAGGCAAAGCCTGCAAGACGGGAGGAACGGGCCGCTGCGGGTTCTTTATTCCTTGGGCGAACGCGGGACGCAGGTGCTTGGACAGACTTGACGGCCTGCATAGCGGTTACCCGCCCGCAAGTTCTACGTTTGAAGTGTCGCTTGACCAAACAGCTAACGAAACTATCTTGAAAATGCACCGTGCCCGGGAGGCATGACCATGAGCGAGCGTCACTTACGCAGGATTGTGATCGTCGGTGGCGGAACCGCTGGCTGGATGGCGGCGGCGCCCTTGTCAAAGCAACTCCCGCGCGAGGGGCCATTGGCTTGCGAGATCGTGTTGGTGGAATCGCCCGATATCGCCACGGTCGGTGTCGGCGAAGCCACCATCCCGCCGATCCGCATGTTCAATGACATGCTGGGGCTGGACAACACGGAGTTCACCAAGCGCACCCAGGGCACCTACAAGCTGGGGATCGAGTTCCGCAACTGGGGACGCATCGGCCACCGCTTTTTCCACGGCTTCGGCGATTTCGGCCCGCCCATCCAGGGCCGCTCGCCGTACCAGCACTGGCTGCGGCTGGACGCGATGCACCCCGGTTTCCCGTCGTACGAAGACTGGTCCACCTCCAGCGTGATGGCGCGGCACATGAAGTTCACGCCGCCGGTGGACGGGCCGCCCTCCGCCCACAATTCGTATTCGTACGCCTTCCAGTTCGATGCCTCGCTGTACGCGGCCTACCTGCGCGAATACGCGACGGCGCGTGGCGTGCAGCGCGAACTGGGCACCGTGGTCGACGTCGAGCTGCGGCCCGAGGACGGATTCGTGGCGGCCGTGCGCCTGGCCGACGGCCGGCGCATCGAGGGCGACCTGTTCATCGATTGCTCGGGGTTCCGTGGCCTGCTGATCGAAGGCGCGATGAAGGCCGGCTACGAGGACTGGCGCAAGTGGCTGCCCTGCGACCGCGCGCTTGCGGTGTCCAGCGAGCGCACGGAACCGCTGCGGCCCTACACCACCTCGACCGCGCACGCGCCTGGCTGGCAGTGGACGATCCCACTGCAGCACCGCACCGGCAGCGGCCTGGTCTATAAAAGCGACTGCATCTCCGACGACGAGGCCAGCGCACTGCTGGTCGCCAACCTCGAAGGCAAGCCACAGGGCGCGCCCAACCCGTTGCGCTTCGTGACCGGCCGGCGCAAGCGTGGCTGGGTGAAGAACGTGGTGGCCATCGGCCTGGCGGCGGGCTTCGTCGAGCCACTGGAATCCACCAGCATCCACACCATCATGGACGGCGTGGGTTGGCTGGTGCAGTACCTGCCGGACCGCGACTTCCATCCCTCGCTGGCGGTCGAGTTCAACCGCCGGCACGCCGAGCAGTTCGAGTCGGTCCGTGACTTCGTCGTGATGCACTACCACCTGACCCAGCGCGATGATTCCGAACTATGGCGCTACTGCGCGAGCATGACGCTGCCCGAAACGCTGGCGCACCAGATCGACATGTTCCGCGGTACCGGGCGCGTGGTCCTGCATCACCAGCTGGGCTTCCTGGAGCCCTCGTGGGTGTCCATGTACCTGGGCCTGGGGCTGCGGCCCGAGCGACTGGATCCCTTCGTCGGGCACGTGGACGAGAAGGCGCTGCTGGCCCATTTCATGCGCTTGCGCCAGGCGATTGCCGGCACCGTGGCCGAGATGCCAGGCCATGCGGCCTATATCGAGCGCAACGTGAAGGCCGATCCGCCCTGAAGCCGGAAATCAGGACTAAGGAAGTTGAGCGGGATCCTTATTTCATTTCCTGCTTCTCCTGCTGCAGCGGAACAGGTAGCACCCGCGCAGCCCGGGCACGCGAAGCGCATCGCGTCGCCTTGCCGGGATTAGGATGCATGGCATGGGTGCGTGGTGCATCGGCTTGCGGGGAGAGGTGAAGAGTGAAACGGAGCGCCACGGTTTTCCTCATCGCATCGTGGGCGGCCATCTGCTGGATGCCGGCCCTCGCAGCCGCGCCCAGCCTGGTGCAGGTGGATGCAATCCCGGCGGGCTACCTGCCCGCATCGATGTCCACGGGCGGCCGCGTCGTGCGCGCCACCGTCGAAGGCCAGGCCGTGGTCGACCAGCAGTGGCCGGGCGTGTATTTCGAAACCGCGTTCCGTGGCGACACGGCGATCTTCCGCATCGGGCCGGGTGACGTGATCCTGCACGTGCAGGTGGATGGAAAACCGCTGCAGGCGCTGGCCAAGCCGGAGGGGCTTTACCGCATTGCCGGGCTGGAAGAGGGCGCGCATGTCGTGCGCATCGACGTGGCCACCGAAAGCCAGGCGGGCCCGAACCGGTTTGGCGGCTTCCTGCTGCCGCCCGCTGCCACGCCGCTGCCTGTGCAGGCACGCATGCGCCGCATCGAATTCATCGGTGACTCGCACACGGTCGGCTACGGCAACAGTTCCGCCGGTCGCGACTGCAGTGAGGCCGACGTCTGGGCCACCACCGACACCACGCGCGCCTATGGCCCGCTGGTGGCGCGCCACTACGATGCCGATTACCGCATCAATGCCATCTCCGGGCGCGGCATCGTGCGCAACTACGGCGGCGGTGGCGGCGACACCTTGCCGCAGGCGTACCCGTATGTGCTGTTCGACCATTCGGTGAAGGACATCGACAGCGCGTGGCAGCCGCAGGTCGCGGTGATCGCGCTGGGCACCAATGATTTCTCCACGCCGTTGAACGCAGGGGAAGCGTGGAAGACGCGCGAAGCGCTGCACGCCGAGTACGTGCAGGCTTACGTGGCCTTCGTGCAGTCCTTGCGCGCGCGTTACCCGCAAACCCGTTTCCTGCTCTGGGCCACCGACGGCGCCGAAGGCGAGATCCGCATGCAGGTGCTCAAAGTGGTGGAGCAGTTGCATCAATCCGGTGAGCAGCGCGTCGACTTCGTGCCCGTGGATGGATTGGGAATGGAAGGCTGCAACTGGCATCCCTCGACCGCGGACCATCGGCACATCGCGGACGTGCTGGTCCGGTCCATAGATGCCGCCCGCGCAATGCCATAGACGGCCGGGGTTGGACGACGCGCGGGAAGCCATGCTGCGGCCGCGGTCCGTGCGCGGGTACGCTTTGCGCGATACCCGGGCATCGGTTAGTTTGTAGGCGGCGCGATGACGGGGGACTTGCATGGAAGTGGGTAGAGCGTTGTGCGCGGTGCTGCTTTGGGGCGTGGTGGTTTCCGCCGCTGCACAGGCGCCGCAACCGATGCCGCCGGAGATGGCGGGCTATTTCGCGCAAGCCGAAAAAGCCGAGCGTATCGAGGATCTGGAGCAGCGATGCCTGGCCTATCCGGATCTTCCGGGTAACCACTGGCCCAAGGGTGCAGGACAAGGGCGTTGCCGGTTGTTGCGCGAGATTCCACTTCCACTCGACCAGATGCTGCAGTTGCTGGCAGACGCTGATGGTGTGGCACGTATCGACGCGCAGTTGGCCGCACTGCTGCAGGCCCATTTCGAAAACCCCGATCAACGCGACGTCATTTTCCTGTTCTACAACCAGTTCGACAGCAGCGGCAAGGCCGGGCAGGTCGCGAGCAAGTGGTTGAAGCAGGCGCCCGACAGCCCGTTTGCACTGGCGGCGATGGGACGGTACAAGGCAGCGCTTGGTTGGGATGCGCGCGGCTCGGAATTCATCAGTGGCACCACCGATGCCCAGCTGCGACGCATGCAGCAGCAGTTCCTTGCCGCATTGCCGCTATTGAGTCGCGCGTTTGAACTGGAACCTGCACTCTCGCCCGTCTGCCTGGAGCTGGCCAAGATTGGCCGGCAAAGTTCCGACGCACTGCAGGCCATCGCATTGTCGGATTGCCAGCGCCTTGATCCGCTCTCCTACTACGTCGTCTGGGAATTCATGCGCGCTGCGCAACCCAAATGGGGCGGCTCGATGCAGGCGATGGAGGCCGTCGCCGACTACATCCGCAAGCAGGGCCAGGGAAACCCGATGCTGTACGCGTTGCTGGTCGAGCCGCTGGCTTACGAGGGTACGCAGGCGGGTGGGAAGTACATCGACCTGGTGGAAGCGCACGTGAAAGCGGCCCAGCCGGGCCCGGGTGCGGCCATGCTGGGAGGTGCGGGCCAGGGTTACTTCTATCGGGACGAGCTGTGGCCTGCGCTGCTTTACCTGACCCAGGCAATCCGTTACTGGCCTGGGGACGACAAGTTGCGCTGGCTCGCTTCCGATGCGTTGGTGAGGAGTGGTTTCGGTCCCTGGGCAGAGATTGAGTTCAGGCGATTGGCGGCGGAGTTCCCGAACGCGCTGCAGTACCAGATGGGCATAGCGAACGCATTGATGGTGCAGGGCAAGTTCGCCGAATCCCGGCCGTACCTGCTTCCCCTGCTGGACGACAAGGAATATCGCGACAAGGCGCTCGAGCCGTACTGCGGTGGATACTTGGCTTTGCAGGAAATGCACTCCCCACAGGCACAAAGTTGCACGAAGGACTTGGTGGAGAAGCATCCGCAGAACGTGGAGTATTGGATATGGCGAATGCGTGCCTTGTCGGCAGCAAACGACCCTGGCCTGAAAGATGCCGTGGCGAAGTTCAGGCAAGTTGCCGACCCGGAAAATCCAGACCATAAATACTATCTTGATAAATTGAAAAACTATCCGGACAAATGATCGCCGGACTTCCATGCTGCTTTGGGGAATAGCGCAATGAAAGTGGAAAGCAGGATGCTGCGTTGGATGCTGTTGGCCGGCTTGGGTGGCGGGGTTTGCGCTAACGCCGTGGAGAACCCGCAGGTAGTACCGGTGGATGCCCTGGTCGAGGGGCGTGGATACGCCGAGTGGACCGCCGCGTGGTGGCAATGGACCAGGAGCGTTGACGTTCCTCCGTACCTGGACCCGGATGGAAGCTACTGCGAGCAGGGTCAATCAGGACCTGTATGGTTCCTGGCCGGGACCGATGGCAGCTTCGACGCGCAGCGCGAATGCAACGTGCCGATCGGGAAATACCTGCTGGTTCCGGTGATCAACATGTACGTGGGATCGCCACTGCGCCTGCCGAAGGACAGCAAGAAGGAGTTTCCTTCTTGCGAATCGTTGAAACAGCAGGCTGCGTTGAACAACGATCACCTGGCCAGTGCGGTGGTGTTGCTGGACGGCGTGCAGGTGAAGGACGTGCAGTCTTACCGGGTACGCACGCCATCCTGCTTTGCGCCGGATCCAACCGCCAAGCCGCAGCCCGGCTTCCATGTGCCGATCGCGGCAAGCGATGGCTACTGGTTGCTGATTCCACCCTTGCCTGCGGGGCGCCATACCGTGTCGGTAGGGGCCAACTATGCTGCTCCCGAAGGCGCTTTCTACCGGATGACGCAGAACTTCGAATACGTGCTGTGGGTAGGGGAAGGCGCGCAGAAGTTTGTACTGCAATCGACGGCGACACCGGAGTACTTCGCTGGCAGTCGCTAGCTCGGTCGTCAGTTGGCTGCGAAAGCACAGGTGGCATACGGGTGTTTGCGGTGCCGGCATCACGGGCTCATGACGGCCCGATGCTAAAATCCAGCGTCCTTCCCGGGCCCAACAGCGAGCGACGCTATGACGACCGAAGCCTTCTATCCCATCGGCACGCCCGGGCAAAAATGGGGGCCTGATGAAGTCACGGCCTGGCGTGCAGCGCAGGAGCCGCAGCGCAGCTATGAAGAGGTCTTACGCCTGATCGATGCCTTGCGTGCGCGCTTCGACGTGTCGGAATACGGCTACCTCGACTACGATCTGGAAAGCTACCCGCTGTTCGCCATCAGGAGCCGCGACTGGAGCGACGGACTTCCCGTCGTGCTGGTCACCGGCGGCGTGCACGGCTATGAAACCAGCGGCGTGCTCGGCGCGCTGCAGTTCGTCGACCAGCATGCCGCGGACTATACGGGCCGCATCAACCTGATCGTCGCGCCGTGCGTCAGCCCGTGGGCCTACGAACGCATCAACCGCTGGAACGCGGAAGCGATCGATCCCAACCGTTCGTTCCGCAAGCAAAGCCCCGCGCAGGAATCCGCCGCGCTGATGCAACTGGTCGCACCGCTGGGCGATCGCATTTGCCTGCACATCGACCTGCACGAAACTACCGATACCGACGAATCCGAATTCCGCCCGGCACTCGCTGCCCGCGACGGGCTGGCCTACGAGCCGGGAGAAATCCCCGATGGCTTCTACACGGTTGGCGATACGGAAAATCCGCAATCGGAATTCCAGCAGGCAGTCATCGCCGCGGTAGCCAAGGTCACCCACATCGCGCCAGCCGATGGCAATGGCGAGATCATCGGTTCCCCCGTGGTTGCGCCCGGCATCATCGAATACCCTTTCAAGCGCCTGGGCCTGTGCGCGGGCATAACCAACGCGCGCTACACCACCACTACCGAAGTCTATCCGGACAGCCCGCGCGCCACGCCGGAACAGTGCAACGCCGCGCAGGTGGCGGCGGTAGTGGGGGCGATCGACTTCATGCTGGCCAACGACCAAGACCCCGCGTAGACCAGACGGCAGGATTCGGTTCCTGCGACGCGCATGCCCGTCAATCTTTCCTGATCAACGGGCATGCGCAGCTTCGCTGCAATGCAAAGGCGGAGTGTTGGCGACTGCTAGCGGTGATGGTTCTCCCGCAATTGCGTCAGGTACACCCACTTGCCTACCTTGCGGCTCTGCACGACGCCGGCTTCACAGCCGAACCGGAAGTGGATGCCGCCGTAGACGCGCGCATCGACCGAGTCGGACTCCGCGTCTGACAGTCGCGTATAGGAACGGGTGATGCCGGCGGCAGTCAGGGTGTAGGGCAGCTGGTCAGTGCCGAAGTACGAGCGCATCACCTGCGCCCCGGCACCCATCGTCGTCGGCAGGCCGCACGGGTAGTCCGGGTAGGGCGGAGTAGTGATGTAGCTGGTCCAGGCCGGGTCGCTCTGGGTCAGCGGGTTGCCGTCGTCAGCCCAGCGGATCGCGGTGTACGGACGCCAGAAGTTGTAGTGGAACTTGGCGCGGAAGGTGGAGATAAGCGCGTCATTGACGGCGATGTTGACCATCGCGAACAGGCGCGCGTGCTGCCAGCGATCCAGTGACTTTCCAGCAACCACGGCACGGGTAATGGCGTTGAGGTTGGCGCCGCCGCCCGGGAAATAGCGGGCGACGCGGCTTTCCTCGGAATCGGGCGCTGCGCTGCGCACGGCAGACGAGCCCATCAGCTTCACCTCGTTGTACTCGTCGGCATACGCCCGGCTCTTGAGCCTCAGTGCCGGTGCCGGCGGCGCAAAGAACTGGCTACGGTTGAGGATCGCGAAGGTCTTCAGGTTGCCCCAGCCGGCGAATTGCGGGTAGGGCGCGGGCGGTGGTGGCGTGGGCAGCGTGGGCTGGTACACGCCTGGGCCGGGTGCAAGCGTGTAAGGCAGGTGCGGGGTTGCGGAACCGTCGCCCTGGCACAATTGCAGGATCGCCGCGGCGGCGGCCGCGCCTGCGTCGATGCCCTGGTTGATGCACTGCGGTGCGGACGCCGGGCAGGCAGGTAAGGCTGCGATGGAAGCCGCGTACTGCGCATCGATGGCCGCGACCTGGCTGGGCATGCTCGCGCGCAGCACGTCGGCGGCGGCGCGTGCGACGGCGGCATCGGGGGACGCATTCGGGTTCTTCGCAGCGACGATGGAGTAGCTGCGATAACGAGGGTCGATGCTGTTCAAGGCATCATGCACGGCGACCTGGGTCATGGCGAGCACGCGGTATTGCTGCGGTGGCGCGCCGGCGCCAGCGATGACCTGGTCGGCAAAGGCGCTCCAGTCGGTCACCGAGTCGGCGAATGCCGAGGAGGGGAACAGCAGCAGGGCGCTGGCAATCGGCAAGTACGGCGGAAGGCCGCGGAGGACCAGGCGAGGGCCCGGCGCTTGGGTCGATAGTTTCATGATGGTTTCCTGGAGACAGGGGAATGCGTGCGGCAGGCCTTTCGCCCGGGCAAGCTATGTATCCAACGCCGCGCCCGGTGCGCATCGGACTGCATACCGGACGTGTGTGTGGTGCAGCCGACGGACGGCAATGGCCACGTCATTGGCATGTAAAACTACTTACTGTTGGTCAAAGTGCATATGGTGCGAAAGCATCATGGAACACGTGCATCGTCGACCCATTCATCATGTCGATGCTTCGCGAAAAACGGCGTAGCCAATGAAAGCAGTCGCCGCGACGATCGTTGCGCTCGCGTCCCTCTCCCCCTGTGGGAGAGGGTGCCGACAGGCGGGAGAGGGGTAGCCGGAGCACGTCGCTTTGCAGATAAGGCTGCAGTGTCTAGTGCGGGTTTCTGCCTTTGATTGCTGTGCTCGACACATCAACGCGGCGGATTGGAAGCCGGCTCCGGCGACCCCTCTCCCGGCCTTCGGCCACCCCCGTATCAAGTACGGGGCAGGCTCTCTCCCACAAGGGGAGAGGGGCACATTCGACACCCACATACACGCCGACGCATTTGGCTCTTCGAGAGTTTCATTTTCAGTTGCACCCCACATCCCATCCTGCTGCACCGCGGCGTGGGCCTCTGCGCGCTTCGGGTAGCATCCATTGCATCGCCAGCAGAGAGGGGAGCCTGCATTGAACAAGCCATTCGGAACCAACGTGACCTCGGTGTTGGCCAAGGCTGACTTCGTCAACGTCGCCACCCAGGCCATGGACAGTGGGCAGACCGTGCCGCAAATGCTCATCGCAGCCTCCGAACGCCATGCGGACCGGCCCGCCGCCACCAACCTGGACCACACCATCAGCTACGGCGACGTCAATCGACTCAGCGCCGACCTGGCCGCGTTCCTGCGCAGCGGGCTTGGCCTGCAGGCCGGTGACCGCGTTGCGATCATGTTGCCCAACCTGCTGCAGTATCCGGTCGCCGTACTGGGCGTGCTGCGTGCCGACTTGGTCGCGGTGCTGGTGAATCCCCTGTACACCGCACGCGAATTGCACCACCAGCTCAGCGACTCCGGTGCCAGCGTGTTGATCGTGCTCGACAACTTCGGTTCCGTCGCCGCCGAGGCGCTACATGGCACCGCGGTGAAGCACGTCATCACCACGCGTGTCGGCGACATGCTGCCGTGGCCGAAGTCGCTGCTGGTCGACACCGTGCTCAAGCATGTGAAGAAGATGATTCCACCCTTCAACATCGCGGGTGCGCTGCGCTGGCCACAGGCCTTGTCCGACGGCAAGCGTCTGCCGCGCGTGCAGTCACAGGCCAACCACGACGACACCGCGCAGTTGCAGTACACCGGTGGCACCACCGGCCTATCCAAGGGCGCTGTCTTGCCGCATCGCGCGGTCATCGCCAACGTGGCCGCGGCCGAACAATGCTTCGGCCATTGCCTGGATGCGAAGACCGACGTGGTGATGATCTGCCTGCCCATCTACCACATCGCCGCGTACAGCAACCTCATCTTCAACATGGCCCATGGCTTCCACTCGGTGCTCATCACCAATCCGCGCGATATCCCGGGACTGGTGGTGGCCTTCGACAAGGTCAAGCCTGCGTTCTTCTCCGGCGTCAATACGCTGTACGACGCGCTGTTGAATTCACCGGAGTTCGCCAAGTTGGATTTCAGCGGACTCAAACTGTGCCTGCAAGGAGGCACGGCCCTGCGCCGCGCCACCGCCGAGCGCTGGAAGGCGCTGACGGGCAAGGACGTGGTGGAAGGCTATGGCCTTTCGGAAACCAGTGCGGCCATCACCTACAACCGCTGGGACGCACCGAACCCGGTCGGCTCCATCGGCATGGCCTTGGGTGAAGTGGAAATCACCCTGCGCGACGAAAGCGGAGCGTTGGTGCCGATCGGCGAGCCGGGTGAGTTGTGCGCGCGTGGCCCGCAGATCACCACGGGCTACTGGCAGCAGCCGGATGAAACCCGCGAAGCCTTCTTCGATGGCGGCTGGTTCCGCACCGGCGATATCGCCAAGGCCGACGAGCAGGGCTACTACTACCTGCTGGACCGGCGCAAGGACATGATCCTGGTCTCGGGTTTCAACGTCTTTCCCAATGAAATCGAAGACGTGGTGGCCCTGCATCCGGGTGTACTGGAAGCGGCCGTGGTCGGCATGCCGGATGAGAAGTGCGGCGAAGCCGTGCGCCTGGTGGTGGTGCGCAGGGATCCCGCCTTGAGCGAGGAGGAACTGCGCGCGCACTGCCGCGCCAACCTGACCGGTTACAAGCAACCCAAGGTCATCGAGTTCCGCGACATGCTGCCCAAGTCCGCCGTCGGCAAGATCCTGCGTCGCGAATTGCGCTGAGCCGTGCAACTGCTTTGATTGCAGGCTGGTCGCCCGTGGGTTCGGCAGTCGCAACATCGATCCGCGTCAGCGCGGTTCCACGCGACATGCAGGGCGGTGGCGTCCTGTCCGGATGTTGTCGATATGCGCGTTTGTATCTGGTCCAAGAGCTGCCATGAAACTGGCAAGGGCATGCTCTCAACGAGGAAGCGGTACATTCATGAGTGCAGGTCGCAGGTCGTCGATGTCCCCACAGGATGCATTGCCCGGTTTCGAGGCTCCCGTCGCGGAGGACTCGCTGTTCTTCTGCGTGTTCCCGGATGCCGCGGCGTGCGAGGCCATTGCCGTGGAAAGCGATGGCTTGCGCGTCGAGCATTCCTTGACCGGACGCGCACTCGAAGCCTCGCGGCTGCATGTCACCCTGCATTACCTTGGCCAGCATGCGGGACTGCGCCAGGACATCGTGGATTCCGCATGCACCGCGGCGGACCAGGTGTCGCAGCCGCGGTTCGGTATTACCCTGGCGCGCGCCTCCAGCTTTGGCAGTGGACAGGATCGGCGTCCGTGCGTGTTGCTGTGCGCGGAGGAGCGTCCGCCCGTGCACGCGCTGTGGCGCGAACTGGGCACGCGCTTGATGGCCGCGGGCCTGGGTCGCTACCTGCAGCGCCAGTTCACCCCGCACGTGACCCTGCTGTACGACACCCACGTGCTGGTGCCGCAGGCCATCGACCCCATCCACTGGCAGGTGCGTGATTTCGCCTTGGTGCACGGCGTGGCCGGGCGTGGCGAATACCAGGTATTGAAGTCCTGGTCGTTGGCAGGCGGCAGCGGCACGGATTCGCCGACAGGATGATCCCCCCTGCGCAGAACGACCCAGGCGCGGAAGACGCACCGGCGTTCGTGGTGCCCTGCGCGACGCTGGGCATGGATGCGCCGTGGCGCTGGCTGCGCAAGGGCTGGCAGGACCTGCGACGCACGCCGCGGCTGACCGCGGTGTTCGGCGTGGTGATCGTCATCGTGAGCATCCTGATGGCGATGCTGGCATGGAAACTGGGGCGTTTCGCCCTGCTGGCGACGCTGTTGTCGGGCTTCGTGTTCGTGGCGCCGCTGATCTGCGTGGGCCTGTACTGCGTCAGCCGCAGCCTGGAACGTGGGTGCACGCCGAAGCTGGACGACTCCTTCGTGCTGGCCCGCCGCGTGCTGGGGCAGGCCGGCGTGTATGCGCTGGGGCAGGGCGTGATCGTATTACTGTGGTCGCGTGCCGGGATGATGGTCAGTGCGCTGTCACCGATCACGGAGGGTGACGTGCGTGCACTGTGGGAATTCCTTGCCATCGGCACCCTGGTGGGCGCGGTGTTCGCCGCACTGACCTTCGCCGTGGCGGCGTTCTCGCTGCCGTTGATCGCGGATCGCAACGTGGACATGGTCACCGCCGGCATCTCCAGCGTGCATGCCGTGCTGCGCAACAAGGCGGTGATGGCGCTGTGGGCCTTCCTGATCGTGCTGCTCACCGTGGTGGGTTTCGCCACGGCCTTCATCGGGCTGGCGGTGATCATGCCGTGGCTGGCGTACGCCGCCTGGCATGCCTACCGGGAAACGCTGGATCCTGCCGCCTGGCCGTTGCTGGACTAGGGCGGCTCACGACCCGATTGCCACGGTGTCCGTTCACGCAGCCCGCGCGCGTTGGAGTTGCCAATGGCCCGTAGGGGTCGGGCTTGGGGAGTGGAACGACCATGGCACTGACGCGACGCAGTTTCCTTGGCACGCCGACGGCATTGGCCGCTGGTGCATTGCTGCCTTCCGGGTTCATGGCGGCACTGGCCGCGCAGGCCCAGCCGGCGCCTGACCTCTCCACGTGGGAGGGCGTCCGTTCCCAGTTCGTGCTGGATCCTGCCTACCTGCACTTCGCCAGTTTTTTCATCGCCAGCCATCCTGCACCGGTGCGCACGGCGATCGAGGGGTATCGCAAGGCCATCGATGCCAATCCTTTCCACGTCATCGAGCACGGCCTGTTCGAGGGCGACGAAAGCAACATGCCCCTGCAGGTGCAGACCGAGATCGCCGATTACCTGGGCGGGCGGGCGCAGGACGTGTGCCTGACCGGCAACACCACGACTGGACTTGCGCTTGTCTATCACGGCCTGCCCCTGCAGCCTGGCGACGAAGTGCTGTGCACCACGCATGATCATTTCTCGCACCACGAATCCATTCGCCTGGCCACCGAGCGCAGTGGCGCGACCATGCGCATGATCCCGCTGTTCGCCGATGCGGCCACGGCCACCACCGAATCACTGGTCGATGCGTTGCTCGCCGGCATCGGGCCGAAGACGCGCGTGGTCGGCCTGACCTGGGTGCACTCCAGCAGCGGCATCCGCCTGCCGATCCGCGAAATCTCGGCTGCGCTGCGTGCGCGTGCCGGCGCACCCTTGTTGCTGGTCGTGGATGGCGTGCACGGCATCGGTTCCACCGATGAAACCATCGCCACGATGGGTTGCGATTATTTCTGCGCGGGTACCCACAAGTGGATGTTCGCCCCGCGCGGCACCGGCCTGGTCTGGGCCAACGCGGACAACTGGGCGCGCTTGCGTCCGCTCATTCCCAGCTTCAGCGACCTGGACCAGTACACGGCCTGGGAACAGCAGGAAAAACTGGTCTCGCCCAACAATGCCAATCGCATGAGCCCGGGTGGCTTCCATGCTTACGAGCATCAGTGGGCGACGGCAGCCGCCTTCCGCATGCACCGACAGATGGGCCGCGCCCGCGTGGCGGCGCGCATCCGCAGCCTCAACGACCAGTGCAAGGCCGGACTGGCCCAGAATCCCAAGGTGAAGATCCATACACCGAAGTCCGGTGATCTGTCGGCGGGGCTGGTGTCATTCGAAGTCGATGGCATCAAGCCTGCCGACGTAGTCAAGCAACTGCTGGCGAAGAACATCATCGCCAGCACCAGTCCGTATGCCATCACCTACGCACGGCTGGCGCCCAGCCTGGTGAACACGCCGGACGAAGTGGATCGCGCGGTGCGTGCGGTGCGTGAAATTTCCGGCTGAACAGGGCGCTGCTTTGCAGACGGTTCACGCGGCCGCGCTTATCCTGCCAGCCTTCACCCAGGCAGCGTGCGGAGGCGGACATGGCGACCGGTTGGGCAGGTGACGGTGCGGTACAGGACCAGATCGACGCCACTGTAAAAGATGGCATCAAGCGTGCACGCAGCCAGTTGCCGCAAGGTCCCAGCCTGGAACGCTGCGAGGAGTGCGATGCAGTGATTCCAGAAGCGCGGCGCAAGGCGGTCCCCGGCGTGCACCTGTGCGTGCCCTGCCAGGAAGCGCACGACGAAGAGGAAGCTGCCCACAGCGGATACAACCGGCGTGGCAGCAAGGACAGCCAGTTACGCTGAGGGGTTCCATCACAAGCGTGGATTGCCTGGCAAGACAACTGTTTCCACGTACGAAAAAGAACGCCCGGCATTGCCGGGCGTTCTTCGTTCCTGTGTCGCTGGATCAGTGCAGCAGTTGCAAGCCCAGGATCACGCCGAGGACGGTTGTCAGGATGGCGTAGTTGCCATTGTCGTCGCGCCGACCGTA
The DNA here is from genome assembly GCA_937897645.1 of uncultured Lysobacteraceae bacterium. Taxonomy (GTDB): domain Bacteria; phylum Pseudomonadota; class Gammaproteobacteria; order Xanthomonadales; family Xanthomonadaceae; genus Pseudoxanthomonas_A. The sequence goes on from CALCNV010000004.1 coordinate 22,452, forward strand.
GCGGTAGTCGTTCCGGTAGGCATCTTCGTAGCCACGCTGGAAACCCTGGCGGAAGTAGTAGTTGTACTGGTCCTGGCCCAGGTAGTAGCCGTTGTAGCCGTAGTTGGCGTCCTGATAGGCGTAGCTGTTGCGGTAGTCGCTGCGCCAGCGGTCGTCACGGTCGGCGCGGCCGGCACGCAGGCCTTCCTGGTAGCCGTAGTTGACGGCCTGGCGCATGAGGTCCGCGCCGTAGCGGTTGGTGGACTGCCAGCGCCCGCCGTAGGAATAGCGGTAGTTGGCGGGTGTGTAGTAGTACGGATCGTTGTAGTAGTTGTAGTTTCGGGCGCTGAAGCGGTATTGCTGCTGGCGCAGGCGATCGTAGTACTGCTGCTGGTAGCGGTACTGCGCGTTGCGGCGGTTCTGCTGCAATTCGCGGGCTCGCTGTTCGGCTAGCTGGTGCTGCTGGTAGTCGCGTTGCTGCTGGTAGCGATCGGCGCGCTGGCGCTCCTCGCGGATGCGGCGCTCCTGTTCATCGCGGCCCAGGCGCTGCTGCTGGTCGCGACGATCGTCATCGCGACGGACATAGCCGGTCTGGTCGTTGCGGCGGTCGTCCTCGCGGCGCACGGACTGGTTGCCACCCATGGCACGGGGAGGTTGGGACTGGCGTTCGCGCTGCGCGCGTTGCACGGCCTCGCGCTGTGCCATTTCACGCTGTGCAGCCAAGCCTTGCTGCTCGCGCTGCTGGCGCTCGCGTGACTCCCCCTGACGCTGCCGGGCCTGTTCGGCCTGCTGGCGGTTGCTGCGCTCCTGTTGCTGGGCGGCGTCGCGACGCTGGTTCTGTTCGCGCTGGGCCTGCATGCGTTCTGCATTGTTGGCGTCGGCTTGCTGGCGGCCATTACGTTGGTCACCGTCGCGCCGCTGCGCTTGTTCCTGGCGCACCGCTTGCTGGCGCTGCTCCTGGTCGCGCTGCGCATTCTGGCGTGCCTGCTGCTGGCGGGCTTCGGCCTGCTCGCGGCGTTGTTCGGACTTGGCGCTGCCTTGGTCCTTGTTCTCTTCCTGCTGGTTGCGGTCGGCGCGGTCGCGTCGATCGTCCTGTGCACCGGCAGTAGCGGCCATGCCCATGACCAGGGCCGTGCCCAGGGCGATCGACCATAAGGTCTGCGGGCGGGTGCGGAGTTCCATGTTTCTACCTTCGCCGGGCGATCCGGCATGTTGTTGGCGTGGGTGTACTTAGCGGCCGTGGCGATGAATGGATTCTGAGGCGCGCCAGCGTTGTTTAGCTGGCGGAAGGCGTAATCGTTTACATATTCAAGCGGTATCTGGAACGTTGCATGCCGTGGGCTACACTCGATCACGACTTGCCATGGCGGGTAGCGCAGATGACGTTGAATCAACTTCCGTTCGATCTCCCACGCGAACAGCAGGCGTTGCTGGAAGCCGCGTATGCGACGCCTCCACGGGCTTACCACAACTACACGCACGTGCAGGAAGTGCTTCGCCACTATGCCGAGGTCGCTGCGGGTCCCGGATGGGTGCAGCCCGCAGAGGTCGGCCTTGCCGTGCTATACCACGACGCGGTTTACGAAGCGGGGCGCAAGGATAACGAGGCACGTTCCGCAGAGCTCGCAATGGCACAGGTGGCGCAATGGATGCCTGGTGCAGGCATTGACGCATGGCGTGTCGCAGAACTGGTCAACCTGACTGCTCGCCACGGGCAGTTATCCCGGTCGGATTTCGGCGATGATGTTTTTTCACTGGATGCGATGCATTTCCTCGACTGCGATATGGCGATATTGGGCGCGGAGGCCGCGCAGTTCGATGCTTATGACCGGGGCATCGCCGAGGAGTACCGCGGCCATGTGCCGGGATTCCTGTTCCGCATCAACCGCAAGCGTTTCCTGAAAGGATTGCTGGCGCGCGAGCGCATCTACCTGAGCGACTGGTTCCATCACCGTTACGATGGAATCGCATGCGAGAACCTGGAGCGGGCGATCAGTGCCTGATCGCAGTGCGTTGCGCGGGCAGCCCCAGCTGGCGGCTATCTGTGATCGAGGTGGGTCAGGTACAGGCGCAGGTCGAACTCGAGCTGGTGGTAGTCCGGCGCCATGTGCGTGCACAGCTGGTAGAACGGCTTGTTGTGCTCGTTTTCCTTCAAGTGAGCCAGTTCGTGCACCACGATCATCTTCAGGAATTCAGCAGGCGCATCGCGGAACACGGTGGCGATACGGATCTCGCGACTGGCCTTGAGGCGGCTTCCCTGCACGCGTGACACGGTCGTATGCGTGCCCAACGCATGCTTCACGACCTGCAGCTTGTTGTCGTACACCACTTTGTTGAGTGGTTCGGCCTTGCGCAGGTAGCGCTCCTTCATCGCCAGGGTGTAGTCGTATAGCTGGCGGTCGTTGCGCACGGCGTGCGCTTCGCCATATTTCTCGCGCAGGCGGGTGCCTAGCCGATCCTGTTCGATCAGGGTGCGCACCTGCGCCTGCAGGTGTTCGGGGTAGCCGGCGAGATATTTCAGCGGTTGCATGGGGCAACGATAACGCGCGGCGGGTCAGGGCAGGGCTGCTGAATCGGCGGGTGCGGCGCGTGCCGTGCGGTCGAACCATGGCAGCAAGGCCTGGATCAGCGGTCCGATGGCGATCGCATACAAGAGCGTGCCGAAACCCAGGGTGCCACCCAAGAGGAAGCCGGAAAGCAAGACGCTGCCTTCGATCAGGGTGCGCACTACCCGTAACGAGGCGCCGGTGCGTTTCGCCAGTCCTGTCATCAGGCCATCGCGTGGGCCGGGGCCGAAACGCGCGCCGATGTAGGCGGCGGTCGCCAGTCCATTCAGGACGATACCGCCGAGCAACAGCGCAATGCGCCCCGGCATGGCCAGTGCCGTCATCACGCCGCCCATCAGTTGCAAGGTGGCGTCGAAGGTGAGGCCGATCACGATCACATTGCTCACCGTGCCCAGCCCGGGGCGCTGGCGGATGGGTATCCACGCCAGCAATACCAGTGCCCCGACGGCAATCGCGATCCTGCCCATGGGCCATCCGGTGTGCAGCGACAGCCCTTGGTGCAGTACGTCCCACGGCATCAGCCCCAGCTGGGATTGCAGCGTGAGCACCATGGATACGCCGTAGGCGATGAGGCCCAGGTACAACTGCAACAGGCGGCGGGTCATGCGATGTCCAGTGGTGCGTGCAAGGGGAGGGCGATGCGATTGCGCCGCTGCCTCTATTGTAGGAGCTGGTGGGATGTTCCAGCAGCTGTCGGCAACGACCCGGGGTTGCCTCTGCACGCCCGGCCATGGTGATCCGCCACCACCACTTACCCAAGCCACGGATACGGCAGGTTGCCGTGGTGAAAGATGTGCGCCGCGCGTCATGAGGAAGCCATGGGATTTTGCGCGGACGCGCCATGCGCAAGGGGCGCCTTGGTTCGGCGATGCGTGGCGACCCCGAGTTTCGCGACTCGCGGCGCTCCTACGCGAGCAAGGAGGGATCCTGGTCGTAGCGCGTGCGATAGACCTCGCGCTCTTCGCGGCAGTACTCACTGCCCATGGCGAACTTGCGGCAGATATCCGGGCGTTGCTCGTAGATGCTGCAGCACATGCGCAGTGGGTCGATGGCCACGCACCAGCCGTCTTCGTTATGCGCCATCACTTCCACGCCATGCGCGTTGCGTTCCACGTAATGCCGCGGCACCTCATCGTCCGGCATCACCACCACGGTCAGGCGGCAGCACACGGCATCGCAGTGCGTGCAGGACACGCTTGGGTCAACGCCGCTTTGCAGGTGCAGGGGAATACTCAATGCAGCTCCTGACGAGTGGAAGACATCGCAGACGACGCCGATGGCTGGGCAAGCGTACACGAAAGGACTTCCGGTCTTTCTCGATGAAGCGACTGTGCTTGCGGGTGACAGCATAGCCCTGTGCCACCATCGCCCGGGTGAACGACCATTGTGGCCAACGCCGGCATCGGCAACCCGCAGTTCCGCATCCGTCCGCAACTGGCGCAGCATCATGACGGCGATCTGCGTGACATCGGATAGCACCCCCGCTGGTCGCGAAGGTTGTCGGCGGACACGTTGCCAATGCCCGCAAGGTGACGAAAAGGGTTCTACAAGCAAGCGATTACAAGTTGCTTGGCCAGGCACGTACCTGCGCAAGAGTCTTTCGCCCGTACGCACGTAACGCAGGATTCCAGGTGAGCGGCCATGGGGCTGCAGCGGGCATTCAGCGTTGCGGCCTAGACTGCCGCAGGGTCCAATACTGGCCATCCTTCGGATCAGCAACCCATGAACAAGACTTCGCCCGCCGTGCGTCGCTTGCTTTTATGGGGCGCATTGCTGTCCTCGGCCATGCTCCTCGCGTGGATGGGATGGCCACGTGGCTCACGCACGAACCCGTCACTGCCGCCACAGCAGGCCGGGAGCGTGCCTTTGGCAGTGATAGGTGATTCCGACAGCCACTCTTACCAGGATCGCAGGTCGTTTCCGCTTGGCAGTGCCGAGCGAGGCGGGCCTCATCGCGAGACCACGTTGCAATGGACCGAGATCCTGGGGAGTTTGCGGAGCCAATCCGTGGATCTTGGCGAATGGGGGGTGTACGGCACCCCTCGCGTGATCGCACGTGTGGCACGTTCGGTGGGAATCACGCTGCGCTCACCGCGCAAAGAAGACTACCTCTACAACTTCGCGGTGTCCGGACGGGGTTGCAGCGATCTGTTGGGCGGACCCACGCGGCAGGTACCGGCATTGTTGGCATTGATGGACGAACATCCAGGGCGTTGGCGCAACGGTGTAGTGGTGATACGCATTGGCGTGAATGACTTTGGTGATGCGCCGGTGCTTGACCAGCTGGCGCAAGACCCGATGTCACCGGCGGCGCAGCAAAAGATGACGGATTGCATACATGCAATCCGCGAATCCGTCGCAGCCTTGCATGCCCGCCATCCGGACTTGCGAATCGTGCTGGTCGGGATCTTCGACAATGCGCACTGGAGCAAGAATTTGGATCGGTGGCATTCGCGGGTTGCGATCGACAACATCAGTACCGGACTGGATGTATTCGACCGCGCCTTGTCCGGCATGGAGAAAGCCGACCGACGTATCGCCTTCTTCAATGATCGCGCATGGTTCCAGCAGCACTGGGGTGGGCGCGACGCGCAAGGCAAGCCGGCCTATCGCGAGGTGAGGCTGGGCAGGATGCGGGTGACGAACACGGCGGGCGATGAGCCGAGCAACGCCACGGTTGCCGATGGCCATGCCGGGACGGTCTGGAACGCGCTGTGGGCACAGGCGATGGTGGAGCTGCTGAACACGCGCTTCGACATGCGCATCGCGCCCATCACGGACGCGGAAATGATCGCCATCGTCGAAGGCAAGCCGTTACCCAAGCCGCAATGAGGGAAAGCCAGGACGGCGCATCGCCGAGGCGTCAGAAACTGGAGAGCCCGCTGGCCTCCGTGAAACGGTAGCGCCAATAGCGCAAGCGTGAGTCGTCCGCATAATCGGCGTAGGGGACGCTGATGCGGCGGCTGCCGGTATTGCCCCAGCTCTGTTCGAAGTAGCGCCCTGCCTGCTGCATGACGCTGGCGTCAGCCTGTGCCAGTACGCGCGCGCTGCTCTCCAGGTTGTAGTCGTCCAGGTTGCGGCGGGTGTAGTTGGCGGAGCCGACGATCAGTTCCGCCGAGCCATCCGTCGCTTGCTTGAACATCATCTTGGCGTGGCATTGCTCGCCGTGCGTGTCGCACCAGCGCACGGGTACGCCGGCCTGGTGCAGTTCCAGCGCGACCTGGCGATTGGGGATGCCGTTCTTTTTGCGGCCGAAGGCATCCTCGTTCGGGTCCAGCAGGACGCGCACCTGCACGCCTCGCTGTTGCGCCGCAATGACGGCCTTGACGAGCGCGCGGTGCGAGAAATAGAACACCGCGACATCCAGCTGGTCGCCGGCGTTCGCACTCTCGACGCTGTTTATCAAGGCATCGCGTATGCGGCCTTCGGTGAGGACCTGCAGCTGCGTATCGTCCTTGCTGCCGGTGGTCCTGGACGACTGGGTGATCGCCTCGGCAGCAGTGGTTGGCCATGCGTGCGCCGACATGGCTGCGACCGGCCGCTCGCTGCGCAGCAGGTCCAAGGCGGCCTCGCCACGGAAGCGCAGCGCCGCGTTGCCATGGGCGCTGCTGCCGTCGTGTGGATTGGCGGTAGCCACCAGTCCGGTCCAGCCATCACCCTCGTCGACTACCAGTGTCTTGCGGTGGTTGGCGTTGAGGTTGAGCATTGCCAGGTAGCTGCGCAGGCTGACCTTGCCTTTGCCAAACGGGCTGGGTAGCCAACCGCCGCTGTCGCTATTGCCGGCCCAACGACAGCACAGGTGCCAGAAACCCGACCACGCGGGATTCGGAGCGCGCAGCTTGCCAAGGTCGGTCACTACCACGTCCACGCCGGCGGCACGCAGGGCGTCCAGGTGCTTCGAGGGCATGCCGCCATACAGCGTGTTGATGGGGTCGGTGATGACCAGCACTTGGAGGCCGGGCACGGCGCGTTTCCGTTCCACCAGCGCCTCGGTCAGCTCTGCACTTAAGGGTCTAAGCGAAGGAGCTGCATCGGCACCGGTGAAATCGTTGAACAGGAACATGTCCAGCACCACCAGCCGTTTGGCCTGTCCAATCAGCCGCAGGACTTCATCGAACACCTGCTGGTCACTGTGGTGAGTGCCAGCGGCATCCAGGTAGGTGATGTCGGTGAACAGGGTAACGTCATTGCTGGAGCGCACAGGGTAGGGCTGGCCGATGCCTTCGGGCAGAGGTTTGAATACCTGGTAGGTCGCCATGCCGAGATAGGCGAGCAGAGCTACCAGCAATATCCGCGTGAGCCAGCGTCGGGAACGAGGGGCTGCGACAGGTTGGGGGATGGTCTGGTTCAATCAAGTCCCGGTGCCGGGCCGAACAAATCCGCCCTGTATGCCGGGATAGTACGGGAAGCCACGCGCTATCCCGTAGGATGGTGGCCATCCTTCATCGGCCCGGAGTACATAACATGATCCAGAGATTCGAAGTTGGCCCACGCCTGTCCGAAATGGCCATCCACAATGGTACGGTGTACCTGGCGGGGCAGATTGCCGATGATGCCAGCGCTGACATGCGCGGACAGACCCAGCAGGTGCTGGCGGCGATCGACACGCTGCTGGCCCAGGCGGGGACGGACAAGAGCAGGATCCTGCATGCGCAGATCTTCCTGCCCGACCTGGCCAATTTCGCGGCGATGAACGAGGTCTGGGAAGCCTGGGTGGTGCCAGGCCACACGCCAACGCGGGCGACGGTGCAGGCCGCGCTGGCCAATCCGAAGTGGAAGATCGAGGTCGTGGTGACGGCGGCGGTCTAACCGTTCGCACCGCGCCGCGGAGAGCCGAGCTTGCTCGGCTGCTTCTTGCATGGTGTTCAAAGCAGCCGAGCAAGCTCGGCTTTACGAAAGGTGTTTAGAGCAGCCGAGCAAGCTCGGCTCTACATGGAAGCGGATACACCTTACTTGTTCTTCTTCTTTTCCTGCTTGTCGGCGCGCTTTTCCTTCAGGGTCTTGGCGGGCGCCTTCTTCTCGCTTTTCTTCTGGTCCATGCCCTTGCTCATAAATGCCTCTCGTCGTTATCTGGTGGAATGAAGGGTGGGCGGTGCGTGCGGGTTGCTGGCACAGTGCCTAGTGTCGGTACCCGGAAGCGCTGGCGTCAATGCTTGCATATTTCCGCATCACGTCATGTTGGCGCACAGTCAGAAGCGTTCCCCGACCGGAAGGTAGCGCCATTCCCCCACCGGCATCTTGCTCAGCGGGATGCGACCGATGCGGATGCGGCGTATGGACAACACATCCAGTCCCACCTGGGCGCACATGTGCCGGAGCTGACCGGGGCGCACCGCCTTGATCGCGAAGCGCAGGTTGTTTTCGTTCTGCCAGCTGACCTTGGCGCGGGGCAGGGCGCGGCCCTGGTAGAGCATGCCGTCGCACAGGCGCGGCAGGCCGTACGGTGCCAATTCGCCTTGGATCTCGATCACGAATTCCTGTTCGATCTGGTCCGCGTCTTCGCTGAGCCGGCGCCAGATGCGTCCATCCTGGCTCAACACCACCAGCCCGCTGGCTTCGTCGTCCAGCGGCATCAGCGGGGTCAGGCGTACGAAATGGCGCTTCAACACGCGAATGCCTGGGTCATCGCCGGCGGTGTGGGACTGCGGGGTGGCCAGCTTCGGTGATGCGTCGAAGGCCACGCCAGCGGGTTTGTGCAACAACAGGGTGGCGGGCTCGGCTTCGCTCAGGTCAGCCTCCGGGTCGATCTCTACCCGTTGCGTGGTGATCGGATGCTGCGGTGCATCGATCACCTCACCATCCACCGTCACCCACCCGCCCTGGATGTACTGGTCGGCCTCGCGCCGTGAACAGCCGGCGATTTCAGCGACGCGTTTGGCCAGGCGGACGGGTTCGGACATGGGTGGAATCATGGAAATCGGGGCGCCAGTGTAATCGCTCGCGCCCGTCGGGCCTGCTTTCGCCAGTCCCGGCGCTTACGCAGGCACAATAGCCGCTCCCCGGATACCGCGACCCCTGACTGGATGAAGACCCCGCAAGGCCTGCAAGCGCTGATCGACGATGGCGTGATCGACGAAGTGATGCGCCCACTCAAGAGCGGCAAGGAAGCGGCCGTGTACGTGGTGCGCTCCGGCGATGACGTGCGCTGCGCCAAGGTCTACAAGGACATGGCCCAACGCAGCTTCCAGCAGCGCGTGCAGTACCAGGAAGGACGCAAGGTGCGCGGCAGCCGCGAGGCGCGTGCCATCGGCAAGGCCAGCAAGTACGGGCGCAAGCAGCAGGAGACTGCGTGGAAGAACACCGAGGTCGATGCCCTTTACCAACTGGTGGAAGCCGGCGTGCGCGTGCCGGAGCCGCATGGATACTTCCATGGCGTGCTGGTGATGGAACTGGTCACCGACGCGGAGGGTTTCTCCGCGCCGCGCCTGGGCGAACTGCAACTCACGGCCGAACAGGCGCGCGAGTACCACGCTTTCCTGGTTCGGCAGGTGGTGCGCATGTTGTGCATCGGCCTGATCCACGGCGACCTGTCGGCCTACAACGTGCTGGTGGGTGCGGAAGGCCCGGTGGTGATCGATTTCCCGCAGGTGGTCAGCGCCACCGGCAACAACGCCGCACGCGCCATGCTGCTGCGCGACGTCAACAACCTCACCGCCACCCTGGGCGCGTTTGCGCCCGAGTTGCTGGACACCTGGTATGGCGAGGAGATGTGGGCGTTGTTCGAGCAGGGCGACTTGTTCCCCGATACCGAGCTCACCGGCAAGTTCGTGCATGACGAGCGCAGCGTCGACCTAGACGGCGTACGCGATGCGATCAACGATGCACGCGAGGAAGCACTGATCCGCCAGCAGGGCCGCGAGGCGGCCGCGGAGCAGGATTGATCCACCCCAGATTCCGTAGGAGCGCCCCATGGGCGCGAGCTCCTGATTTTATTGTGATGCACCCGAAGAGCTCGCGCCCATGGGGCGCTCCTACCATCTCCTCCTAACTACCAAAGGACATCCCATGACCATTTCCATGCACGCCGCTTCCGTTCCCGTGTTCCAGCAGATGCTGGGCAGCCTGGATGCCTTGCTGACGAAGGCGGAAGCGCATGCCGCCGAGCGCAAGATCGACCCGGATGCGTTGTTGCAGGCGCGGCTGTTCCCGGACATGTTCCCGTTGCTGCGCCAGGTGCAGATCGCCTGCGATTTCGCCAAGGGCGTCAGCGGTCGGCTAGCCGGTGCGGAGCTTCCGGTATTCGATGACAAGGAAACCAGCTTCGCTGACCTGCATGCGCTGATTGCGAAGACACTCACCTTCATCGGCGGACTGGACGCTGCGCAATTCGAGGGTAGCGAAAGCCGTGAGATCGTGCTGCGTCCGGGCACGCCCAAAGAGCGCAAGATCGGCGGCCAGGCCTACCTGCTCAGCTACGGCCTGCCGCAATTCTTCTTCCATGTAACGACCAGCTATGCACTCCTGCGCCACAACGGTATCGAAGTGGGCAAGCGCGATTACATGGGCGCGTATTGATCCATTGATCTGGAGGGCCACGCTGCACGCAGGTCATTCCGGCGTGCGGTGTCTTTGAATGGAGGGAATGTGATGACCAGCAGAACTCCCAAGCCCTGGGACAAGAAGGCTCCGAATAAAGCTGGCCCAGCGATAAAGCTCACGCCTGCGCAGATTGAGCAAGCCAGGCAGCGCGCCGAGGAAGCTGGACGTCGCTATCCCAACCTGGTCGATAACATGTACGTTGCCGCGCAAGCGAGAAAACAGGCGTCGCGAAAACTGACATGAATCCCGCGTGCAGGGATCAATGCATTATTTTTCATCTGCACATGCGGTTCAGGTTATGAGGCAAGCGGAACATGTCATTAGCCTGTCGTGAAACCCTAACCGGATTTCAACATGCGGGCGTTTAAGCTGTTGCCACGTCCGCGATCGCCGCGGGCAGGGAGTTGATTCCTGCCCGCGGCCCTTGCGGGCGACCACTCAAGTCGCTGGCGTGTTGTCGAGCCAGGCCACTGCACCTTTGCCGGCACGGTAGCCGCTGGCGAAACACGCGGTCAGCAGATAGCCTCCGGTGGGTGCTTCCCAGTCCAGCATTTCGCCCGCGCAGAACACGCCAGGCAGTGCCTCCAACATCAGGTGTGCATCCAGCGCTTCCAGGCGTACGCCACCGGCCGTGCTGATTACTTCTGCTAATGGGCGTGGTTGTTTCAACGTCAACGGCAAACGATGGATCGTGCGTGCCAGCAGCGCCGGATCGTCCAGCTGCGACTTGTCGAGCATTTCGTAAAGTAGCGCGGCCTTGACCCCGCTGATGCCGGCCTGCCGGCGCAAGTGTTCGCTTACACTGCGATGCCCGCGCGGCTTCGAGAGGTCTTGTTGCAGGCGTTCCAGGCTGCGACCGGGCGCCAGGTCCAAATGCAGCGTTGCATGGCCGTTGCGGGTGATCGCGTCACGCAGCTCCGCCGACAGCGCATAGACCAGGCTGCCTTCGATGCCGTGTGCGCTCACCACGCACTCACCCTGCAAAGCATGTTCCTTGCCGTTGGCATCGCGCCAGTGCGCTACTACTGGCTTGAGCGGTGCTCCGGCGTGGCGGGTGGCCAGGTGTTCGCTCCACTCGATGTCGAAGCCGCAGTTGGATGGCTGCAAAGATGCGATCTCGACACCACGCGATTGCAGCAGCGGCAGCCATGCGCCATCCGAACCCAGTTGCGGCCAACTCCCGCCGCCAAGCGCCAGCACGGTCGCGTCAGTGCCCACTTCCAATTCACGTTCGGGCGTGGCGAAGCGCAAGGCGCCTGCTTGATTCCAGCCCAGCCAGCGATGATGCGCGTGGAAACGCACGCCGCTGTCGCGCAGTCGCCTCAGCCAGCCGCGCAACAGCGGCGCGGCTTTCAGGTCGGAGGGAAACACGCGACCGGAACTGCCGACGAAGGTTTCCACGCCCAGGCCGCGCGCCCATTCGCGCAAGGCATCGGCATCGAAATCATGCAGCCACGCTTCGACTTCCGGCGCGCGTTCACGGTAGCGCTGCACGAAGGCCGGCCTGGGTTCGGAGTGGGTCAGGTTCAGGCCACCCTTGCCGGCAATCAGGAATTTGCGTCCGACGGAACCCTTGCGCTCATACACATCGACGTCTGCGCCGGCGGCGCGCGCCACTTCCGCCGCCATCAATCCGGCAGGACCGCCGCCAATCACGGCGACCCGGCGGGTCGCGTTGGATCTGGAATCGATCACGGAAGGATCCACCATCACCCGATCAGCGCGGCTTGACGGCTAGCAGTTCGACTTCGAACACCAGCGATGCATTCGGCGGAATCACGCCGCCGGCGCCGCTGCTGCCGTAGCCCAGCCAGGCGGGTATCAGCAAGGTGCGCGTGCCGCCGACTTTCATGCCAGCGACCCCTTCGTCCCAGCCGCGGATGACCTTGCCGCCGCCCAGTGGAAACGTGAACGGACCGCGGTCGATTGAGCTGTCGAATTCGAGACCGCGTTTTTGCTCGGCTTTCTCGTCATACAGCCAGCCGGTGTAGTGCACGGTCACATCGCTGCCCGCGGTCGCGACGGCACCGGTACCCACTTTTACGTCGATGCGCTGCAGTTCCGCCACGCTGCCACCGGGTGGCGGGCCGGGGTCGGCGCAGGCGGAAAGCATCAGCAAGGCAAGCAGGGACAGGATCAGGCGCATGGGGTTTACCGGTGGAGGAGGCGGGCAGGGTAACGCATGCGCCAAGTCGCCAGCCCGACCGTTATCATGGGCGCATGGCCAAACTGCTGCTCAACCTGCGCAACGTACCCGATGATGAAGCTGACGAGGTGCGCGCGTGGCTGGGGGAAAACGCGATTGCCTTCCACGAAACCAGGCCCAGTCCGTGGGGGATTTCCCATGGCGGCATCTGGGTCTCGGAGGATGCAGACATCGTCCGCGCCAAGGCGCTGATGGCCGACTACCAGCGCGAACGCCGCGAGACAGCCTTGGCGCGCCAGGCGGCTGCCGAGCGGGATGGCACCGCCGAGACCTTCGGGACCCTGTGGCGTGACCGGCCGTGGTACGTGCTGGGGATGCTGATTGCGATCATCGGCATCATCGTGATGACCGTGATGCTGCCGCAGCTGTTCCTGCGCTGATCGAGGAACAATCGCCTGCTTTCAGGTGAAGAGTTCGCCCAACGCGGCCAGCATGGCGCTCCAGCCTTCACGCACCTGTTGCGCATGGCCGGCCCATTTGGCATCCATGCGATGGGTCAGGATCAGCACGCTACCCATGCCTGAAGGCGCCAGGTCGATCTGCACTCGGCTGAACGCGTCGTCCGGCGCACCTTTCACCGCCCAGGTCATCGCCAGGCGCCGGGGGCGTTCGATTTCGAGGTAATGCCCGGTGTGTTCGATGAACTGGCCACTGCGCCGTACCTGCAGCGAGAAACGGCCGCCAACCTGCGGATCCACGTCCAGGCGCAGCAGCTTCACGTCATGGATGTGCGCACCGAACATCCAGCGCCCCATTTCACGCGGCACCAGCCAGGCGTCGAAGACCTGGTCCGGGGTGGCATTGAAATGGTGGCTTACATGAACATCGATA
>CALCNV010000005.1 GCA_937897645.1 uncultured Lysobacteraceae bacterium
GCCTCGATCATCCAGACGCTGATCTTCCGCAAGTACGTGGAAATGGAAGGCCGCGCCTTCAAGCCCAGCGACGTGGGCCGCGCGGTCAGCAACTTCCTCAGCGGGCATTTCACCCAGTACGTGGATTACGACTTCACCGCCAAGCTCGAGGACGAGTTGGATGCGGTGTCGCGTGGCGAAGAGGACTGGGTGCCGTTGATGGAACGGTTCTGGACGCCATTCAAGGAAATGGTGGACGACAAGATGGAATCGGTGGACCGCAGCCAGGCCACCGGCGCGCGCGAACTGGGCACCGACCCCAAGACCGGCAAGCCGGTCAGCGTGCGCCTGGGCCGCTACGGACCCTATGCGGCGATCGGCAGCACCGCCGAAGACGCCGAGGACAAGCCGACCTTCGCCTCGCTGCGTCCCGGCCAGAGCATGCACACGATTTCCCTGGAGGATGCGCTGGAGCTGTTCAAGCTGCCGCGCAAGCTGGGCCAGGACAAGGAGGAAGAAGTCAGCGTCGGCATCGGCCGCTTCGGCGCGTTCGCCAAGCGCGGTAGCGTGTACGCGTCACTGAAGAAGGAAGACGACCCGTACACCATCGACCTGGCGCGCGCGGTGTTCCTGATCGAGGAAAAGGAAGAGATCGCCCGCAATCGCATCATCAAGGAATTCGAAGGCAGCGAGATCCAGGTCTTGAACGGCCGCTACGGTCCCTACCTCAGCGACGGCAAGCTCAACGGCAAGATCCTGCCCAAGGACCGCGAGCCGGCATCGCTGACCCTGGAGGAAGTGGTCAAGCTGATGGAAGAAACCGGCAAGCCGATGCGCAAGGGTTTCGGCAAGAAAGCTGCCGTCAAGAAAGTCGCGGTGAAGAAAGAAGCGGCACCGAAGAAGGTGGCCGCCAAGAAAGCCACCAAGAAAGCGACGACGAAAAAGGCCGCGGCGAAGAAAACCGCAGTCAAGAAAGTGGCGGCGAAGAAAGCCATCGCCCCCGTGGTGGAGCCAGCCAAGTCATTGCTGACGCCGGCCGCGAACATCGAGATTGGGAAGCGGCGGATCGTGAAGGCGGTGAAGTAGGAACCCATAGGAAGCGATCGAATCCCTCCAAGCATTCATATCGCTTGATCAAAACACGTTCCACGGACAGAAAGCCGAACAACATCAGTCGTCATTCCCGCGAAGGCGGGAACCCAGTGACTTTGCTCTTGCGGTCACGCTACAGAAAAAGCGAAAGTCCCTGGATTCCCGCCTTCGCGGGGTCGTCAACAACCGAATGGTTGGTCATGACGATCTGAAAGATTCCGAGCAGTGCTCGCTTACTGAAAATCGCTCGTGAAAGCACGCCCCATGACCTCACCTCTGCTCCCCATCCCCGAAGCCGCCATCGCCCTGCAATCCGGCAGCGTCATCGCCTACCCCACCGAAGCCGTGTGGGGCCTGGGTTGCGATCCGCGCAATGAAGACGCCGTGCTGCGCTTGCTCGCCATCAAGCAGCGCGCGGTGGAAAAGGGCCTGATCCTCATCGCTTCGCACCTGGACCAGTTGCGCCCGTACCTGGAACTGGCCAGCGTGCCCACCGACAACCTGGCTGCGGTGTTGGCCACTTGGCCCGGCCCACACACCTGGGTGATGCCCGCCACTCGCGATGCCCCGCGTTGGATCACCGGCGCGCATGACGGCATCGCCGTGCGCATCAGCGCGCATCCCACCGTGATCGAACTCTGCAATGCATTCGGAGGCGCATTGGTATCCACCAGCGCCAACCTGAGCGGACAGGACGCGCCACGCAGCCGCGAAGGATTGGATCCGGCGGTGCTCGCAGCGGTAGCGGGCCATGTGCACGGCGAAACCGGCGGCCTGCCTGCACCGACCGTGATCCGTGATGCACTCACCGGCGTAGCCCTGAGACTCTGAACAGGCCGGCCGCGGCCCTTTTCCGCCCCAGCCGATGCGCGCAAGATGCGCACATGTCGACCCGTTTGATCCTGCTGACGTTGCTGATCCTGTTTCCCGCGCTTACCGCCGGCCAGGAACTCACCATTTATCGCTGCGTGGGGCCAGGCCACAAGATCACCTTGCGCGATTCACCATGCCAAAAAGGGGAGTCGCAGGAAGTCCGGTCGATGCAACGTCCCAAGGACCCTGCACCCGTCGCCGAAACCATTACTGGGCCGGTGCCGCCATCATCAGTGGATCCGCCAGAGCGGGAAGTACAGGTGATCTACCGCAACGCGCCGCGACCCATGTACGAGTGCGTGACCGGCGACGGCGACCGCTACACCAGCGACAACGGCGAAGGAAATCCGCGCCTGGTCCCCGCCTGGGCAGCCGGTTACCAGCGCTGGGACGATGGCAGGGGTAGCGCCAACCCTCGCGGCCAAGCCATTCCGACGGGCAACCTGTTGCGCGGCGCGGAGGTCTGGGTCCGCGACGAGTGTCACGCATTGCCGCAACAGGAAGTCTGCGCGCGACTTTCCGACCGCCGATATGAAATCATCCGCCGTTACAACAGCGCCCTGCAAAGCGAGCGGCGTGACCTGGAACTG
Organism: uncultured Lysobacteraceae bacterium; assembly: GCA_937897645.1. Taxonomy (GTDB): domain Bacteria; phylum Pseudomonadota; class Gammaproteobacteria; order Xanthomonadales; family Xanthomonadaceae; genus Pseudoxanthomonas_A. The sequence goes on from CALCNV010000005.1 coordinate 2,535, forward strand.
GAGCAACGCGGCATCGATGCGCGTATCTCCAGCGATTGCGACCATTGACCAAGGCCTCGCGCATGATGAAACCGTGGATCGTCCTGATCACGCTGATGGCCTGCCCATTGGCGGCCTTTGCCGATGAAGTGGTGTTCTACCGCTGCACCGACGCAAGCGGCGCATTGACGCTGCAGAACATGCCCTGCCCCAAGGGCGACACGCAGGTGAAGAAAGTCGTGCAGAGCGTCAACACCGTGCCGGGCGCTTCGACTGCCCCTGTCACGCCGAGGCCGCCTGCACCGGTCGACCCCGCGCCACAAGCCCCGGAACCGAAGCAGAAGTTCACGACTGGCTACACCGACACCGAAGCAAAACCGGTGGAGAGCCAACGCTTGCCGCCGCCGGTGTTGTTCCAGTGCACGACTTACGACAAGGACACCTACATCACGGAGAACGAGGAACCGCAATCACGTTGCGTGTCCTTGCGCACCGTTGGCCTGAACGGCAATCCGGAACTGGGCGCGGGTGAAGCCTGCGAAGTGGTCAAGGATGTCTGCGCGCGCGTACCCGATGGTGGACTGTGCGATGCATGGAAGAAGCGCCGCGATGAAACCGAAGTCGCGTTTCGTTTTACCCGTGCGGAAAGCGCGGAAAAGAACAAGGCCGAGTTCGAGCGTGCGCAGAAGATCTGGCAAGAGAGCGACTGCGGTGCGAAATAGTTGTTTCTCAAAAAGTATCGCCCTAGCAAGATTTTGGTCTCTGGCCTTGCTTTTAGTCAGCTGTGCATTACCGGTGGCGGCGAGTAGCGATCCACCGGGAGACAATCGGCCATTCCTTGTGGCTGGCGATGGCGATGGCATGGCAACGGTCTATTTTTCCTGCGTTGACTATGATCCGGACGATGAAATCGATCAGTGCGGCCGAAAGATGCATTCCGACGATTCACAGGATTGCTATTTCGTTACCCTGGAAGTCGAAGACCTGGCCATTTCAAAACGCCAGCCCATCGATTGCAGCCGTGCATGGCTGAAAGTCTTTCCAATCAATCCAGCGCAATACCGGATACTTGACAAGCACCGGGATGAAATAGATTTTCTGGCCATTACTGGCGAAACATCCTCTTCGATCTGGACACTGGTCGACCAACACGATCTATCCCCCGCTTTGCGTCGATACAGCAGCCAAGGCGTGCGGGAGTTCGACATCGATTGGGATGGCTGGTCCATCAATCCATCCGGCTTTACACGACTGGACATCAGAGATGACTTCGTGGTTTCCGTAGGCAAGCTATGCAAGGGCAAGTTCAAAAAAACGGGAGTAATGGAAGAGTGCGAAGGAAATTCCTCATCGTTCCGCGGAGATTTTGGTGTCCTGCAGGTAAACCTGGATGACCGCAAGGCACGCGCACATGTCCTTGGAGAGGCCATTGGGGCAATGCTTGCTGATTCGACGTCGTCTCCACTGATGCATGGCGGTGCAGTATTCGTTGGCTGGGTCCGCGATGGAGTGAACGGTGCCCAGCTCGTACTCTCTTCGATTGATCTGCGAACCGGCCACTATTGCGAAAAAATACACATGGAGCCGCTGGCAAATAATTTTCCCGTAGACATAGATCTGTTAGATACAACCACTGGCGTACTGGCCGCCTGGTCGTGGGATGGAATCATCACTGTCGCGCGACTGGACCCTCAAAAGTGGAATGACAGTTGCGGTGCCGATGGAGTTCAAATGACTCGGATAGATCCCCTCTGGCAAGCTGGTCAAAATCCGTAACGCAGGAAGCCACCATCCACCGCGATGCATTCGCCGGTGATGTAGCTCGCGGCCGGCAGGCACAGGAAACCCACTGCCGCGGCCACTTCTTCGGGTTCACCGATGCGCCGCATCGGCGTGCGCTCGATCACTTCTTCGTAGTAATCCACGTCCGCGAGTTTCCCCGACGTGCGCCGCGTGCGGATGTACCACGGCGCGACGGCATTCACGCGGATGCCGTCCTCCGCCCATTCCACCGCCAGGTTGCGGGTGAGCTGCTGCAAGGCCGCCTTGGTCATGCCATAGGGTGCACCGCTGCGCACGGCGGTGATGCCGGACACGCTGCCCACGTTGACGATGGCGGATGCGGCATGTTTCGTCAGCAGCGGATGGGCGTAACGAGAGAGTTCGAAGGCGGAGAACAGGTTGATCTCGAAGATCCCGCGCCATTCTTCTTCTGTGTAATCCACGGTGGCCTTGGTCAGGTTGCCGCCGGCGTTGTTGACCAGCAGGTTGAGGCCGTCGGCGTGGTCTTCCACCCAGTCGAGGATTTCGCGACGGTCTTCATCGTTGGCCACATCGGCGGCCATGGCGTGGATGCTGCGATCAGGGAATTCGTCGAGCAGTTCATCACGCACCACTTCCAGCGCGTCCGCATCGCGCGCCACCAGCATCACGTCGGCGCCAAAGCCCAGCAGTTCGCGGGTGATGGCCAAGCCGATGCCGGCGCTGGCACCCGTGATCAGTGCGCGTTGTCCATCCAGCCGCCAGCGGTAGGGTGCCATGGTGTCGTCCCGTGCCTACAGGCGTAGCATTACGCCACGTCCCCGCGAAGGTTGCCACCATGAACATGCTGCTGCGCGCCACCTGCCTGACCGTGCTGGGCTTGGGCCTCTCCGCGTGCAAGCCGGAGCCGCCACCCACCGACGAACCCCCGAAGCCGCAGGCAACGGCCGAAGCCACGGAACTGCGCGACGCGATGCAGGCACCCATCGACAAGGCCAATGCGGTCGAGGACACGGTGCAGGAAGCGGCGGACAAGCAGCAGGCCGAGATTGACGCGGCTGCGAATTGAAAGCCTGTTCAAGCTGACGTCGCCAGACAGGGCCAAGTGGCCATGCCGACGCAAGTCGGGGTCCAGCGTCCTTGCCTTGTCAAAGACTAAAAGGAATAAGTCTTGGTGCGGCCGTCAGTGCGCGACAGCCAGTTTAGCCGCACAAAAATCGCGCACTTTTGGAATTGCGTCGTAAACCTTTTTCGCGTCCGCATTGAGGCGGCTGTACTTGTTTTCTTCCTTTGACCTCGAAAGGATCGTCACATAACTATCGAAGCCCATGGAGTTCGGAAGCTTTGATTGCAGGCAAGCGCAGTAGGGATCGACCGCGATAACAGCCATGCATTGATTCTTCAAGGCGGCAGTTTGTTGCGTATTACCCTGATCGCCTCTCTGGTAAGTCTCCGTCAGGTTCCTCATTCTTTCATGCTGCGCGGGAGCAGATGGGAGTTGCTCTGGACTTCTGACGCTTGCTGGATTCTGTGCGTGTGCGGCAGAAGATAGAACCATCGATGCAAATAACATCAGGATTAAACGCATGGCATTCCCCCATCGCTGAAATGAGTCGACCCGTAAAGGCCGGCAGGCAAGTCCGAATATATCCGAAACGTGCTCGGATGCCCGCTTTAATGTGAGGCCACGCAGCCAACGCGTACTTGTTGCGGCCAAAGAATCCGAAACTGCAGCGGACGATTGGAGCCACGCCACCTCACCACCCCACGCGATGCAATCAGCCGCGGACAAGATGAAGGCAAACGAGCATACGTCAGGGAAACTGCGGCCCAGCAGGACGCCGGAACCGAAGCGGCTTCGAATTGATATCTGGCCGGGGCTGACGCCTCGATTGCTGTTTCTCGAAAAAAAAAGCGACGTCATCCCAGCGAACGCTGGGATCCATTTTGATCTTTGCCTTCGAAACGAAAATCAAGATGGGTCCCAGCGTTCGCTGGGATGACGTCACTTTTCCTTGATGCTGCTTCCTTCGCTCGCACGGAGCGCTGGGCTCCGTACTCCTCTAGCCACTACTGCCAGCCTCACAGCCCGCAGAAGCAATACACCAGGGTCTTCACTGGTGCGCCGCTGCGATCGGTGGCGGCTGACTGCACGAAGCGTAGCTGGGCTTCGGTTTCCGGCATGGTCTTGATAAGCAGCGCGCGGGCGAAATCCGAATCCCTCAACAGCGCGGCGCCCATGTTGCTGCTGGCGAAGCCACTCATGAACTGCGCGAACGGCGTGACCATTTTTTCCACGTAACGCACGCGATAATCGCCGGCCTTGCCCAGCTTGGCGCGTGCAGCGGCATCGGCGACCGCGGCATCGAAGCCGCCCAGCTCATCCACCAGGCCACGTTCTTTCGCCTGTGCACCGCTCCACACGCGACCACGCGCAACCGCATCAACGTCTTCCACCGGCTTCTTGCGTGCCGCGGCGACCTTGCCAGTGAAGTCCGCATAGCCCTTGTCGATCACCGACTGGATCACGCGACCCACCGCCGGATCCATCGGCCGGGTGATGTCGAACGCACCGGCGAAGCGCGTGGTGCCGACGCCGTCGGTAGTGACGCCGATCTTGTCCAGCGTGCGGGTGACATTGGGAATCAGGCCGAAGATGCCGATAGAACCGGTGATGGTGGACGGATCGGCGTAGATGCGATCGGCGTTCATCGAAATCCAGTAACCACCCGAAGCCGCCAGGTCGCCCATCGACACCACCACCGGCTTGCCGGCGGCTTTCAGTGCGGCGACTTCACGACGGATTTCTTCCGATGGATACACGCCACCGCCCGGTGAATCCACGCGCAGAACCACGGCCTTCACGTCGTCGTCGTCACGCGCTTCGCGCAACAGCGCGGAGGTGGACTTGCCACCGACGGTGCCGGCCGGTTGCTCGCCATCGGTGATCTCGCCTTCGGCGACGACCACGGCCACCTGCGGACGCGCATCGCCCAGCACCAGGTGCTTGGCATCGTGCTGCATCAGGTAAGCATCCATGGAGACATTGCGGAAGCCGCCTTCGGCATCTTCGTCAGCCACGCCACGCTCGGCCAGCAGGGTTTCCAGCTCTTCCTGCGTCTTCAGGCCGTCGACCAGCTTCTGCTGCAGCGCGAACTTGGCCAGGTCACCGCCTGCGGCGGCGATGCCTTCGGGCATGGTGTCGATGCCGGCCGCAAGCTGCGCCGGGGTCAGCTTGCGGGCGGTGGCGATGTCCTGCAGGTAGCGCGCCCAGATGTCATTCATCCAGTACAGGTCGGCTTCCTTGGATTCGGCCGAAGCGGCATCAAGGATGTAAGGTTCGGCGGCGGACTTGAATTCGCCCACGCGGAACAGGTGCACGTCCACGCCCAGCTTTTCCTGCAGGCCGCGGCGGTAGTACTGGCGGTAACGACCCAGTCCCTCCAGCAGCATGCTGCCCATCGGATCGATGTAGATCTCGTTGGCTTGTGCGGCCAGCAGGTACTGCGACTGCTCCAGGTTTTCACCGAAGGCCACGATCTGCTTGCCGGATGCTTTGAAGCGCGCAAGCGACGCCGCCACTTCGCGCATCGAGGCATAGCCGCTGGCCTGCAGTCCATCGACGCGCAACAGCATGCGCTCGATGTTCTTGTCGTCCTTGGCGGCGTCGATGGCGCGGACCAGGTCGCGCAGCTGGATTTCCTCGGCGCTCTTGTCGCCCATGGCCCTGGCCAGCGCGCGGCGGATCGGATCGACGCTGAATTGTTCAACCAGACGGCCTTCCGGCGCGATCACCAGCGTGGTGCGGGTGTCGAGCGGCTTGCCACCCTTGCCGCTGGCCATCATGCCGCCCATGGCGGCGACGAAGATGACCAGGAACAGGAACAGCAGGCCGAAGAACAGGACGTTGAGGATCAACCTGCGGGTGAAATTCATCACGTTCCACAGGCCGACGAAGAAGGCGGCAATGGGACCGCGACGGACAGGTTGATTCATGGGGGCAGGCTCCGGATAACTGAGGCCAGCTTAGCGGCTGGCCGCACCGCTTTCATGCCCCTTTAGTCATTAGTTGAAAACCAGCCATTCAGCCACACGCGTTGGGTAGGAGCGCCCCATGGGCGCGAGCTTTTGCTTTTCCCGGGTTGGATCGAAAAGCTCGCGCCCATGGGGCGCTCCTACCGCCTTGCGGGCAGCAAGCGCTTGCTGCTGCGCTGGAAGCGTGCCGCCAGCAGCACCGCGGCCGCAGTCAGGCCCAGGATCAGGCCCATCCACATGCCCTGCGGCCCCCAGCCAAGCCCCAGGCCCAGGCCGATGCCCAGCGGCATGCCCAGGCCCCAATACGACACGACCGCCAGCCACATCGGCACGCGCGTGTCCTTGAGCCCACGCAGCGCGCCCGCCGACAGCACCTGCACACCGTCCGGGAACTGGAACGCGGCCGCGTACAGCAGCAGGTTGCCGGCCAGCGCCGCCACCGCCACGTCGCGCGTGTACAGCGCCACCACCGCGTCATGGCCCAGCAGCAAGGCCGTGGCGGACAGGGCCTGGGTCACCAGCACGATGACGTAGCCGGCGTGCGCGGCGCGACGGATGCCGTGCGGATCGCCGGCGCCCATCGCATGGCCCACGCGCACGGTAGTGGCTTCGGCAATGCCCATGGGAATCATGAAACACAGCGCCGACACGTTGATCGCGATCTGGTGCGCGGCGGCAGGCACGGCGCCCAATCGCGCGATCAGCAGCGCGGTCACGATGAACAGGCTGCCTTCCATCAACACGGTCACGCCAATGGGCAGGCCGGTACGCAACAGTTGCGCGATGTCGGCAGCACGCGGCGGATCGAAATGGGCGAACAGTTTCAGTTCGGCGAAACGTTTTGCATTCCACAGGTACACCGCGAAGGCGATGGCCTGCGCCCACATCATGATCGCCGAGGCCACGCCCAATCCGGCCGCACCCAGTTCCGGCGCGCCCCAGCGACCGAACGCGAACGCGTAGCCCAAGGGTGCCAGCAGCAGCAAGCCACCGAAGCCGAGCAGCATGGTCGGCAAGGTCCAGTGCATGCCTTCGCTGAGGTAGCGCATGCAGAAGAACAGCGTCAACGCCGGCACGCCCCAGCGGATCCCATGCAGGAAGCCGGTTGCGCCGGGGATGATGTCGGGCGCAATGCCGAACGGCCCCAGCGCATGCGGTGCCAGGCTGAGGAAGGCGAACATCAAGGCGCCCAGCCCCAGCGACAACCACAAGGCCTGGCGGAACACCGGGCCGATTTCATCGCGACGTCCGGCGCCGTTCAATTGCGATACCGAAGCCGTCAACGCGATCAGCGTGCCGATCGGCACCATCATCGGCAACCACAGCAGCGCGGTGCCGATGGTCACCGCCGCCAGTGTTTGCGTGCCGTGGTGGCCGGCGATGACGTTGTCGACGAAGCCGATCAGCCCGGTCGACACATGGCCCAGCACCAGGGGCAGCGCGAGCGTTGCCGTGGTGCGCACTTCAGTGCCGAAGCGTGGGGCTTGGGGGGTGGGGGAAGCCATGGGTTCATCATCATCCAACTGCGGTCGCGCACACGCGCTGGCACCGGGTTGGCAGGCCGCGTAGTCTACGCCGGATGGCGCTGATCTACGAAGTAAACCTGAGCGTGGAGCACGCGATCGCGGACGATTTCCGCGCATGGCTGATCGTGCACGTGCAGGACATGCTGGAACTTCCGGGTTTTACCGATGCGCGCATCCTGGAAGTGCTGGATATCGAGGACGCCGGACGGGTGGTATTCCGCACCCACTACACCCTGCCCGACCAGGCTGCGCTGGATGCCTACCTGCGCGAACACGCGGCGCGCATGCGCGCGGCAGGCATCGCGCGTTTCGGCGACCGCTTCAGCGCAAGCCGCCACGTGTTGCGTGATTTGGGCGATTAAGGAAGGCTTGGATAGCGAGCTTTACCCAGAGTGGGCTTTCAAAAAATCTCGTTCGTAGTGAGCCTGTCCAGAAATCCCGTTCGTGGTGAGCCTGTCCAGAAATCCCGTTCGTGGTGAGCCTGTCCAGAAATCCCGTTCGTGGTGAGCCTGTCGAACCACGCTCTTGCGATAGACCGATAGACCACATCACTTCATATTTCCGCGAAAGGCATGGTTCGACACAGCCTGCCCGGACTTGATCCTGGCCTCACCACGAACGGGTTTAAGAGTCGAGTCATTGCTGTATCGATCAACGATCCAGCTGCTCCTGCAGCCAAGCACTCCGACGCGACGCAGGAACCGTCAACAGTTCCGCACGTAAAGCTTCGCGATCCTGCGGTGGCGTGCGTTGCGCCAGCACTGCAAGATCCGCACGTTGTTGCGCGTCCATGCCACGCAGCACGGTGAGCAAGGGCGAGCGCTGGTCGGCAGGCACGTAGGCCAGCAGCGGATGCAATTTCGCAAAGTCCGCACCGAGGGCCTGCCCGAGTCGCCAGCCGTGGCGCTGCGTTACATCAAGTGCCGCGAATTCCGCACGCAATGCCTGCTGGCGTTCGGGCGGGAAGGTCGCCACTTCCGCGGCGATGGCACGCAGTGCGCTGCGTTCATCCGCATCCAGTGCCAACCAGGCCTGGTAACGCGCACGACGATCTTCGCGCTCACGGCGCGGCAGTGCGTCCCACGCGGCGAGGCGCAGCAGGAAACTACTCCGCTGGTCCGGCGTCATCGCCTGCAGGCGTGCGCTGCGTTCCTGCATGTCCGCCTGCACGGCGACTGGCGATATGGCAGGCGCAGCGATCACCACCCCGACCATGGCCAGTAGGGCCACACCGATCCAGCGCGATCTGTCAGAGCTGCGCATCGGACGTTTCCCTCGAGTCTGTTGGCGCCGCAGGATCGGCCTGCGTGGTGGCTCTGTCTTCTTCCACCACGGCCTGCCTTGTAGCGCCGTACCAAGCGAAGAAATCCGCTTCACGTGCGATGGCTTCGTCCTGGTCGTCGAGGACAAAATCGAAATCCGGATGGGTGATCAACGCGGTGTTCGCATCGAACGTCGCGGCAGGCGGTTGTGCAGGCAAGGCTTCGCTGCTGATTTCCACCCCGTCATCCACGCGCATCGCGCCAGGCGCGGGCGCGCGGTCGAACGAACCGGAGGCACGCCATTGCGGCCACCACGTGGCGGCCAAGGCCAGCGCACAGACCGCGAGCACCAGCACGATCCGCGGCCAACGCCGCCTGCCGGATTCCCCGCCTGTTGCTGCATCGGCAACAACCGTCGCGGCGGTGGCGCCGCGTTCGATCCGCACGCCGGTGATGGCGGCCTCGCGCAAGCGCGCCAGGCGGGCAAGGCGCTCCGGCGGCAGGTCGCGCAGCTGCTGCTGGATGGTTTCCCCCAGCGTGCGCCAGGCCAGCGCATCGGCCTGGCCCTCGGTATCGCGCGGACAAGCCGCGGCCAGCGCGTCCTGGTACGCCGCCGGGGCGATGCCAAGCACCTTGGCCGCCTCGGTTTCAGGCAAACCCGCGACCAGGCGCAGCAACAGTGCCTGGCGCGGCACGGACTCCAGATGCACCAGTGCCCGCATATCGGGTGGCCACTGCGCCGTCGCCGCATCGCGACGCAGGGGCGGAGCCGCCACCAGCAGCGCCCAGAAGCGCTGCGACCAGTCGGCCATGGGCAAGGCAGCGGCATGGTTGCGGAAGGCACGCATGGCCGCGGCCAGGGCGGCATCACCGACTTCGCGGTCCCCGCACTGCAACTCGCCGAACAGGGCGCCCCGGCGCTCGACGCCGCGCAGGAAGGCAGAAAGTGCGGCAGGCGCAGCCGCGGCGTCATTCAGGGTGCTGGGCATCGCAAAACCGGGGGAATGGTGGACGCATCATAGCCGCGCTGGACCGTGTGCCGGATCGCCACAATCGCTTGACAAATGCGTTGAATCCTATTTTTCAGGCACATTCGGGGCCTTGCCCCAAAACAGGTTGTGCACAGCAGTCACGCGATCGTCATGGGCCTGTCCGGGGACAGCATGAAAGGCTTTGTTGCATTTGTGTTTCACGGCCAAGTGCATGATTGAAATAGGATTTATACGGTTGGCGCTTTTTTCGCCAACCACGCAATGATGCCCGCCGCAGCAGTGTGAAAGCGTGGAGCATGGGTTTGATGCACAGTTTTATCCACAGACCATGTGGATAAAAGAGAATCTCCATGCACAACCGGCACTTGCGCGGTTTTCGTCATCCTGGCGACAACAATCACGCGCAAGTGCAGCAAGTCGTCGAGGTGCTTGCGCGCATCGGTAAACTGGCGCGGATGCCCGCCCCTTTCCTCCTTCGTGTCGCGCTGCCAGTACCGCTGCCGCGCCTGTTCGATTACCTGCCACCCGATGGCCACACGCCCCTGGCGACGGACATCGGGCGACGGGTGAAGGTGCCTTTCGGTTCACGCGAGCTGACCGGCATCGTGGCCGCTATCGGAACAGCCGCCGAGGACGCGCCCGAGTTGCGCCAGGTCCTCGCGTTCCCGGATGCCGGACCCCTGCTGCATGGCGAACTGCTGGAATCGCTGCGCTGGTTGTCGCGCTACACGCATGCGCCATTGGGCGAAGTGCTGGGCACGGCGTTGCCTGTGCTGCTGCGCCAGGGTGAGCGTGTACCGGATACGCATGCGTGGGCATGGCGGCTGACGGCCGAGGCCGAAGGCCAAGTGGAACGGCTCCGCAACGGCACGCGACCACGACGCTTGGCCGAGTTGCTTCAAGTATCGACACGTGATGAAGACAGCCTCGATCTGCACCTGGACGACTGGCGCAGCGCGGCGCGTGCGCTGGCCAAACGCGGATGGGTCGAGCGCGTGGCGATTCCCGCATCAGAGCTGGCGCCTGCACCGCAAGCCGGGCCCGCGCTGAATGCGGAACAGCAGGCAGCCGTCGATGCGGTCCTTTCCACCCAGGGATTCGCAGCCTTGTTGCTGGATGGCGTCACCGGCAGCGGCAAGACCGAGGTCTACCTGCACGCCATCGCCGACTGCCTGCGTCGCGGCAAGCAGGCACTCGTGCTGGTACCGGAAATCGGACTGACGCCGCAGACACTCGCCCGTTTCCGCCAGCGCCTGGGCGTGCCGGTGCTGGCCCTGCATTCCGGCTTGAACGACGGCGAACGTGCGCGTGGCTGGGCGGCATTCGCGCGCGGCGAGGCGCGTGTCGCGGTAGGCACGCGCTCGGCGGTGTTCACGCCGCTTCCGAACGCGGGATTGATCATCGTCGATGAAGAACACGACGGCAGCTACAAGCAACAGGACGGCATGCGCTACCACGCGCGCGATTTCGCCTTGGTGCGCGGCAAGGCCTTGGACGTGCCAGTGATCCTGGGTAGTGCGACGCCCTCGCTGGAATCGCTGCACAACGCCGCGAGCGAACGCTACGCGCACCTGCGTTTGTCACGGCGCGCCGGCGACGCCAAGCCACCGTCCGTGCGCGTCACCGACGTGCGCAAGCGTCCGCTGCAAGCCGGCTTGTCGGAGGAGAGCATCACGGCGATCTCGAATGCGATGAGTGCTGGTGGACAAGTGCTGGTATTCAAGAACCGTCGCGGCTATGCGCCAGTCCTGCTTTGCCACGATTGCGGTTGGAGCGCGCAGTGCAAGCGATGTGATTCGCCGCTCACCGTGCATGGCGGTGGCCGTCGCCTGCAATGCCACCACTGTGGCGCGCGCCAGACCACGCCACCCTCATGCCCGGATTGCGGCGGGCTGGCGCTGCAACCACAAGGCATCGGCACTGAACGCCTGGAAGAAATGCTGCTGGAAAAATTTTCGGACGTGCCGGTACTTCGCATCGATCGCGGCACCACGCAGCGACGCGATGCATTGGCCGGACTGTTGGAAAAGCTCGGCGACCAGCCCGGCATCCTGGTGGGTACGCAGATCCTCGCCAAGGGCCACGACCTGCCGCATCTCACCCTGGTGGTGGTAGTGGGCGTGGACGAGGGTTTGTTCTCGTCGGACTTCCGCGCTGGTGAAAAACTCGCGCAGCAATTGATCCAGGTCGCCGGTCGCGCCGGTCGCGCGCAAAAGCCCGGCGAAGTGCGCCTGCAAACCCACCACCCCGACCATCCCCTGCTCACCACGCTGATCAACGGCGGCTACCACGCCTTCGCCGAAAGCGAACTGGAACAGCGACAGGCCGCAGGATTTCCTCCGTTCGCACACCTGGCATTGCTGCGTGCGGAAGCGAAGCACGTGGACGCAGCGAATGCATTCCTGCAAGCGGCCAAAGCGATCCTTTCAAGCAATCTTCATAAGGGGGATGTCGGAAATCCCGTCCGTGGTGAGTCCGTTGAACCACGCTCTTCACCAAACTTCCACGGACCGCTCCCCGCACCCATGCAGAAACGCGCCGGCATGCACCGCATGCAACTGCTCCTCTCCGCATCCAACCGTCGCAGCCTGCACGCAAGCCTCGACGCCGCACTACCCTTGATCCAAGCCCTGCCAGAAGCACGCAAGGTGCGCTGGTCACTGGATGTGGATCCGATGGATTTGTATTGAACAGCTTGCGTTGTATGCCTGCGAGCTGGTCCATGAAACAATCCCCGCATGGAGACCTCCCGTGCGCTGTCCCCCGCCCAACGCCTGCGCAGCATATTCAGCGGTTCGGTCGGGAACCTGGTCGAGTGGTATGACTGGTATGTCTACGCCGCGTTCTCGCTCTATTTCGCCAAGGTGTTCTTCCCGCAGGGCGACCTGACCTCGCAGCTGCTCAACACCGCCGCAATCTTCGCCGTCGGCTTCCTCATGCGTCCGCTCGGCGGCTGGTTGCTGGGCCGCTATGCCGACCGGCACGGACGCAAGGCCGCGCTGATGCTGTCGGTGCTGCTGATGTGCGGCGGCTCGCTGATCATCACTTTCACCCCGGGCTACGCGACGATCGGCATCTTCGCGCCGATCCTGCTGGTGCTGGCGCGGCTGCTGCAGGGGCTCAGCGTGGGTGGGGAATACGGCACGTCGGCGACGTATCTCAGCGAAATGGCCACGCGCGAGCATCGTGGCTTCTGGTCAAGCTTCCAGTACGTGACTTTGGTGATGGGCCACCTAATGGCACTGGTGGTGCTGATCCTGCTGCAGCGTGTGTTCCTGACCGATGAACAGTTACGCGAATGGGGCTGGCGCATTCCCTTCGCCATTGGCGCGCTAGCCGCCGTGGTTGCATTGTGGCTGCGTCGCAACATGGTGGAAAGCGAATCTTTTTCGCGCCGTCGCGCGGCTGGAAATTCAGAACAGAAGCAAGGCACGCTACGCGCCTTGATGCAGCACCCCAGCGCCATTTTCACGGTCATCGGCCTGACCATGGGCGGCACGCTGGCGTTCTACACGTACACCACGTACATGCATAAATTCCTGGTCAACAGCGCGGGCATGGATTCGCAGACCGCGAGCCTGCTCAATGCCTCCACGCTATTCCTGTACATGCTGATGCAGCCGGTGGTCGGCGCGCTGTCGGACAAGATCGGCAGGCGCCCGATCCTGATCACGTTCGGCGTCCTGGGCACTTTGCTGACCGTTCCGATCCTGAGCCAGCTGCAATCCGTCAGCACCACGATGCAGGCCTTCTGGCTGATCATGGCGGCACTCACCATCGTCAGTGGTTACACCGCGATCAATGCCGTGGTGAAGGCTGAACTGTTTCCCGTGGAAATACGCGCACTGGGTGTTGGCCTGCCGTACGCACTGACCGTGGCGATCTTCGGTGGCACTGCCGAATACGTCGCGCTGTGGTTCAAGGATATCGGCCACGAAAGCGGTTTCTACTGGTATGTCACTGCGTGTATCGCCTGTTCGCTGCTGGTGTACATCCACATGCCGGACACGCGCAAGCATTCGCTCATCGACCAAGACGAAGTCCAAGGAGCCTCGCCATGAATCCATCGCAGTTGCCTCATGTGCTCGTCATCGGCGGTGGTTTCGCCGGCCTGTGGGCCACCCGTGCACTCGCGAGCACGCCGGTGCGCATCACCCTGGTGGATCGCTGCAACCACCACCTGTTCCAGCCCTTGCTGTACCAGGTAGCCACTGCAGGACTCTCTTCGCCGGACATCGCCGCCCCGCTTCGCCATATCCTGCGCAAGCAACGCAATGTGGAAGTCCGCCTTGCGGAAGTCCGCGGCATCGACCCAACCGGCAAGCAGGTTACACTGGACGATGGCACCACGCTGGATTTCGATTACCTGTTGTTGGCCAGTGGCGCCACGCATGCCTACTTTGGCCATGACGAGTGGGCGCGGCACGCACCCGGCCTGAAGACGCTGGACGACGCACTGCAGTTGCGCAAGCATCTGCTGCTGGCATTCGAGCGTGCCGAAGCGGAACCTGATCCGGAACTGCGAGCCGCCTGGTTGAGTTTCGCCATCGTCGGTGGCGGACCCACCGGCGTGGAGTTGGCAGGGACATTGGCGGAGATCGCGCGGCACACGCTGAAGAACGAGTTCCGCAACATCAATCCCTCCGATGCGCGCGTGCGCCTGGTCGAAGCCGGGCCACGCGTGCTGGCTTCTTTTCCCGAAGATCTTTCGGAAAAAGCTAGGAAGCAGCTGGAGAAACTCGGAGTCGAGGTTTCAACCGGCATTGCCGTCACGGACATCGACGAATCGGGCTATCGGCTTGGCGAAGAATTCTTTCCCGCACGTACCGTAGTCTGGGCCGCCGGCGTAGCGGCTTCACCCTTGGCGAAATCACTGGGAGTGCCACTTGATCGTGCCGGTCGTGTTCCGGTGCTTAACGATCTCAGTACTCCCGGGCATCCGGATATTTTCGTCGCGGGTGACCTGGCTTCGCTGCAGCAGGGAGGAAAACCTGTTCCCGGCGTGGCTCCTGCCGCCAAGCAGATGGGCCGTCATGTCGCCAATGTCATCCGCGCGCGCCTGGCCGGCAAGCCGGCAGCTGCTTTCCACTACCAGGACTTCGGCAACCTGGCCACGATAGGCAGGATGGCAGCCATCGTGCATTTCGGGCGCCTGAAACTTTCCGGCTTGTTGGCCTGGTGGTTCTGGCTGGGCGCGCACGTATTCTTCCTGATCGGCTTCCGTAACCGCCTGGTCGTGTTGCTCAACTGGGCCTGGGCGTATTGGAGTTACCAACGCGGCGCACGCATTATCCTGGGCCGCGATGAAGGTGATCAGGCGCGATCAACGCGACAGGCGTAGCAACCGGGCTGCGCATAATGGATATGCACATACGAAGTACGGGATATAGCAAATAAACGCTCCAGCACCTGTTCGGTTTCCGTACCAGGCGCCACCTCGGCCCACACCATCATGCCGTCCGCGTCATAAGCACGCAGTGAGAGCACGCGGCGGCGCAGGAGCTCCGGGATCTCGCCGGCCATCGGCATAGCCTGCTTGGCACCTTCGCGCACATAGATAGGCCCCGCGGCGCGATAAGGCGTTTCCACCGCGTGATGTGCATAAGGCAGCAACAGCAACCTCTCCCCGTCGGATGCGTCCTGCAGACTGACGCGACAAGGATATACAGGGCGTCCATCGGCAACGACGCTGCGAGCATTGCGCATGGCTAGCTCAGCATCGGAGAGCGCAAACAAAGGCTTAAATGATGAAATGGGCAGCGCGCTGATCTGGAATTGCATGGGGAACTCCGCAGGTTTAGGAGTACACATCCTCCCAGCCGCTCCCACGCTGCGATATCCGATTCTTGCGACTTGATGATTGGGTTGCTTGCGGTTGAAAATGAAAAAAGGCCTGGAAACCAGGCCTTTTTTGATCATTTGCTAGCCGACATCAGGCAGCGAACAACGCCTTCATCTTCTTCAACGCATTGGCCTCGATCTGGCGGATGCGTTCGGCCGAGACGCCGTACTCGTCGGCCAGTTCCTGCAGCGTGACCTTGTTGTCATCATCCAACCAACGGCGCATGACGATGTCGCGCGAGCGCTTGTCCAACCCGGCCATGCCTTCGCGTAAGAGCTCGAGCTCATTGCCTTCACTGTCGGCACGCTCATAGGCCTGCGACGGATCTTCGTCCTGGGTCATGAGGTAAGCGCCCGGTGACGGCGGCGCGTGGTCATCGTCCTCATCGGACGGCGCGTCGAAACCGATATCACGGCCCGAAAGACGCGATTCCATTTCCAGCACTTCGCGCTTGGACACGTTGAGGTCGGCGGCCACGGCGGTGACTTCCGCATCATTCATCCATCCCAGTCGCGTCTTCGACTTGCGCAGGTTGAAGAACAACTTGCGCTGCGCCTTGGTGGTGGCGACTTTCACGATGCGCCAGTTCTTGAGGATGAACTCATGCATTTCGGCACGGATCCAATGCACGGCGAAGCTGACCAAGCGCACGCCCATTTCAGGATCGAAGCGCTTGACCGCCTTCATCAGGCCGATATTGCCTTCCTGGATCAAGTCGCCCAGCTGCAGACCGTAACCGTTATAACCGCGGGCCACGTGCACGACGAATCGCAGGTGCGAATGCACCAGCTCGCGCGCGGCATCCAGATCTTCGTCGTCGCGGAAGCGGCGCGCCAGGTCCTGCTCTTCGTCCACCGTCAGCACCGGGATCTGGTGCACGGCACCGATGTAGGCATCGAGCGAGCCGAGCGCACTGGGGATGGGCAGGTTGTTTGCCACCATGGCGGTGGTTGCAGAGGTCTGGTTCATAGGGATCATTTTAGCAGTCGTGGGGTTGGACTGCTAATCGATTAAGGAGTTCCATTGTTTCGTGCGTGGAACAGTCATCGTGTCCGCATTCTTCCAAGTCACTGTTTTTACATATTTTTTGCACAATCATCTGTCATGTCCAGTAACTGCTTCGTTAGACATGGTGTCGCTGACCGCAGAAGACAAGACAGGGCGTGTGATCGTTCGGCGAATACATTGCTGGCGGCGCGTGTCGGTTTCGACAAGCCCTGGCTGCACGTCACGCATGAGGCGCTGAACGGAAGTATCGATCTCCGGATGCTTCAGAGAATCCGCCCAAGCACCGCATCCATGCCCGCAGGCTGATCAGGATGATCGGAACCGTCCACGGCACCACTGCGATTCGCATAAAGAAAAACGCCACCTCCTTGCGGAGATGGCGTTTTGGGTAAAGACCCTGGCGATGACCTACTCTTGCATGGCTTAAGCCACACTACCATCGGCGCAGCTGCGTTTCACTTCCGAGTTCGGGATGGGATCGGGTGGTTCCACAGCGCTAATTTCACCAGGGAGACGGTTGGAGCGTCGCTCATACCTATAAAAATAGGAGTGGCGCCTGTCTCTCATAAGGTCTTGGGAAGTAGATTGCTATTTGGATTTCATTCGACGTGTTGTCGTGACTAAAGCAACTTGAGGTTATATGGTCAAGCCGCACGGATCATTAGTATCAGTTAGCTCAATGCATTGCTGCACTTACACACCTGACCTATCAACCACCTAGTCTTGATGGTTCCTTTAGGGGGCT
>CALCNV010000006.1 GCA_937897645.1 uncultured Lysobacteraceae bacterium
GCCTTGGGAGAATTGCTGCAACGGCATGCAGGCGAAGTCTGCGCGATCATCGTGGAGCCACGCGTGCAGTGCGCCGGTGGCATGCGCATGCATGATCCCAGCTACCTGGCCCGCGTGCGCGAACTGTGCGACGCGCATGGCGTGTTCCTGATCGCCGACGAGATTGCCGTGGGCTTCGGCCGCACCGGGCCGATGTTCGCCTGCCAGGACAGTGGCGTGATGCCCGACCTGATGTGCCTGTCGAAAGGATTGACCGGCGGCTTCCTGCCACTGTCGGCGGTGCTGGCGACGCAGGATATCTACGACGCTTTCCTGGATGATTCGCGCGAACGCGCCTTCCTGCACTCACACAGCTACACCGGCAATCCGCTGGCCTGTGCGGCCGCGCTGGCGACGCTGGATATCTTCGAAAAGGACGACGTATTGGTACGCAACAAGGCGACGGCAGCGAGGATGGCGGCAATGGCAGCCGGATTCAGCGACCATCCGCAGGTCGCCGATGTCCGGCAGGCCGGGATGATGGTGGCTTTCGAGCTCACCCGGAACGGCGACAAGCGCACGCCCTTCCCTTCCAGTGCACGCATCGGACTACGCGCCTACCGCGCGGCACTGGCGCGTGGCGTGGTGCTGCGCCCGCTGGGCGACGTGCTGTACTGGATGCCGCCGTATTGCGTGGATGACTCACAGCTGGAACTGCTGGCGCAGGTGACCCGCGCCGCAATCGATGAGGCCGTCGCCTGATGAAAAGTACAGAGATGCAAGCCAGCATGACCTGGCCTTTGTGGGAGGGGCTTCAGCCCCGA
This sequence comes from uncultured Lysobacteraceae bacterium, assembly GCA_937897645.1. Classification (GTDB taxonomy): domain Bacteria; phylum Pseudomonadota; class Gammaproteobacteria; order Xanthomonadales; family Xanthomonadaceae; genus Pseudoxanthomonas_A. The sequence continues at coordinate 804 of CALCNV010000006.1, forward strand.
CAGCTCTTCGCGAAGAGCGTCGGGGCTGAAGCCCCTCCTACAAAGGCTTTCAGTGTGGAGAGGACGAAATGCGTTTAACCCGGTGCTTCGTGGATGCTCCCTTGCAATCCGGCACGCGCGTCGTGTTGCCAGAATCCACGGCCAACCACCTAGCCCGCGTGCTGCGACTTCGCGAAGGCGATGACTGCGTGCTGTTCAATGGCGACGGGCAGGACTATGCCGCGCGGCTCGCGGCCGTGGGCAAGCGCGAGGTGAGTGCGGATGTACTTTCCGCAAGCACGGTGGACAACGAATCGCCCCTGCGAATCGTGTTGGTCCAGGGCATCGCGCGCGGCGAGAAGATGGACCTGATCCTGCAGAAGGCGACCGAACTTGGCGTGGCCGGCGTAGTGCCGGTGATCGCCGAACGTACCGAGGTGAAGCTGGATGCCGAGCGCACCGCAAAACGCATGGCCCACTGGCGCAGCGTGATGGTGTCGGCGTGTGAACAGTCGGGCCGGGCGCGCGTGCCTGAGCTTTCGCAGCCCGCAGCATTGATGCAGGCCGCCGCGAACTTGCCACCGGACTGCGTCAAGCTGACGCTTGATCCGGCTGGAGAATACTCGCTGGCCACGCTGACCGAAACCGGCATGCAATCGGCCGCCATCGCGATCGGCCCCGAGGGCGGTTGGTCACCGCGTGATCGCGAGATATTGTCTGCGGCAGGATTCCTGGGCTTGCGCATGGGCCCGCGAATCCTGCGCACTGAGACCGCGGGACTCGCGGCTATCGCGGCACTTCAGTCGAGGTTTGGGGATCTTTGAAACCGACTGGTTGGCACAGCTGTCATTCATCGCTCAAGGGATGAACGACCTGCGCATGGGGATATCCGAACTGCTGATGCCGTTCGTGGCGCGCCTGTCGATAAAAATCCGTTCGTGGCGCGCTTGTCGATAGAAGTCCGTTCATGGTGAGCCTGTCGATAGAAATCCGTTCGTGGTGAGCCTGTCGAACCACGCTCTTGCGTTGAATCATCGGCTCACATCAGCTCCAAGATTCCGCGAAAAGCGTGGTTCGACAGGCTCACTACGAACGGAATATAGAGATCACGGCGGACGGAATATCAAACTCGCCGCAAGTGGGATACGAAATTCGTCACGAAAGGAATATCAGGGATCGAACCGTTCTTCATGGTCCTTCCCATAGCTTTTGCCGCTCTTTGTTTCACGAAAACTTCGAACACTTCGTTCGCATGGCACAAGCGCACGCAGGTCAACGCCCTGCAAACCGCTTCCACGGATGCAGGGCGAAATGAAGTGGATCAGGCGACTGCAGCCAACGCGTCGGTGACCATGGCCTCGATGGATTCGAGGTCCGGCAGCAATGCCGCTTCATCACCCAACAACACGCGCATCTGCACGCCGGGTGGGAGTTCTTCTTCGGTGGCATCGGCCAACAGGCCATCGCGCGGCACCGAGATCAGGCGCGGGAACGACTGGGTCAGCAGCGCGAAGTACGGCATGCCTTCACTGCCACCGAGTGATTTCAGCACCACGATCTTGCTGTTGGTCGCCACGCTTTCCGCGCCAAGGCCGGCAAGCTGGGCGAATGACACCAGCGGCACCTGGCGACCGTGCCACAGGATGTAACCCGGCAGCCATGCAGGCGTGTCGGCAATGGGCTCCACCGGCATGCGCGCCATCACTTCGGCCACCGTGGCGTTGGGCAGCAGTACGCGTTCTTCGCCGGCTTGCAGCAATACGCCGCGTATTTCGTCGTTGGAATGTGCCATCGGTTCTTCCTTTCAATCCTGCTTGCTTCAGCCGTGCCAGTGCAGGGCCAGTTGTCCCGCCAGTTCGCCCGGCGGCGCCACCGCGCCGCCACGCGCCACCAGCGCCTTGGAGGCAGCCGGGTCGTAGCAGCCTTGCGGCGATTGCCCTGCGACGAAACCACCTTGCGCGGCAAGCACGAGTGCCGCCTCGACCTGCGCAGGATCGCTGCCGCTCAGCAACAGCACCGCGCTCTCGGCCGGCGGCAATGCAGCAATCAGTCCGTCGACATCCAGCGTGCCCTCGCGGAAATGGACCAGGCCATCCACGACTGCGAGCGCGACATCGTTCGGCAGCACGTACGCATGTCCAGGCAGCGCGGCGTCGCCGGCCTTGGCCAGCAGTACGGGCAACGCGGACACGCGCTCCATCTGCTTGACCAGATTGTCGTAACGGCCGCCGTCCAGGCGCAACTGCACCAGCACCGGACGCGAAAGATCTTCGGGCAGTTCGGCCAGCACCTTGCGCACGGCGTCCGGGCCGCCAATGCCGGCGAACAGCAAGGCCGCACCGGGAACCCCGGCAGCCGCGGACGTGGCCTGCAGCGTTTCAAGCTGCAGTTCAAGTCCACCCACGGCCTGCGTGGACGATGGCAACGGCGGCGGCTCAGTCGCGGGCGCTGGTTCGAAACCGTCGTGCAATGGCAGGTCTCGGCCCACGGATGCAGGCGGCTGCCATGCATCGTCTTGCAGCGACAATTCCAGCTTGGGCAGCGAAGCCGCCTCGCTGTTTTCCAGCCCGCCACGCGGCAGCTCGGACGCGATGTCCAGCGCTTCTTCCAGGTAGGGCTCGATGGCGGCGTTGGCGTGTATCTGCGCCGGCGTAGGCGGCAGCCCGGGCTCGGGCTGGGTGTCATCCAGCTCGCCGCCGGGCGGCAATACATCGGCATGCCCATTCAATTTCGCAGCCAGGTGCCGCGCCCAGCGCTTGGCTTCCCAGCCATCACGACGTGCGGCGAGGTCGGCTTCGTCGTAGATCACGGCAACGGCAGGATCGTGGAGCACCAGGTCGAAACGCGGCAGGCTGTCTTCGATGGCGGATTCCAATGCCACCAGTACCACTTGCGGCGTCGCGCTGGCCAGCGATCCCGCATCCAGCATGTTGGGATCATCTTCCAGCACCAGCACCCCGCCGGCTTCGTGCACGGCAAGGCGCAATTGCTCACGCGCCGGCCCAGTGCGCGCCAGCAACGCCACGCGTTTGCCTGCGGACTGCAGTGCATCGGTTGCGACCAGGCTCAACTCATTCGCGGACACGTGCGATCCCCAGCAAGTCGTAGACGTTACGCATCAGGTCCAGCTCCTGGTACGGCTTGCCCATGTAGCGCTGCACGCCGATTTCCAGCGCGCGCTGGCGATGCTTGTCGCCGGTACGCGAGGTGATCATCACGATGGGCACGTCCTTGAAGCGCGGATCGGCCTTCATCGCCGTCGCCAGTTCGTAGCCGTCCATGCGCGGCATTTCGATGTCGAGCAGCATCAGGTCGGGCACGCGTTCTTCCAGTCGTTCCAGTGCTTCGATGCCGTCGCGTGCGACCGACACCTCGAAGTTGTGGCGTTCCAGCACGCGGCCGGTGACCTTGCGCATGGTCAACGAATCGTCGACCACCATCACCAGCGGCACGCGCCGTTCTTCCGGTGCCGGCGTGTCGGTGATGAACAGTTGCGGTTGCAGGATATGGCGACGCACCAGCGGCGCGACGTCCAGGATGACCACGATGCGGCCATCACCGGTGATGGTGGCACCGTAGATACCCGGCACCGACGCGATCTGCGGACCGACCGGCTTGACCACGATTTCGCGGTTGCCCAACACCTGGTCCACGGCCACCGCGGCACGCAGGTCGCCGGCACGGACCAACAACAGCGGCACCTGCGGCTGGCCTTCGGCACGCGCCGCCGACTGGCCGACCAGCAGGCCAAGGTCGTGCAACACGTATTCCTCGCCACCGTAGACGTACACCGCGCCTTCGGTTTCGAAACGGTCGCGCGAGATGCGGCCCACGCCGCCCACGGCCGCGACCGGCACCGCGAACTGGGTTTCGCCAATCTGCACGAACACCGCCTGCGTGACCGCCAGGGTCTGCGGCAGGCGCAGGGTAAACGCGGTGCCCTTGCCGGATTCGGTGGCGATGTCGAGTGAACCGCCGAGCTGGCGGACTTCGCTGTAGACCACGTCCATGCCGACGCCACGGCCTGCGAGCTGGCTGATGGTGTCGGACGTGCTGAAACCGGATTCCAGGATCAGGCGTTCCAGCGCGACGTCAGCGAGTGGCACATCCGGCTGCACCATGCCGCGCTGTTCGGCGCGGCGACGGATCGCGGCATGGTTCAGGCCGGCGCCGTCATCGGACACCTCCAGCACCATTTCCGCACCTTCGCGACGCAGTGCGATCTGCACCGTGCCTTCTTCCTGCTTGCCGCCCTTGCGACGTGCCTTGGGCGATTCCAGGCCGTGGGCAACCGCATTGCGCAGCAGATGCTCCAGCGGCGCGGTCATGCGCTCAAGCACGTTGCGGTCGAGTTCGCCGTGGGCGCCGTCGAGCTGCAACTTCACCTGCTTGTTGGTATCGGTGGCGGCTTGGCGCAGCACGCGGCGCAGGCGCGGCACGATGCCATCGAACGGCACCATGCGCGCACGCATCAGGCCGTCCTGCAGCTCGGAGCTGACGCGCGACTGCTGCTGCAGCAGGCTGTCGTACTGGCGTGCCAGTTCGTCCAGCACGCCCTGCAGGCCGGTCAAGTCGGCTGCGGATTCGGCCAGCGCGCGGCTGAGCTGCTGCAGCGTGGAGAAGCGGTCGAGTTCGAGCGGATCGAAGGTCGGGTCGCGCTTGTCCTGCTCGCGCTGGTAGCGCGCCACGATCTGCGCTTCGGTTTCCAGGTCGAGGCGACGCAACTGGTCGTGCAGGCGGGTGTTGGTGCGATCCAGTTCGGCCATCGCGCCACGGAAGGCACCCAGCTGCTGTTCCAGGCGCGAACGGTAGATCGCCACTTCGCCGGCGTTGTTGACCAGGCGGTCAAGCAGGTCGGCGCGCACGCGCACCTGTTCCTGTCCCACGTGGGATTGCGTGTCGTCTTCACCCAGCAGCACGGTTTCCAGCGGCGCGGACAGCGGTGCAAGCACCACCGCCGGCGCTGCGGTGTCGCGCGTGCCGCCGTCGGCATCACCACGGCTTTCACCTGTCGCCTGGCCCGGATGTGCACGCTGTTCGAATTCGGCGATGAGCTCGGTCGGCATCGGCGCCTTGCGGTGCGCGCCGACCTTGGCCACCAGGCCATGCAGGCCGTCGAAGCCGCGTTCCAGCAACTGCACGTTGTCGCGGTCCAGTTCGACGCGCTGCGCCGCCACCTGCTCCAGCAACGATTCGATGGCGTGGCCCAGGTCGCCGATGGCATTGATGCCGGCCATGCGTGCGCCACCCTTGATGGTGTGCAGGTCGCGCTGCAGGCCGGTGACGAGTGCGCGGTCTTCGGGGTTGTCGCGCAGCTTGGCCAGCAAGCCGTCGGAATGGTCCAGCAGGTCGTTGCCTTCCTCGACGAAGATGTCGACCAGGTCGCGGTCCAGTTCGGTGAAGTCCAGTGCGTCGTCGGGCAACGTAGCGCCCGCTGTTGCCAGCGCAGCGGCATGCGTTGCGGAATCGTCGCTGCCTGCCTCGCCGGATTCGCCGGGGCCTGCTGCTTCGGTCTCGATCGTCTCTACCACCCCTGCCTCCACTGCCGGTGCTTCCGGCGCGATTTCGGTCGGCGCTTCGGCGCCATCCATCGCTGTTTCCACGGTTTCGGCCTCGATTTCGACAGCCGACCTCTCGACCTCGTCCACCTGTTCGACTTCCACAGGCGTTTCGGGTGTTGGGGTCTGCTCTGCCACTTCCTCGACCACGGTTTCTTCTTCCACTGCAAGGCTTGCAGCCCCGGTGCCATCGATGTCTTCGACGATCCCGG
>CALCNV010000007.1 GCA_937897645.1 uncultured Lysobacteraceae bacterium
TCCCGCTGCAGCCCGGTGACAAGGCATGGCCGCTGGTGGCCGAAGCGGGCCGACGACTTCCGGAATTCGCGGATCGCCCTGCGTTCATCGGCTGGGGCCTGCGGGACTTCGTGTTCGACCAACACTTCCTCGCCGATTTCCGCACGGCGTTGCCGAACGCGGAAGTGACCGCGTTCGAAGACGCGGGCCACTACGTGCTGGAAGACAAGCAGGCCGAACTGGTGCCGGCGATCCGCAGGTTCCTGGATGCGAATCCTCTGCGAACGCCATGAATCACGGCAACCGGTAGGAGCGCCCCATGGGCGCGAGCTCTTGCTCTGTGTCTGTGCGGAAAGCTCGCGCCCATGGGGCGCTCCTACCGGTTGCCTGCCGCTTACACTGCGTCCATGACTGAACCCTGCAATATCGCCGCCACGCTTCCGCGGCTTGCGCGCGAGCGGCCCGACCAGGTCGCGATACGGTGTCCCGGGACGCGCGGTGCGGACGGATTCGCGCGCTATGACGTGTCGCTCACCTACGCCCAACTGGATGCGCGCAGCGACGCCATCGCCGCGGGGCTGGCGAAGCACGGCATCGTGCGCGGGACGCGCGCGGTGATGATGGTGAAGCCGTCGCCTGAATTCTTCCTGCTCATGTTCGCGCTGTTCAAGGTGGGTGCCGTGCCGGTGCTGGTGGATCCCGGCATTGATCGCCGCGCCTTGAAGCAATGCCTGGATGAAGCACAGCCGCAGGCGTTCATCGGCATCCCGCTGGCGCAGCTCGCGCGCGTGGTGCTGGGATGGGCGCGCAGCGCGAAGACGAGCATCACGGTCGGTCGACGTTTGGCATGGGGCGGCACCACGCTTGCCGCGGTTGAAAAGTCCGGCGCAGGCGCAGGTCCGCAACTCGCCGACACGCATCCCGACGAGATCGCGGGCATCCTGTTCACCAGCGGCTCAACCGGCGTGCCGAAAGGCGTGGTGTACCGCCATCGCCATTTCGTCGCGCAAGTCGATTTGTTGCGCACCGCGTTCGATATGCAGCCCGGAGGCGTCGACCTGCCGACGTTCCCGCCGTTCGCCCTGTTCGATCCTGCGCTGGGGTTGACCTCCATCATCCCCGACATGGATCCGACCCGGCCTGCCAGCGCCGATCCACGCAAGCTGTTGCATGCCATCCGCACGCACGGCGTGACCCAGCTATTCGGTTCGCCGGCATTGATGCGTGTGCTCACCGATCACGGCGAAATACTTACGGGCGTGCAGCGCGTGACCTCGGCAGGCGCACCGGTGCCGCCGGATGTGGTGGAAAAAATCCGCGAACTGCTTCCCAAGGATGCGCAGTTCTGGACGCCATACGGCGCGACCGAATGCCTGCCGGTCGCGGTGATCGAAGGCCGCGAACTGCAGAGCACGCGCAGCGCCACCGAACAGGGCGCAGGTACCTGCGTCGGTCGTGCCGTCGCACCCAACGTGGTGCGCATCATCGGCATCGACGATGCGGCGATTC
>CALCNV010000008.1 GCA_937897645.1 uncultured Lysobacteraceae bacterium
GGGCGCCGCACACCGGCTACACCCTGGCGAAGATGGGCATGAGCTTCGTCACCCTCGGCCTCGCCGCGGAATTTGGCCCGCAAGGCGTGGCGGTCAACGCCTTGTGGCCGCGCACCTTGATTGCCACCGAGGCGTTGAACATGATTCCCGGTGTCAGCGCGGGCAACGGACGCACGCCTGCGATCATGGCGGATGCGGCACACGCCGTCCTGACCCGGCCGGCGCAGGGATTCCACGGACAGTTCCTGATCGACGACGAAGTGCTGGCTGAAGCGGGCACCACCGATTTCTCAAGCTATGCAGTCGATCCGTCGCAGCCGCTGTATCCCGATCTTTTCCTTGACTGATCCACCACCATCGGAGCCCCCGCCACGATGAAATACCTCCACGCCATGATCCGCGTCCACGACCTGGACGCCACCAGCACGTTTTTCACTGAAGGCCTCGGCCTTACCGAGACTCGCCGCATGGAAAACGAAGCAGGGAAATTCACCCTCGTCTACTTCGGGGCACCCGCCAATCCCGAATCGGAAATCGAGCTGACCTATAACTGGCCGGCCCTGGATGGCACGCTAGACGAGGACTATGGCAGCGCACGCAACTTCGGCCATCTCGCCTTCGAGGTCGACGACATCTATGCCACCTGTGCGCACCTGCAATCGCAAGGCATCACCATCAACCGCCCGCCCCGCGACGGGCGCATGGCCTTCGTGCGTTCACCGGACCTGATCTCCATCGAGCTGCTGCAGAAGGGCGAGCGCCTTCCGCCGCAGGAGCCGTGGCTGTCGATGCAGAACACTGGCGTCTGGTGACCCATACTTTTGTAGAGCCGAGCTTGCTCGGCTGTTCTTCGCGGAGATCAAGAGCATCCGAGCAAGCTCGGACCTACAAAGATCGGAGAGCTTTTGTGGGAGGGGCTTCAGCCCCGACGCTCTTGCGCCAACAGCGTCGGGGCTGAAGCCCCTCCCACAAAAGCGTGGTCTTCACAGGCGGGCAATCACTGGGCTGCGCCTATACTTTTCAGACATCCAGCGGGAGTTCACATGTCCACCACCTCCGACCTGCTCGCCGCAGGCCAGCAGTACTACCTTCCCGTGTACCGTCCGCGCGAAGTGATCCTCGAACGCGGCCAGGGTGCGCGCGTCTGGGATCGCGAGGGCAAGGATTACATCGACTTGTCTGCCGGCATCGCCGTGTGCGGCCTGGGCCACAACGATCCGGACCTGGTCGCTGCGTTGGTGGAACAAGCGGGCAAGCTGTGGCATACCAGCAATGTGTTCTACAGCGAGCCACCGTTGCGATTGGCGGAAGAACTGGTGACGGCCTCGCGTTTCGCCACGCGTGTATTCCTGTGCAATTCGGGTGCCGAAGCGAATGAAGCAGCGATCAAACTGATCCGCAAGTGGGCGACGGCGGAAGGTCGCGCGCCCGACAAGCGTGTCATCGTCACCTTCCGCGGCAGTTTCCATGGCCGCACCTTGGCCACGGTCACCGCGACTGCGCAGCCGAAATACCAGGAAGGGTATGAGCCGCTGCCCGGTGGTTTCCGTTACGTCGACTTCAATGATATCGCCCAGTTGGAAGCCGCGATGTCAGCCGGCGATGTGGCCGCGGTACTGGTGGAACCCATCCAGGGAGAAGGTGGCGTGATGCCAGCGGCCCATGGCTTCCTGCGCAAGGTCCGCGAGTTGTGTGATGACCATGGCGCGTTGCTGGCGCTGGATGAAATCCAATGCGGCATGGGGCGCACGGGTAGCTTGTTCGCACACTGGCAGGAAGGCGTCGCGCCCGACATCGTGACCTTGGCCAAGGCGCTGGGTGGCGGTTTCCCGATCGGCGCGATGCTCGCAGGGCCAAAGGTGGCCGAGGTCATGCAGTTCGGCGCACATGGCACGACTTTCGGCGGCAATCCGCTCGCTGCCGCCGTCGCGCGCGTGGCCTTGCGCAAGTTGGGGTCGGACGAGATTGCGGCCAACGTGGCCAGGCAATCGCAGGCGCTGCGCGATGGGCTGGCATCACTCGATGCGGAGTTCGGTTTGTTCTCCGAAGTGCGTGGTCGCGGCCTGATGCTGGGCGCGGTGCTGAAGCCGGAATACGCCGGGCGTGCGGGAGAAATTCTTGATCACGCCGCCGCGCAGGGTTTGTTGATGCTGCAGGCGGGACCGGATGTGTTGAGGTTCGTGCCGTCGCTGAATATCAGCGACGAAGAGGTTGCAGAAGGTCTGTTGCGCTTGCGCAACGCAATTGCAAACTTCAAGGCGAAGAACGAAAAGCCGTAGGTAAATGAATTGTGGGAGGGGCTTCAGCCCCGACGCCCTCAGATCAAGAGCTGTCGGGGCTGAAGCCCCTCCCACAATGTTGATGAGTGGCTTTCAGTCTTGTTGTTTCTGATATTCCTGGGCGCGCATCAGATTCCTTCCAACGCTTGTGCCAAGTCCGCAATCAAATCCTCCACATGTTCCAACCCCACCGACATCCGCAGTAGGTTCTGCGGCGTGGTCGTATGCGGGCCTTCCGTGGAGGCGCGGTGCTCCACCAGTGATTCACATCCACCCAATGAGGTCGCGTTGGTGAACAAGCGCAGCTTGCCGGCCATGGCCAACGCCGCTTCGCGACCGCCGCGCAATTGAACGCTCAGCATGCCGCCGAAGTCACGCATCTGTCGTGTGGCCAATTCATGACCCGGATGCGTAACGAGCCCGGGATATTTGACCCGTTCAACCTGCGGATGCGCCGCCAGGAACTCTGCGATCCTGCGTGCGTTGGAACAATGCAACGCCATGCGTGCGGGCAGTGAACGGAAGCCGCGCAAGGTGAGCCATGCGCTGAAGGGTGCCAGTACCGCGCCGGTGATATGCAGGCGATGGGCGACCTTGGCAAAGAACTCGTCTTCGCGTTTGAATGCCAGTGCACCACCCAGCACGTCGCTGTGGCCACCGAAATACTTGGTGGTGGAGTGCATGACGATGTCCGCACCCAAGGCCAAGGGCTGCTGCAGCACGGGCGATGCAAAGGTGTTGTCGCAGACCAGCAATGCGCCATGTTCATGCGCCAGCGCGGCAAGCGCGGCGATGTCGCTGAGTTTCATCAGCGGGTTGGAAGGCGTTTCCACCCATAGCAGCGCCACACCATTGGAACAGGCAGCGCGCACGGCAGCCAGGTCGGCCATGTCCACGCGATGCACGACGATGCCGCGTTCGGGCAGGAATTCCGTGGCGAGGATGCGTACGCCGGCATAGCAGTCGTCGGGTATCACGATGGCCGCGCCGGATGGCAAGGTCTCCAGCAGCGTTGTCACCGCGGCCATGCCCGACGCGAAAGTCAGTGCCGCTTCGCCGCCTTCCAGCGCCGCAATCGCTTCACGCAGGCGATCATTGGTGGGATTGCCTTCGCGCTGGTATTCGTAGCCGGCGATGCGCTCCGCCGCCGGGCCGTGCTTGAACGTCGTGGCCAAGTGGATCGGTGGCGTCAGCGCGCCGGTTTCGCGGTCACTTTCGCCGCCGGCGTGGATGGCGAGGGTTTCAAGGCGCATGGTGGTTATCCCGATCGATTGAATTTCAATGTGCGCTCAGCGCGCGCCGATTTCCTTGAAGGCGGCGCGCGCTGCCATGATCGTCTCCGCGATGATCGCCTCGTCATGTGCGCTGGACATGAAGCCTGCCTCATAGGCCGATGGCGCTAGGTACACGCCACGCTCCAGCATGGCGTGGAAGAAGCGGTTGAAGGCCGCCGTATCGCAGGCGATGGCTTGCGCGTAGGTGTCCACGTATTCCGTAGTGAAGAACAGGCCGAACATGCCGCCTACGCGCGTGGTGGTGACGGCCACGCCTGCGTCCCGCGCGGCGGATTCCAATCCATCACAGAGCGCATTTGTAGCCGAGGTGAGTCGCTCGTGGAAGCCGGGTGCCTGCACCAGTTCCAGCATCGCAAGACCTGCGGCCATGGCCACCGGATTGCCGCTGAGCGTGCCGGCCTGGTAGATCGGTCCGCTCGGTGCGATCTGCGTCATCAACTCGCGGCGTCCGCCATACGCACCCACCGGCATGCCGCCACCGATGATCTTGCCGAAGGTGCTCAGGTCGGGCGTGATGCCGTAATGCGCCTGCGCGCCGCCCAGGGCCACGCGGAAACCGGTCATCACTTCGTCGAAGATCAGCAGTGCGCCGTGCTGGGTGCACAGGTCGCGCAGGTGTTGCAGGTAGCCTTCGCGCGGCGGCAGGCAGTTGGCGTTGCCGACCACCGGCTCCACGATGACGCAGGCGATTTCGCCACCCACTTCATCGAACAACTTCGTCGCGCCTTCGAAATCGTTGTAGCCCAGGGTCATCGTCAAATCGGCCAGCGCCTTCGGCACGCCGGGCGAAGTGGGCACGCCCAGCGTCAACATGCCGCTGCCGGCTTTGACCAGGAACGAATCGCCGTGGCCGTGGTAGCAGCCTTCGAACTTGACGATGCGCATGCGCCCCGTCGCGCCTCGCGCGAGGCGTATCGCGGACAGCGTGGCTTCGGTGCCGGAGTTGACCATGCGCACCATTTCGCAGGACGGCACCAGGCGGGTGATGGTTTCGGCCATCGTCACTTCAGCCGGGCAGGGCGCGCCGAACGACAGGCCATCGCCGATCGCACGCTGCACGGCTTCGCGCACCTGCGGATGGTTGTGGCCGACCACCATCGGTCCCCACGAGCCTACGTAGTCGATGTAGCGGTTGCCGTCCACGTCGAACAGGTACGGACCATCGGCGCGCTGCACGAAGAAGGGTTCGCCACCCACCGATTTGAACGCGCGCACCGGTGAATTGACGCCGCCGGGCAGGAGTTCCTGGGCGCGGGTGAACAGGGCATGTGATTTTTCGTGGTTCATGGCGTCATCGATTCGAGTGAAATATTTGCGTAGGAGCGACGTAAGTCGCGATGAAGCCTTACAGGTAAAACTCCATCGCGACTTACGTCGCTCCTACGCGTGGAATAATTGGCGATAAGCATGGGCGGCGGCGACGGGATCCGGTGCGTCGTATACGCCGCTGATCACTGCAACCAGGTCCGCGCCTGCATCGACCAGTGGACCTGCATTGTCCGGCGTTATCCCGCCTATCGCCACCCGTGGGACGCCCAGCGACGCGGCATCGCCCAGCACTCCAGCACTCGCCTGGCGCGTGCCAGTCTTGCTGCGCGTAGGAAAGAAGGCCCCGAAGGCGACATAACTGGCCCCGGCGGCAACGGCGTTCTCTGCCAACGACAATTGGTCGTAGCAGGAAGCACCGATGATCGCCTGCGGGCCCAGCAAGGCGCGCGCGGCGGCGATGTCGCCGTCGTCTTCGCCCAGGTGCAGGCCTGCAGCGCCGATGGACTTCGCAAGGCGCAGGTCGTCGTTGATGAGCAGGGGCACGTTGGCCTGCGCGCAGAGTTCCTGCAGGGCCTGCGCCTGTTCGTGCCGGAGTGCATCGCCTGCGGTCTTGTTGCGGTATTGCAGCCAGGTCACGCCGGCGGCCAGCAGCGGCGCGGTGCGGGCCAGCAGGCGCGCGGTGTCGTCGTCATCCGGGGTGATGAGGTAGAGGCCACGGGGTGCGGAACCGGGCGACGGCCAGCGAGGATTCATCGGCAAAACTTCCGGTGCGGGGTGGGGAATGGGACAATGGGCGCCCGCTTCCCCGACATT
>CALCNV010000009.1 GCA_937897645.1 uncultured Lysobacteraceae bacterium
GCAGCTCGTGCTCCGTGCCCGCGTTCAACACGATGTCGTTGATGGTCACGTACATCGCGTGCTCCACCAACGGCGACTTGATCTTGTAGGTGCTGCCGATCAGCACTTCCGGGCGCTCGATGCGCTCGTGCATGTGGATGATGTCGGCCACCGGCAATTCCGCCTCGGCCTTGGCCCGGCTGATCGATTCACCCTGGACCACCGCGGCTTCGCGTGCCTTGTCTTCCGGCGTGAGGACGGTGTAGCCCTTGATTTTCTTGTCGATCTTGACGGACATGGAGCGGGTTCCTGAGTGTTCTGGTGTGTGGTGGAGGCTTGGTCGGTGGTTCGGCAGGGCGCTGAAGTGGCGGCCCTCACCCCAACCCCTCTCCCGGTGGGAGAGGGGCTATAGAGCGGCTTACTTTTTCTTGGCTTTCTTTGCGGCTTTCTTCGCAGGTGCTTTCTTAGCGACTTTCTTGGCCGGAGCCTTCTTCGCTACTTTCTTGGCGGCCTTCTTGGGGGCTGCCTTCTTGGCTACTTTCTTCGCGGCCTTCTTGGGCGCGGCCTTCTTCACCGTCTTCTTCACGGCTTTCTTCGGCGCGGCCTTCTTGGCGGCTTTCTTTGCGGTCTTCTTTGCTGCTGGCTTCTTGGCGACGGCCTTCTTGGCCGCGGCCTTCTTCGCCGGCTTCTTCTTGGCGGGCTTCTTGCCGGTGATCTTGCTGGTCAACGCGGCGGCTTCGGCCTTGGCGTTGGCACTGACGGCGCTCAACGACTTCTTGGCCTTGTCGGTGGTCTTCTTCACCGCGGTGGTCGCCTTCTTGGTGCGCTTGGCCACGGCCTTCTTGACCTTGGCGTAGTCGGCTTTCACCGTCTTCTGCGCTTTCTTGGCGGCTTTCTTCGCCTTGGCCACCGTGCTGCTGGCGGTGCTGGCGACGGCCTCGCCGAGTTCGACGGCTTTGTCTTTCACGCTTTCGGCGGCACCTGCAATCGTCGCCGTCACTCCGTTTCCATTGCTCATGTAGATGCCCTCCTGGGGCCGTGGGTTAGGTACGAGGGCGATGCTATACCGGTTGCTGGGGTGTGTGGAGTGAATGCGTGAATGGTGTGCGGTGCTTCTGCCCCTTCCCCCGCTTGCGGGGGAAGGTTGGGATGGGGGTACGGATCGCGCGATGCAGTGACTTGCGATTAGATTTGCGCGAGCGTCTGCCCCCATCTGCCCTTTGGGCATCTTCCCCCGCGAGCGGGGGAAGGGCTTGTTTTCCAAAGCTTAGAACTTGCCGTAATACCCTTCTTTCAGGGCATCGAACAGGTTGGCGGCGGTGTGCATTTCGCCGTCGTATTCAATCTGCTCGTTGCCCTTGACCTCGACCGTGCTGCCGTCTTCCAGCTCGAAGCGGTAGGTGGTGTTCTCAAGATCCGCTTCCTTCACCAGCACGCCCTGGAAGGCGGCGGGGTTGAAGCGGAACGTGGTGCAGCCCTTCAGGCCCTGCTCGTGCGCGTAGCGGTAGATGTCCTTGAACTGCTCGTACGGGTAGTCGGTGGGCACGTTGGCGGTCTTGGAGATGGAGCTGTCCACCCACTTCTGCGCCGCGGCCTGCACGTCCACGTGTTCCTTGGGGTTGATGTCGTCGGCGCTGATGAAATAGTCCGGCAGCTTGGCGGAGGCGTCTTCCGAGAACGGCATCGCGGCCTGGTTGACCAGGTGGCGGTAGGCCAGCAGCTCGTAGGAAAACACGTCGACCTTTTCCTTCGACTTCTTGCCTTCGCGGATGATGTTGCGGCTGTAATGGTGCGCGAACGAGGGCTCGATGCCGTTGCTGGCGTTGTTGGCCAGGGACAGGCTGATGGTGCCGGTGGGCGCGATGGAGCTGTGGTGGGTGAAGCGGCTGCCTACTTCGGCCAGTTCATCGACGAGGTCCGGGGCCACGCTGGCGATGCGCTGCATGTAGCGGCTGTACTTGGCGTGCAGCACCTTGCCTTCGATTTCCTGGCCGATGCGCCAGCCGTCCTTCGCCATTTCCGGGCGCTGGCGCAGCATGGCGGCGGTCACTTCGAAGCGCTCTTCCATGATCGGCGCGGCGCCTTTCTCTTTCGCCAGCGCCAGACCCATTTCCCAGCCGGCCACGGCCATGTCGCGGGCGATGGACTCGGTGAAGGCGCAGGATTCGGGGCTGCCGTACTTCATCTTCAACATGGTCAGGGTGGAACCCAGGCCCAGGAAGCCCATGCCGTGGCGGCGCTTGCGCATGATCTCGTCACGCTGCTGCTGCAGGGGCAGGCCGTTCACTTCCACCACGTTGTCGAGCATGCGGGTGAACACGCGCACGACTTCCTTGTATTCCTCCCAGTCGAAGCCCGCCTGGTCGGTGAAGGGGTCGCGCACGAAGGTGGTCAGGTTGACCGAGCCCAGCAGGCAGGCGCCGTACGGCGGCAGCGGCTGCTCGCCGCAGGGGTTGGTGGCGCGGATGTTTTCGCACCACCAGTTGTTGTTCATCTCGTTGACGCGGTCGATCAGGATGAAACCCGGCTCGGCGTAGTCATACGTGGACACCATGATCATGTCCCACAGGTGGCGCGCGCGGATGTGGCCGTAGATCTTGCAGGCCACCAGGCCGTCGTCGCGGCTGACGTAGTTCTTGTGCGTGGGCCAGTCGCGCCAGATGACTTCGGATTCGTCGTCCAGGTTGATTTCGCCCTGTTCCTTGGCGTTGACCGGGAACACCATCGGCCAGTCGGCGTCCTTGGCCACGGCGTCCATGAAGCCGTCGGTGATCAACAGCGACAGGTTGAACTGGCGCAGGCGGCCGTCTTCGCGCTTGGCGCGGATGAAGTCCTTCACATCGGGATGCGAGACGTCGAAGGTGCCCATCTGCGCGCCGCGGCGGCCACCGGCCGAGGACACGGTGAAGCACATCTTGTCGTAGATATCCATGAACGACATGGGGCCGGAGGTGTACGCGCCGGCGCCGGCGACGAACGCGCCGCGCGGACGCAGGGTGCTGAATTCATAGCCGATGCCGCAGCCGGCCTTGAGGGTCAGGCCGGCTTCGTGGACCTTGTCCAGGATGCCGTCCATCGAGTCTTCGATGGTGCCGGACACGGTGCAGTTGATGGTGCTGGTGGCAGGCTTGTGCTGCAGCGCGCCGGCGTTGCTGGTGATGCGGCCGGCGGGAATGGCCCCGCGGCGCAGCGCCCAGGCGAAGCGTTCGCCCCAGTAGGCGCGCTTCTCGGCGGTGGGTTCGGCATCGGCCAGCGCGCGCGCGACGCGCTGGTAGGTGGCGTCGATGTCTTCGTCGATCGCCTCGCCCTGCTTGGTCTTCAGGCGGTACTTCTTGTCCCAGATGTCTTGCGAGGCCGGCTGCATGGGAACCAGGGATCCTGCAGCTTCGTCTTGTTTGATCGCCTCGAGGCGCACCGTGCTCATTGTGTGTTGCTCTCCCGGTTTGTTGCTTGTCAGTGGTTGTTATGTGCCCGGACGGTCATGCCGCCTGGTGCGTGTGCAGCCCGATGGGCAGGCGCTGGACGACGACGGGACGCACGCCGGCAAAAAACACGCCACGTGACCGGTCCGGAAGTGTGATCCAGGGCCTGTAAACCCACTGTCATCCTTGTTTTCATGCGCTTTCCCCAAAACGCCGGATTCCCAAGAAAAACCCTACTGCTTGGGCCTGTTTCGCACAAGACCGCTATATCTAGTGGCTGGTGCGAAGGCTGCAAACTACGCCGGCCGAACCGGGCTGTCAACGGAAAAAAGGTCCAATCGCCAACAATCGGCTGACTCGCCCTGTTCATCTTTCGCGGGGAGGCCGGGACGACTTCATTGGCGGTTTAAGCGATGCCAAGCACACTGGTCCTGTTCATATAAGTGATGGGTGCGGCGGGTGGGCAGTAGGCCACGCCGGCCTTCCATCGCTTGCCCCCGGACCTTCCCCCCGTACTCGCCCCAGAGCCACCCATGCGCCCGCTCCCGACCCTGCTTGCCCTGACCGTTGCCGCCGCCTTCGGTGGCTTTGCCGCCACCGGCCTGCGGGCCGTGTTCGATACGCCCGCCGAAGCGGCACCCGCCGGTGCCGCTGCCCCGACCCTGGTGCCGGCGCTGGGGGCGCTGCCGGTGGCCGTGGACGGCCAGACGCTGCCCTCGCTGGCGCCGATGCTGCAGAAAGTCATGCCGGCCGTGGTGAGCGTCAACACCAAGCAGGTGGTGCGCGTGCGCAGCCCGTTCGCGGACGACCCGTTCTTCCGCCGCATGTTCCCGCAGATCCCCAAGGAAAAGATCAACCAGTCGCTGGGCTCGGGGGTGATCATCGACGCCGCCAAGGGCTACGTGCTGACCAACCACCACGTGATCGAGAACGCCGACGACGTGTCGGTGACCCTGGCCGACGGGCGCACGCTGAAGGCCGAGTTCCTGGGCTCGGACGCAGACACCGATGTGGCCCTGATCCGTATTCCCGCCGACAAGTTGTCGGCGATCCCGCTGGCCGACAGCGGCGCCTTGAACGTGGGTGATTTCGTGGTGGCCATCGGCAACCCGTTCGGCCTGAGCCAGACGGTGACTTCGGGCATCGTCTCGGCGGTGGGCCGCAGCGGCATCCGCGGGCTGGGCCTGCAGAACTTCATCCAGACCGACGCCTCGATCAACCCCGGCAATTCCGGCGGCGCGCTGGTCAACCTGCAGGGCCAGCTGGTCGGCATCAACACCGCCAGCCTCAACCCGCAGGGCAGCATGGCCGGCAACATCGGCCTGGGCCTGGCCATTCCTTCGAACCTGGCGCGCGACGTGGTGGACCAGTTGCTGAAGAACGACGGCGTGGTGATCCGCGGCACCCTGGGCCTGGAATCGCAGACCCTGACCCCGGAACTGGCCAGCGGCCTGGGCCTGCCCGACATGCGCGGCGCCGTGGTGACGCGGATCTATGCGGGTTCCGGCGCGGCCGCGGCCGGGCTGAAAACGGGCGACGTGATCGTGGCCGCCAACGGCCAGCGCATCGACAGCGCCGACGCCCTGCACAACTACGAAGGCCTGCAGCCGGTCGGCAGCACGCTGGCGCTGGACGTGCGCCGCGACGGCAAGGCCATGACCGTGCGCGCGGCGTTGAAGGAACAGGCCAGGTCGGTGGCCGGCGCGGCGCTGGATGCGCGCCTGGCCGGCGCCACCTTCGCCGAATTGCCGGAGGCACTGCGCAGTTCGGGCCTGGACGGCGTGCTGGTGAAGGACGTGGCGCGCGGCAGCCGTGCGGCGCAGAATCGGTTGCAACCCGGCGACGTGGTGCTGGAAGCGACCACCGGCAAGTTCGACGACCTGGCCGGTTTCCAGGCCAGCTTCGCCAGCAAGCCCGAGGTGCTGGTGCTGCAGGTCATGCGCGGCAACGCGCGCGGCAACCTGCAGGTGCAGTGAGCGGCGCGGGCAATCGTGCAGCGTCGTTCGCACACTGACGGGCTCTTAATGACGACCTGTTATAGATAGCGCTCTGAAAAGGCGCGTCCTGCCTTTCCCACGAAGGAGATGACGATGAACACCCCGACTGCTACCGATGCCGTGAAGAGCAATTTGAGCGAAGCCGGTTCGCACCTGAAGTCCGCCGCCAGCGCGGCCG
Source organism: uncultured Lysobacteraceae bacterium (assembly GCA_937897645.1). Classification (GTDB taxonomy): domain Bacteria; phylum Pseudomonadota; class Gammaproteobacteria; order Xanthomonadales; family Xanthomonadaceae; genus Pseudoxanthomonas_A. Next base: position 5,577 of record CALCNV010000009.1, read on the forward strand.
GCGAAGCACTCAAGGGCGCTGCCGGTTCCGCCGGCGACGAATTGAAACTGGGCAAGGCCAACGTCACCGCCGAGCTGGCCGACAGCGCGCTGTCTGGGCTGGCCGCGGCCGAACACGGCGGTGCCGCCGCCAAGGAACAGGTGGATGCGCTGATGGACAAGGGCCGCGACCTGATCGACAGCGCCGCCGACCTGATCCGCGAACGTCCGCTGGCGTCGTTCGGCGTGGCCTTCGCCGCGGGCTGGATCATCGCCAAGCTGGCGCGCAGTGGCGGCGGCGACAAGTAAGCCGCCCGCGTGAGTGAACCCCGCGACCGCGGCGAGCATGCTGGCGACGGCAGCGCTGGCGACGGCAGTGCAGCGCCCGACCTGGGCGAAGCGATCCGCGAGGTCGGTGCCGCCGCGCGCGCCGGGCTGAGCGAAGCCGGCAACGCGGCGAAAGCCTTCCGCACGCTGGTGGCGGCCGATGTGTCGCTGGCGCGTAGCGCGTTCGGCCGGGCGATGGCGCTGACCGGGGTGGCGATCGTGTTCGGCGCCTCGTGCTGGTTGTTGTTGATGGCTGCGCTGATCGTGTTCCTGAGTCGCCAGCTGGGTTTGCCGCTGGGTGCTGCGCTGCTGATCGGCGCACTGCTGAGCGGCGCCGTGACGGTGTGGGCGGCGTGGCAAGCGGACCGTTACTTCGACCACACCCGCATGCAGGCCACGCGCCGCCAGCTGGCGCGCCTGGGCATCGGCGAACTGGCGGACTTCACCCCGGATCCCGGTTCGCCGGAGTCCACCCGCGAACGCACCGAGAACGCGCCGCCCAGCGATTCCGACGGCAAGCCACCACACGGCGACGTGGGCGTGCGGGTGACGCCGCCATGAAAGAGCCGAACCAGAACGTCACCTTCGAACAATTGATCGCCAAGGTGAAGCGCGCCGAGGACGTGTTGGAAGCGCGCGAGCGCGGCGTGGCCACCAGCTACCAGCACCTCAGGCAGGTCTGGCGCCAAGGCTGGACGCCGCTGCGCATCATCAGCGCGGGCCTGGTGGCCGGCTTCGTGTCCGGTCGCGCCGAACCGCTGCGCGCGCTGAGTGGCGCACGCATGCTGCAGATGGTCAGCGCGGTGTCGGGCTTGTTCGCGACGGCGCAGGCGACGGTCGCCGCGCAGCAGGCCGGGGACGCCGCGGACAGCGCGGAGCAGGTCGCTGAAAACGCAGGCGTGGCCACCGCACCCCATACGCAACCCGACCCCATCGCGCCGCGCCCTGCCGAGGCCGCGACCGAGATGTCGGAACACTGAACTTCCCACACACGTGGGAGCGGCGTCCCGCCGCGAGCGCTTGCTTCTGTTCCAACCATGCCTTCATGCAGTGGCCCGAGTGAGGAGCTCGCGCCGGGACGACGCTCCCACAGGTTTGCTGGCTGTCGTGGTTTCCTGTTTGTCTCCGTAATCCCTTTCTTGCACGAGCCCGGCCTTTGAGCATTCCCTCCAGCGATCCCGTAGCCCCCGACGCCAGCGCCGAGCCCGCCCCTGGCCCACGCCGCCCGCGCGCCTCCACCGCATTGCTCGTGCTGGCCTCGCTGGCCGTCGGCTACACGCTGTGGGCCGCGCAGGGCCTGCTACTGCCGATCCTGCTGGGCATGTTCTTCGCGCTGGTGGGCAACCCCATCATCCGCATGTTGCGGCGCGTGCACGTACCGCGCTTCCTCGCCGCCTTGCTGGTGGTGGCGGGCGGCCTGTCGGCTGCGATCGCGTTGGGCACCCAACTGGTGGAACCGGCCAGCGACTGGATCCGCGAAGTGCCCAAGGAACTGCGCCAGCTCACCCCCAAGCTGCGGCAGATGGCCAAGCCGATGCAGGACGCGAACCTCGCCGCGCAGAACATCGCGCGCGCCGCCGGCGGTGAAACCGCCAAGCGGGTGGAAGTGGTGCGCACCCAGGTGGACGATCCGTACAAGGCCTTGACCACCACGCCGCGCATGCTGGCCTCGGTGCTGGCGGTGGTGCTGCTGACCCTGTTCTTCATGGTCTACGGCGAGAACCTGCAGCGCAATGCGATTGCCCTGTTGCCCGGGCGGCAGCAGAAGAAATTCACCGTGGAGCTGATGCAGTCGATCGAGCATGAGATCTCGCGCTACGTGTTGACCATCAGCATCATCAACGTGCTGATGGGCCTGTTGTTCGCCGGCATCCTGTTCGCGCTGGAGATGCCCCTGCCCGAGGCCCTGATGTGGGGCACGGTGGTGGCGGTGCTCAACTTCGCGCCGTACGTGGGCCCGCTGATCGGCATGGGCCTGATGCTGCTGATGGGCTTCGTGACCTTCAAAGACCCGTGGATGTCGGTGCTGCCGGCATTGATCTACCTGGTGCTGCACACGCTGGAAGGCCAGTTCATCACCCCCATCGTGCTGGGCCGGCGCATGGCGCTGTCGCCCTTGATCCTGATCCTGGCCCTGATGGTATTCGGCTGGCTATGGGGCATCGCCGGCCTGCTGCTGGCCGTGCCGCTACTGGTCTGCGTGAAGCTGGTGCTGGCAAGGGTGGAAGGTTTGGAAGGGTGGGCGCGGCTGTTGGAGTGAGGGGCTTTGGTTCTTGGTTCTTGGTTCTTGGTTCTTGGTTCTTGGTTCCTGGTTCTTGGTTCTTGGTTCTTGGTTGTTGATTCTTGGTTGTTGATTCTTGGTTGTTGATTCTTGGTTGTTGGTTGTGGGTTTTCGCTCTTGCCCTTGCTTCGCCCCCTTTGACAAAGGGGGCTACGGGGGATTTGCTCTTGCTGTTGCTTTGGCTTGCAAAGCCTTAAAAGCAGGAGCAAGAGCAAATCCCCCTCAGTCCCCCTTTTGCAAAGGGGGAGGCTAAAAGCAGGGGGCTCGGGAACGCCCTCCTTCGTGCCACCCACCCGTGGCCCCGCTAGAATGCAGGCGTGAGCTTCCCCATCCGCGCCATCACCCTGGACCTCGACGACACCTTGTGGCCGTTCGCGCCGATTGGTGCGCGCATCGAAGTGGTGCTGGACGCGTGGTTGCGCGAACACAGCCCGGCCACGGCCGAACGCTTCCCCGTCGAAACCATGCGCGCGGTGCGCGAGCAGGTATTCCGCGAGAACCCGCAGCTGCACCACGACATGTCGCAGCTGCGCCGGATGACCCTGGAGCATGCCCTGCGCGAAAGTGGCGCGGACATGGCGCTGCTGGAACCGGCGTATGAAATCTTCTACGCCGCGCGTAACCAGGTGCAGTACTACCCCGATACACTGGCCGCGCTGGAGCGCATCGCCGCGCGCCTGCCCGTGGCCGCGGTGACCAACGGCAACGCCGACCTGCAGCGCATCGGCCTGGGCCATCTGTTCAAGCACCAGGTGCACTCGCGCGAACACGGCGCGGCCAAGCCGGAAGCCAGCATCTTCCACGCCGCCTGCGCACAACTGGGCGTGGCGCATGCGGAAGTGCTGCACGTCGGCGACCACATCGAGATGGACGTGATCGGCGCCACGCGTGCAGGCCTGCGCAGTTGCTGGATCAACCGCGAAGCACAATCCTGGACCCACGCCACGCTGCGCCCGGACCTGGAATTCACCACCCTCACCGCACTCGCCGACTGGCTTGATGCCACCCAACCCGCCACCACGGAGCACGTCGCTGCATGAAGCTGCCACACGGATTCACCGACGACGCCAGCTCCGCACGGCCACTGCACGTGCTGGAACGCACCCAATTCGGCGAATGGCGCGCGGCACAGCCCATCGCCGTGCAGGCGTGGCTGGACGCGCAAGGCTTCAGCGCCGCGCCCGGCTCGGTGATCCTGCTGCCGGGCGAACACGGCATCGCCGGCGCGGTGCTCGGCGTGGGCGACGCGCTGGATCCGTATTCGTATGCACATGCGCCACACGGTTTGCCGCCGGGTGACTGGACCTTGGCATCGGCGCTGGACGATGACGCGCGCATCGCGCTGCAGCTCGGCTGGGGCCTGGGCAGCTACCGCTTCGACCGCTACCGCAAGCTGATGCGTACGCCGGCACGCCTGCTGCTGGACGCCATCAGTGCCGACGCCGAAGCCCTCGACGTGCTCGCCGCCTGCGTGCGCGTGCGCGACCTGGTCAACACGCCGACCGAACACATGGGCCCCGGTGATCTCGAGAAAGTGGCGCGCCAGATGGCGGAGCAGCATGGCGCGCAGATCGAAGTCATCGCGGGCGATGATTTGCTGAAGCAGAATTTCCCGGCCATCCATGCCGTCGGCCGCGCCTCGCACCGTGCGCCGCGGCTGATCGCGCTGCGCTGGGGCGCAAGCGGACTGCCGCACGTGGCGCTGGTCGGCAAGGGCGTGTGTTTCGACACCGGCGGCCTGGACATCAAACCCGCCGATGGCATGCGCAACATGAAGAAGGACATGGGCGGCGCGGCGCATGCGCTGGCGCTGGCCGAACTGGTCATGGCGCGCAAGCTTCCGCTGCGCCTCACCGTGCTGGTGCCGGCGGTGGAGAACGCGATCGGCCCGGATGCATTCCGCCCGGGCGAAATCATCGCCACGCGCCAGGGACTGAGCATCGAGATCGACAACACCGATGCGGAAGGCCGCGTGGTCCTGTGCGATGCGCTGACCTACGCCGGTGAACAGCAGCCGGACATCGTGCTGGATTTCGCCACGCTCACCGGTGCAGCGCGCATCGCGCTGGGACCGGACCTGCCGGCGCTGTTCTCCAACGACGACGTGCTGGCCAACGACTGGATCAGCGCCGGCGAACGCATGCGCGATCCGCTATGGCGCATGCCGCTGTGGCGCCCGTACCTGCGCTTCCTCAACAGCCACATCGCCGACATGGCCAATGCCGGCTCGCGCATGGCCGGCGCGGTCACCGCGGCGCTGTACCTGGAACGCTTCGTGCCCGCATCGCAGAAGTGGGCGCACCTGGACGTGTATTCCTGGAACGACAGCGACCGCCCCGGCCGCCCACCCGGCGGCGAAGCCATGGCCCTGCGTGCCGCGTTCGAGATGTTGAAGGCGCGTTACCGCGCCTGACCACATTCCTGTGGGAGCGACGTAAGTCGCGATGAAGCCCTAGCGAAAAACCCGCTCGCCCCTGTGGGAGGGGCTTCAGCCCCGACGCTCATTTCTGGGAGCAAGAGCGTCGGGGCTGAAGCCCCTCCCACAAGATCAAGCGCCTAGGGTGGGCCTTGGCCCACCATTGCCATCTGCACGCTGCGATGACGCTGGAACGCAGTTGCATTGTTGCTGGAAATTATTCCATCCCGGACCGAGGCGTAGGGTGGGCCTTGGCCCACCATTGCCATCCAAAACCTCGCCTCGGCTTTGGGAGAAAGGATTGCCAATGCCCATGCCGCTCCGTCTCATTGCCATCGCAAGCGTGGGGATGGTGGTGGTGGGCCTAGGCCCACCCTACGTTACAACCAGCCCTTCTGCCGTGCGAGCCGATAGGCCTCGATGCGGTTGGCGACGCCGAGTTTGCCGATGGCTTCCGACAGGTAGTTGCGCACCGTGCCGTGCGAGAGGTTGAGTTGCGTGGCGATGTCGCCGGCGGACATGCCCTCGCCCGCCATCCGCAGCACTTTGCGTTCGCGCTCGTTGAGCGGGTCGGCCTCGCTCCAGGCATCCAGTGCAAGCTGCGGATCGATGGCGCGGCCACCGCGATGCACCTGCCGCAAGGCATCCGCCAATTGTTCGGCCGGTGCATCTTTCAACAGGTAGCCGGACACGCCCGCTTCCAGCGCGCGACGCAGGAAGCCGGCGCGCGCGAAGGTGGTGACGATCACCACCTTGATCGGCAAGGCCTGGCGCTGGATGCGCTGCGCGAGTTCCAGTCCGGTCAGGCCTGGCATCTCGATGTCCGTGACCAGCAAATCCGGCTTGAGCTTCTGCAATTCGCGCCACGCGGTTTCGCCGTCAGGTGCCGCGCCAAGCACTTCGATGTCACTCTCCATGCCAAGCAGCGCGGTCAATGCGCCACGCAGCATCGCCTGGTCCTCGGCAATCAGGATGCGGATCATCGGCAGGCCAGCGTCGTCGTCATGGCCGGCACCTTAGCAAACCGCCATGCCTGCGTAGGAGCGGGCCCTGCCCGCGATGCGCTTGATCGACCTGCCGGGCGTGGCAATTGAGTTGACAGAAAAAGCATCGCGGGCAAGGCCCGCTCCTACAGGGGCACGTCGTCGTTCGCCGCCAGCGGCACCCGCACTTCGACCCGCGTGCCACGGCCGGCACCGGCATCGATGCGCAGGCTTCCGTGCACGCCTTCGATACGTTCGCGCATGCCGCACAGACCGTTGCCCGGGACGAGCGCGCCACCACGACCGTCGTCGTCGATGCGCAGCACCGCGTCGCCACCTTCCATGCCGAAACTCGCCTGCGCATGTTGCGCACGCGCGTGGCGCTGGATGTTGGTCGCGGCTTCGCGCACCGTCAACGCCAAGGCGCTCTCCACGCCAGGCGGCAAGGCGCTGCTGCCGAAAGATTCGTCGAAACGGTAGTCGAAGGCCACGCCATCGGTTTCCAGCAGGAGTTTGGCCGATGCCAGTTCCGCCGCGATGCCGGCCGCGCGGATGCCGCTGACCGCGCGCCGCACCTGCGCCAGCGCATCGCGCGAGACGCGGCTGACATCGTCGATCTCGCGGCGTGCCGCGGCCGGGTCGCGTTCGAGCAAACGACCCGCGAGATCCGACTTCAATGCCACCAATGACAGCGTGTGGCCCAGCAGGTCGTGCAGGTCGCGGCCGATGCGTTCGCGTTCGGCCAGCGCGGCCAGGCGCCGCACTTCGTCGTGGCTCAAACGCAACTGCGCGTCGGCGCGCATCTTCTGGCGCATGCCGATGTTGAACAGGCCCACCACCGGACCCGCGATCGCCGCGCTGATCATGTAGATCATGGGGATGCCCATCGCATGCCAGGCGACCGCAAACAGCGCCAGCAAGGCCAGGATCGACAGCATCATCGCGCGCGGGCGCATGCAGAACGGGAAGAACGCGCACGCATAGATGATGTAACTCTGCGAGCCCGGGTTCCACGGCAGCAGGATGAAACCCAGCGCGGCGATGGCCAACACGATGGGCAAGCGCTGGCTTCCGTAATGGAAGCGCTGGAACAGCACCAGGAACACCGCGTAGCTGGCCAGCGTGGGCCACAGCCACTGGTCGTAGAAATCGGTGGCGTAGAACGGGGTCACGAACAGCCACACCGACCAGACCAGGTTGATCCACGGGAACCAGCCCAGGCTGGGGTCGGGGTTTTCGCGCTGCTTGCACACCAGCGAATCCGGCGTGGTGCGGAACAGGTGCCGTAGCGATTGGCGGAACGGGGCGATGGTCACGACTTCCTCAGGCGCGTTGCAGGCGACGTTGCGCCAGGAACAAGCATATCGCCGAGAAGCCCAGCAGTACCGCCACGTGCATCCAGATGGGCGTGCCTGAATCCTGGTCGACGATCTTCAGTCCCAACTGCCCGAGGTGCCAGGCCGGCCACAGCGGTGCCACCTGCTGCACCACCTCCGGCAACATGCGCAGCGGCAGCCACAGCCCCGACAGCAAGGCCATCGGCATGTACACCAGGTTGACCACGGCCGGCGCGGCATTGCCGCTGACCAGGGTGCCGATGAGCAGGCCCAGCGCGCAGAACGGCACCACGCCCAGCACCGCGACGCACAGCAGCAGCGCCACCTGCGACGCCGTCATGGCCACGCCGCCCAGGGTCATGCCCAGCACCAGCAGCAGCACGCCGATGATCGCGGCGAACACCATCGCCATGCCCACCTTGGCCAGCAAGGGCGCCAGCGGCGGCACCGGCTGCACGCGCTTGAGCGTCAGCAGGCCGCGCTCGCGATCCATGGCCAGGCCCACGCCGAAGCCGAACAGGCCCGGCCCCATCACCCCGAACACGGTGTAGGTCACCATCAGGTAGCTGGCGGCCTGCGCGTTGCCGTGGTTGAGCAGCACGCCGAACAGCACGTAGAACATCGGCGCGAACACCAGCGTGGGCACGCTGAAGGCCGGCGTGCGCAGCACGCGCAGGAATTCGTACTTCGCTTCGCGCAGGTACAAGGCCAGCATGGCGCGCGTGGAGAATCCAGTGGGGACGAGTGCGTTCATGCGGCCTCCGCGTTGCGGGTGATTTCAAGGAAGGCGTCGGCCAGGCCGGCGCGGTGGACTTCGAGTGCGGACAAGTGGGGATCTTCGGCCAGCAGGCGCGCGACCACCGGCTCCACCGGTTCGGCCTGTATTTCCACCACGTTGCCGTCGCGCTGCACGCGGCGCACGCCCGGCCATGCCGCGATGGCGCCTGCGTCCGCGCGCGTATGGCAGCGGATGCGCCGCTGCAGCACGCGTTCGCGGATCTGCTCGACGCTGCCTTCGGCCAGCGTGCGACCGGCCTGCATGACCACCACATGGTCGGCCAGCGCTTCGGCTTCTTCCAGGTAGTGCGTGGTCAGCAGCACCGCGCAACCGGCGGCCGCGCGTTCGCGTATCGCGGACCACATCTGCTGGCGTGCTTCGATGTCGAGGCCGGTGGTGGGTTCATCCAGGAACAACACCTGCGGCCGCCCGCAGATGGCCAGCGCGAACTGCACGCGCCGCTGCTGCCCGCCGGAGAGTTTCCCGTAGCGGCGATCGAGCAGGCCGTCGAGCCCGGCCATCGCCACGCAATCGGCCACGCTCAAGGGCTGCGTGTAATAGCCGCGCGTCATCGCCAGCAACTCGCCGACCTGCAGCGTGTCCGGTAGGGTGGTGGACTGCAGCATCACGCCGGTGCGGCGACGCGCGTCCATGGCGTGTGGATGCTGGCCCAGCAGGGTGGCCTCGCCCTGGTCCGCTTCGACCAGGCCCAGCATCACCGAGACCGCGGTGCTCTTGCCTGCGCCATTCGCGCCGAGCAGGGCCAGTACCTGGCCGCTGCGCAACTGCAGGTCCATGTCGTCGAGGGCGAGCAGTGTTCCATACGACTTGCGCGCACTGCGCAGGCGGGCAAGGACGGGGGAAGGATCGGACATGGCGGGCGCTCTGTGGGAAGTGCGGCCATGCTGGGCGTCGTGGCCCATGCATGGCAGTGCCAGCCATCAGTCGAAGCAGGTGACAGCTGTCACTGGCCCGTGGCGGCGGCGGAAGGCAAGCTGGCCACCGTCGCATTCCGCTCCAACCCTTTCCTTGCGACGGGAACCGCAGAAAGTGACTTCCGGCAACTGGGCTCGGTTACCCTTGCCGGTCACACTCTCCGCCCTGCCCCGTCTGGTTACCTGATGAATACGTCCGCCGAACTGCTCAAAGAACTCCGCATCGACCGCAAGGCACCGCCTGCACCGCCACCGTCGCGTCGCGGGCTGTGGACCGGCCTGGCGATTGCCGTGGTGGTGGCGCTGCTGCTGGCCGCGGGCTGGTTCCTGTTTGGTCGTGACAAGGCCATCGAAGTCAGCACCGCGCCCACCGCGGCCATCAACGCGGGCACCACCTCGGCCTCGGTGCTGGATGCCAGCGGTTACGTGGTCGCGCGGCGCATGGCCACGGTGTCGTCCAAGATCACCGGCCGGGTCAAGGAAGTGCTGATCGAGGAAGGCCAGCGCGTCGAGTCCGGCCAGGTCATGGCCCGCCTGGATCCCGTCGACGCCGATGCACAGCGCCGCCTGTACACCTCGCAGTTGTATGCCAGCCGCAGCCAGGTGAACGGCGTGCAGGCGCAGTTGCGCGAAGCCGAAGCCAACGCCACCCGCCTCGGCTCGCTGGTCAAGCAACAGCTGGTGTCGAAGTCGCAGTACGACCAGGCCATCGCCCAGCGCGATTCCCTGCGCGCGCAACTGGTCAGCAGCCAGCGCAACGTGCAGGTCGCGCAGGACCAGCTCAGCATCGCCGGCGACCAGGTCGACAACACCATCGTGCGTGCGCCGTTCGCCGGCGTGGTCATCGCCAAGGCCGCGCAGCCCGGCGAAATCGTGTCGCCGCTCTCCGCGGGCGGTGGCTTCACCCGCACCGGCATCGGCACCATCGTCGACATGGATTCGCTGGAAGTGGAAGTGGAAGTGGGCGAACAGTTCATCGGCCGCGTGCAGCCGAAGATGCCCATCGAGGCCACCTTGAATGCGTACCAGGACTGGAAGATCCCCGGCGAAGTCATCGCCATCATCCCCACCGCTGACCGCAGCAAGGCCACGGTGAAGGTACGCGTGGCGCTGGACGTGAAGGACCCGCGCATCGTGCCGGACATGGGCGTGAAGGTCAGCTTCCTGGAAGCCGCCAAGCCCGCCGGCGCGGAAAAGAAGAACGAAGGCGTGCGCGCCCCCGCGATGGCCATCGTGTCGCGCGGCGAGGCCGATGTCGTGTTCGTAGTGGGTGATGACGACACCGTCGAGCAGCGCAGCGTCAAGCTGGGTCGCGAGATGGGCGAAGACCGCCAGGTACTGCAAGGCCTGTCCGCAGGCGAATCGGTGGTGCTCAATCCAACGGAGGCGCTGAAGGACGGCATGAAAGTGAAGATGGCGGAGGACGCCGCCGAATGACGCTCCGAGCAAGGAGAGCCCATGTACTACATTGAAATCACCCTGTTCCTGATCGGCCTGGTGCTGCTGGTAGTGGGCTACCGCAGCCGCAACCGCAACGTGATGCTGAGCGCCGCCATCATCCTGTTCATGTCGGCAGCCGTGGACAGCCTGGTGGGTGGGTTCCTTGAGGGGTACCGGGAGTCGGAGGCGAGTCAGCAGGCGAGTTAGCTTCAGGAGTAGATGGATCGCGGCGTGATTTCTTTCACTGTGACGCGAACAACGGAAGAGGGCTCTTGGTTCTTGGTTCTTGGTTCTTGGTTCTTGGTTCTTGGTTCTTGGTTCTTGGTTTGGCCTCCTCCCTTGCGAAGCAGGGGAGGACTGAGGAGGGGTGCTCTTGCTCTTGCTCTTGCTCTTGCTCTTGCTCTTGCTCTTGCTCTTGATCTTGATCTTGCTGCTTCTCCATTGCCCCATTCCCCGTGAGACGCGGCAAGTGGGTCGGGACAAACCCCGCAGGGGCGGCGCACATGGATGTGCGTCGTTTCCGTAGACACAGAGCCTGCCCCGTACTTGATACGGGGATGTGTCTTACGGAAATTCCCGGCCCACTTGCGAACCCAACGGCTCCATCGTTGGGCGCGACGCAGGGTGGCTTTCTTTTGGTTACTTTTCTTTACCGTTCAAAGAAAAGCATGCCCTGAGCTTGTCGAAGGGTGACTCGCGCAAAGCGCGAAGTGCTTTTCAACAGCGAAGCTGGTAAACGCTTTTTGCGTAAGCAAGAGCAGAACAAAGAACAAAGCAAGATCAAAAGCACCCCTCCTCAATCCTCCCCTGCTTCGCAAGGGAGGAGGCCAAAGCAAGAGCAACGCTGGAGCAGAAGCAAAGCTGGAGCAAGGCAACGGCAAGGCAGCAGCAAGGCAAGAGCAAAAGCGAGAGCAGAAGCAAGAGCAGAAGCAAGATCAAGATGGATCCCAGCTTGCGCTGGGATGACGGCTAGAAAAAAATCCGACTGGTTCAAAGGAAAACACACATGTCCTCACTCGTCTCCATCCGCAACCTGGTCATGACCTACCAGCGTGGCCCCGAAAAAGTCCACGTCCTGCACGGCCTGGACCTAGAAATCCCGCACGGCGACTTCGTTGCCCTGATGGGACCCTCCGGCTCCGGCAAGACCACCCTGCTCAACCTCATTGGCGGACTGGATACGCCCACCAGCGGCGAGATCGAGATCGAAGGCCAGCGCATCGACCAGTTCAGCGACGGCCAGCTCGCCCACTGGCGCAGCCAGCACGTCGGCTTCGTGTTCCAGTTCTACAACCTCATGCCTACCCTGACCGCGCAGAAGAACGTCGAACTGCCGCTGCTGCTGACCAAGCTGGGCGCCGCCGACCGCAAGCGTCGCGCCGAAATCGCACTCAGCCTGGTCGGCCTGGCGGATCGCGGATCGCACCGCCCCAACGAACTCTCCGGCGGCCAGCAACAGCGCGTCGCGATTGCACGCGCGATCGTGTCCGACCCGACCTTCCTGATCTGCGACGAACCTACCGGCGACCTCGACCGCCAGTCCGCCGAAGAAGTGCTGGGCCTGCTGCAGCTGCTTAACAAGGAACACGGCAAGACCATCATCATGGTCACCCACGACCCGAAGGCCGCCGAGTACGCGACCCACACCATCCACCTGGACAAGGGCGAACTGGCGGACACGCCGGCGCACTGAGCGAGGAGCAAATGGCGAAGGGCAGGAGTGAGTGGAGAGGAGTGAGAAGTGAGTAAAAGCACGCTTCTTCCCCTACTCACTCCTCACTCCTCTCCACTCACTTCTTGGCTTCAAGCTCCCTACTGGAGACACACATGAAATATTTCTCCCTCATCTGGTCCGCCCTGTTCCGCAGCAAGACGCGCACGTTCCTGACTTTGTTGTCAGTGATCGCCGCGTTCCTGCTGTTCGGACTGCTGGATTCGGTGCGCGTGGCCTTCAACAGCGGCGGCAGCGTAGCCGGTGCGGATCGCCTGGTCGTGGCCTCGCGGCTGTCGATCACGCAGATGCTGCCCTACAGCCTGCTGCCGCAGATCCAATCGACGCCCGGCGTGAAGAAGACTGCGTATGCGGCCTGGTTCGGCGGCATCTACCAGGATCCGAAGAACTTCTTCCCGAACTTTTCCGTCAGCCCGGATTACTTCGAGATGTACCCGGAGTACGTGGTCAAGCCGGAACAGCTGAAGGCCTGGCAAAACGAGCGTACCGGCGCCATCGTCGGCGCGAACCTGGCCAAGCGCCATGGCTGGAAAGTCGGCGACACCATTCCCCTGCAGGCGACCATCTTTCCGCAGAAGGACGGCAGCAACGCCTGGCCGCTCAAGCTCAGCGGCATCTTCGAAGTGGCGGATGACAAGCGCAAGGGCGAAGAGAACACGCTGGTGTTCCACTGGAAATACTTCGATGAAGCCAACCAGTACGTCAATGGCAACGTCGGCTGGTACATGGTGAAGCTGGACAACATGGACCATGCCTCGCGCGTGGCCAAGGCCATCGACGCCATCTCGCTGAACTCCGACCACGAAACCAAGACCCAGACCGAACAGGCGTTCAACCAGTCCTTCGCCAAGCAGTTCGCGGACATCGGCCTGATCGTGACCGCGATCATGGCGGCGGTGTTCTTCACCCTGGTGCTGCTGACCGGCAACACCATGGCGCAGGCAGTGCGTGACCGCATCCCGGAGTTGGCGGTGTTGAAGACGCTGGGCTTCACCAACGGCACGGTGCTGACCTTGGTGTTGGTGGAATCGGTGCTGTTGATCGTGCTCGGCGGCGTGATCGGCATGGGCCTGGCGGCGATCATCATTCCAGCGGTAAGTGCGATGAGTGGCGGCATGATCGCGCTGGGCGGCATCCCCAAGGAAACCTGGTTCGTCGGGCTGGCCCTGATGGTAGGCATCGGCATCGTGGTCGGCGCGTTGCCGGCGATGCGCGCGATGCGCTTGAAGATCGTCGATGCGCTGGCCGGACGCTAAGGAGAATCCCATGAAGAACAAACAATGGTTGTGGAACCTGCTGTCCATCGTGCTGCTGGTGGTGGGCCTGGTGGTCTGGATCATGCTGCCGTGGCAAGGCGTCCTTGCGGTCGCCGTGCTGCTGGGCCTGTGGCTGGCCTTCACGCGCACCGGACGCCTGGCGCTGGCCGCTGCCCGCATCGGCATCGCCAGCCTGCCGCAGCGCTGGGGTGCGTCCAGCGTGATCATCGTCGGCATCGCCGGCGTGGTCGGCGTGCTGGTGGCGATGCTGGCGATGGGCGAAGGTTTTTCCGCCACGCTGAAACAGACCGGTAGCGACAACACTGCGATCATCCTGCGCGGTGGTTCGCAGGCGGAAACCAATTCGGTGATCACGCGCGACCAGGTGCCTTTGCTGGGCACGCTGGCCGGCATCCGCAAGGACGCGAGTGGCAAGCCGATCCTTTCGCCCGAACTGTCGCAGGTGGTCAACCTGCCCACGGCGAGCAGCGGCGAAGATGCCAACGCGCAGTTCCGTGGCGTCAGCGATGCCGCATGGGCGATCCGTCCACAGGTGAAGATCATCGAAGGACGCAAGTTCAATGTGGGCCTGCGCGAACTGATCGTCGGCCAGGGCGCGAAGAACCAGTACCGCGGCATGGACGTGGGCAAGACCGTCAAGCTGGGCAACCAGGAATGGACGGTGGTCGGTGTGTTCGCCTCCGGTGACGCACACGACTCGGAGTTGTGGACGGACATCGAAACGCTGTCGTCCGCCTACGATCGCCGTGCGTACCAGTCGGTCACCGTCGGCGTGGAAGGCAAGACCGGCTTCAAGCAGTTGACCGACGCACTGGCCAACGATCCGCGCCTGAAGCTGGATGCCGCGACCACGCGCGACTACTACAGCAAGCAGTCGGCCGGCCTGGCCAAGCTGATCAAGATCCTGGGCACGGTGATCGGCACCATCATGGCGATCGGCGCGGTGTTCGGCGCGTTGAACACCATGTACGCCGCCGTCGCAGGACGCGCGCGCGAAATCGCGACCATGCGTGCGATCGGTTTCCGCGGCACGCCGGTGGTGATGGCGGTGATGCTGGAAACCATGCTGCTCGCGCTGCTGGGTGGATTGCTGGGCGGTTTCCTGGCCTGGGTGATCTTCAACGGCTACAGCGTGGCGACGCTGGGCGCGAACTTCAGCCAGGTCGTGTTCCAGTTCAAGGTCTCGCCGGAACTGTTGTGGACCGGCCTGAAGTGGGCACTGGGCATCGGCCTGGTCGGCGGCCTGTTCCCGGCACTGCGTGCGGCACGCCTGCCGGTGACGGCAGCGCTGCGCGCGACGTGATTGATGGAAGTGGCGACGGTTCACATCGCCACTTCTTTGTAGATCCGAGCTTGCTCGGATGTTCTTCGCATGAAATCAAGAGCTCGCCCGACATACAAACACGAATAGATAGATCGTCATCGCGGCGAAAGCCGGGATGACGTTCTTTTTTTTTGTAGATTCGAGCTTTCCCGGATGCTTTCAGCGGGCGACCAAGAGCATCCGAGCAAGCTCGGATCTACAAAGATCAAATGGATCTATCCAGCTATCCGCGCTCAACCGCGGCCGGATGTTCTTCGCATGAAATCAAGAGCTCGCCCGACATACAAACACGAATAGATAGATCGTCATCCCGGCGAAAGCCGGGACCCAGCGTTCCGTCGAACTGACAGATGGATCCCGGCTTTCGCCGGGATGACGTTCTTGTTTTTTGTAGATTCGAGCTTTCCCGGATGCTTTCAGCCGGCGACCAAGAGCATCCGAGCAAGCTCGGATCTACAAAGATCAAATGGATCTATCCAGCCATCCGCGTTCAACCGCGGTACGCACATCCTCGGGTGTATCCAGGTCGAACTGCAATTCACTGGCGTCCAGCAAATATATCGATTCGCGCGGCAGTCGTTGCAGCACTGCACGCAAGCCACGATCACCCACCAGATCGCGTGCAGCAGCCAGCACGACCGGACTGACCACCACCGGAATCCCCAACCCCTCACCATGCAAGGTCGCCGCACATGCGGAACCTGATACAGACGCGCCATCAAGCAAGTCGCGCAAATGCGACACCTGCAAAGCCGGCTGGTCGCAGCCCAGCAACAGGCAAGGCATCTGGCTGCCCGCGAGCGCACTCGCCGCCGCACGCACGCTACTGGCGAGCCCTTCTTCCCACGCCGTGTTGAAGACGACCTCCACGTCGAGATCCGTCACCGCAGCACGCACCGCACCTGCATCGCCGCCCACGACCAACAACACACGCGCAGGCTGCGTGGCCAAGGCCATGCGCACCGCACGATGCACCAGCGTTTCGCCATCGCGCGCCAGCAATTGTTTGGATCGGCCCAGCCTGCGACTGCCACCCGCCGCCAGCACCACGGCCACATGCGGAAGCGGCAAGCTGCTCATTGCGGGAACCGGTAAGCCTGCAGCTGCGCCGCAATGCTCAGCGCAATCGCTTCCGGTCCCTGCCCGCCCAGCTTCAGGCCCACCGGCGAACGCAGCCGCGACTGCAATGCGTCGCGTGCAGCGGCAGGCAGCACGCGGAACAGATCGTCCTTGCGCCGCATCGGTCCTAGCAGGCCGATGAAGGAAATATCGACACCCGCGAGTGCAAACAACGCTTCACGATCCATCTCGAAATTATGGTTCATCACCAGCGCCGCATCGAACCGCCGTGCATCGAGCGATGACAACGCAGTCTCCGGCGACGCTTCGATCACCAGATCTGCATGCCGTGCTTCCACCTGCCAGCGTGCGCGGCGTTCGACCAGCGTCGTCATCCAGCCCAGGCTGCGCAACAACGGCAACAGCGTCGGCGTTTCCGGGCCTGCACCGAATACGAGTACACGCGGCGGTGCGGCGACCTGCACCTGCCATTCGCGCTTTTCCATCGCCGATGCGTCGTGCGTTGCTACTTGCAACTGCCATTGCCTGAGCAACCCAGCGACCTCAGCCGACACATCGCCATCAACGCCGATTTGTAACTGCAACGGCTCGCGCGATTCACGCCAGGCCTCCACCAGCGCCGGCCAGTCGTGCAATTGCGCCAGCGGCAACAAGGCGAGGCGCAGACGCCCGCGACAGCCCAGCGCGGAACCGCCAATCAGGTCTTCATCCTCGCGCGTATCGATGTCCATCCACTCGATCCGCGACTGCGCCACGGCATCGCGCGCGCGCTGTTCTATTTCAGGTTCAAGGCAACCGCCACTCAACCAACCCACCTGCCCTTCGCACGCACCGAACAAGGCCATGGCACCCGCACTGACATAGGTCGAGCCTTCGGTGTCGATCACCACGGCCAAGGCCGCCGGATCCCCACGTTGGTGCGCGACTGCGGAGGTTTCCAGGAGATGTCGGTGGCTGCTCATAGGCGACAGACGATGGACCATGCCATGCAAGGTTGGCAACCCGTGGTGGCGGTAGTAAGGTGCAGATCACCCCAGCCGTCGCCAGGGATTCCCCAATGAAATTGCACGTCAACGGTTCCGAGCGCGAAGTCGATGCGCCTGCGGACATGCCTCTGCTCTGGGTCCTGCGCGACCTGATGAACCTCACCGGCACCAAGTTCGGTTGCGGCATCGCCCAATGCGGCGCCTGCACCGTACATATCGACGGCGCGCCGTTGCGCGCCTGCATCACCCCGGTATCGGCAGTGGCGGGAAAGAAGATCACCACCATCGAAGGCCTGTCCACCGACGGCCAGCATCCCGTGCAACAGGCATGGGCCGAGTTGGACGTTGTGCAGTGTGGATATTGCCAGTCCGGACAGATCATGTCGGCGGTGGCCTTGCTGGCCGTGATCCCGACACCCAGCGACACCGATATCGACCAGGCACTGTCCGCCAACCTCTGCCGCTGCGGCACCTATCCGCGCATCCGCGCCGCGGTGCATCGTGCGGCGGAGTTGGACAAGGGTTGATTGAGCCCCTCTCCCACCGGCGCCCGAAGGGTGTGCAGGGCTGAGAGGGGTTGGGGGTGAGGGTCCGGCGAAGTCAGCAATGTCCAAGATCATCATGGCTTCGCCGCACCCTCATCCGTCGCTTCGCGCCACCTTCTCAGCCCTGCACTCCCGTTGGTCGCCGGCGGGAGAAGGGAAACATAGAAACGGAGATCCACCGTGAACGCTGAAACCAACAACAATTCGCGACGCCAGTTCCTCAAGGCCGGTGCACTGGTCGGCGGTGGCCTGGTGATCGGCTTCGTCGTCCCCGGCGCGAAACGCCTGGCCGCGCAACCCGCGGCTGCGGCGGCCGTCGCGCCGTTCGCGCCCAATGCCTTCCTGCGCATCAGCGCCGACGACAGCATCACCGTGCTGCTCTCGCATTCGGAAATGGGCCAGGGCATCTGGACCGCGTTGCCGATGCTGATCGCCGAGGAACTCGACGCCGACTGGTCGAAGATCCGGCCCGAACACGCACCCGCGGCGCCCGCCTTCTTCAGTCCCGTGTTCGGCATGCAGGGTACCGGCGGTTCCACCTCCACCGCGTCGGAATTCGACCGTTACCGGCAAGCCGGTGCCGCCGCGCGCGCCATGCTGGTGCAGGCCGCCGCCACGCACTTCAATGTGCCGGTGGAACAGATCCGCACCGAGAACGGCGAAGTCATCGCCGGCACCCAGCGCCTGCGCTATGGCGCACTGGCGGACGCGGCCGGCAAGCTCAATCCGCCCGACCCGTCCACGCTGAAACTGAAGGACGCCAAGGACTGGAAGATCATCGGCAAGCCGACCAAGCGCCTGGACTCGCCGGAAAAAATCACCGGCCGCGCGCAGTTCGGCATGGACGTGCAGTTCGAAGGCTTGCTGACCGCCGTGGTCGCGCGTCCACCGGTGTTCGGCGGAACGCTGAAGTCCTTCGACGCCACCGCTGCGAAGGCGGTCCCGGGCGTACGCCAGGTGCTGCAGATCCCAACCGGTGTCGCCGTAGTCGCGGACCACTATTGGGCAGCCAAGTTGGGGCGCGATGCCTTGACGGTGGAATGGGATCTTGGGCCGAACGCAGCGCTGGACAGCCAGGCGATGCGCACACAGTTCAGTGAACTCGCCAGCACGCCCGGCTTGCCCGCCGCGCAGGCCGGTGATGTCGCTGCCGCGTTGTCGAAAGCGGCCAATGTGGTGGAAGCCGAATACGCCTTGCCTTACCTCGCGCACGCGCCGATGGAACCCTTGAACTGCACGGTGAAGATTTCACCGGACAAGTGCGAGCTGTGGATCGGCACGCAGTTCCAGACCCTGGAACAAGGCACCGCGGCGAAGATCACGGGACTCAAGCCCGAGCAGGTGTTCATCAACACCACGTTCCTGGGCGGTGGCTTCGGTCGGCGCGCGAATCCGTCGCCGGACATCGTGTTCGAGGCCGTGCATATCGCCAAGGCGGCGAACGCGGCAGTCAAGACCGTGTGGAGCCGCGAGGACGACGTGCAGGGCGGTTTCTATCGCCCCGCCTTCGTGCACAAGGCCAAGGTCGGCCTGGATGCGAACGGCGCACCGGTGGCCTGGCAACACGTGATGGCCGGGCAGTCGATCATCGCGGGCACGTTCTTCGAGCCCTTCATGGTCAAGGACGGCATCGATGCGACCTCAGTGGAAGGCGTGGCCGATTCGCCCTATCTCGCGGATGTGGCCGACAAGCGCGTCGGCCTGCATTCGCCCAAGACCGGCATCCCGGTGTTGTGGTGGCGTTCGGTCGGCCACAGCCATACCGCGTTCGCGATGGAAAGCCTGATCGATGAACTGGCGCATGCCGCCGGCAAGGACCCGGTCGAATACCGCCGCGGCTTGCTGGCCAAGCACGCGCGCCACCTGGGCGTGCTGAACCTGGTCGCGGAGAAATCCGGCTGGGGCAGTCCCTTGGAAAAAGGCCGCGCGCGTGGCGTGGCCGTGCATGAGTCCTTCGGCAGTTACATCGCGCAAGTGGCCGAGGTGTCGGTGCAGGACGGCGCGATCAAGGTGCATCGCGTGGTCTGCGCGGTGGATTGCGGCATCGCCGTGAATCCGGCGGGCATCGCGGCGCAGATGGAATCGGCCATCGCCTTCGGCCTGGGCGCGGCGCTGCACGGTCGCATCAGTTTCAAGGACGGACGCGTGCAGGAATCCAACTTCCACGATTACCAGATCCTGCGCATGAGCGAGATGCCGGCGGTCGAAGTGCATATCGTGCCGAGCACGGAAAAATCCGGTGGCGTCGGCGAACCGGGCACGCCGCCGATTGCGCCCGCGGTGGCCAATGCGGTGTTTGCACTCAACGGGCAGCGGCTGCGTGAGCTTCCTTTCCAGTTAGCCGCACAGACGCCGGCCGCGCCGGCCAAGGCGTGAGGACATGACGATGCGGATTCTGTTAGCCAGTCTCTCCGTCCTGCTGCTTGCCGCGTGCGGCCCGCGGGTCAGTCCCGAGCAGAAAGCCAAGGCGGTCGAGGCCTTCGCCACCGTGGAGAAGGTGTTCCAGCATCCACGCTGCAGCAATTGCCACATCCCCGGCGATGCGCCGCTGCAGTTCGATGCACAGACGCCGCATGCGATGGGCGTGGTACGCGGCCCCGAGGGCAAGGGCGCTCCCGGACTGCCGTGCGCGACCTGCCACGCGGAAGCGAATCCGCCCGCGAGTTACGGACCACATGCGCCGCCCGGTGCGCCGCACTGGTCGCTGCCGCCGCCGGACCAGAAGATGGCGTGGATCGGCAAGCCCGCCGCCGAGCTGTGCGCGATGATCAAGGACAAGAAGCGCAACGGCGACAAGGATTTCGCGGCGCTCACCAAGCACGTCACCGAAGACAAACTGGTGCTGTGGGGCTGGGACCCGGGCGCGGGCCGCCTACCAGTGCCAGTGCCGCATGCCGAGTTCGTGGCGGCGTTCAAGCTTTGGGCGGATGCGGGTGGGCCGTGTCCGGGTGAGGGGTGATTCGGGTGGCGCTCTGCCAATTGCAGGCTATATCGTTTTAGCTGCGCAAGAGACGTAATCGCAACTGGGGGAAGCAATGGTTGAAAAGATCAATTTGCGGGCTTTACGGGCCGAAGGCCAAGCTCATGCTGAAAAGCAGATTGCCGAGGCCGCTGCCAAGGACTCCATAAATCGTGACTTCTATGGCGCCGCACTCATTGCAATGCGCTCGGCCCAACAAGATGAGATCTACCCGGCAATCGACGAGTACGGTGAGACTCGCTACACCGCTGAACAAGGCCTCAAGGCAGCCTGCCATGCCCGAGAGGACGTGACAGCAATCCTAATCATCCAGCACGCTGTTCTGCGTCGGCTTCAAGGGCTTCGCGTTCTCGCCTGGTCTTGCCTAGCGGTTCTTTGCTACATCGCCGTCCGCGTGTCATGAAACATGCGGGCAGCTAAAAATTCATTCATGCAGGCTCCCGTCATGGCGGCGCCTGATTACAAGCCTTCGGCCATATTTTCATTCAGTGGCGACCCCGCTGCAGACCGGTTCAATTCAGGCGCTAAGCGTCTCACTAAACTATGAAATGGCCGAACAAAGACGAGCGTGAGAAGTTTGAGATTGATGGCTTCATTGAGGCTTACGAGCGACTGCCTGAAGGCCGCCGCCTCGCCATCGTTTCAAAAGGTGAAAAGCCAGATTGGATCGTGACAGATACCGTAACTGGAGAGGAAATAGGCGTGGAGTTGACGTCCGTCTACCTAGACGACCGTAGCGTTCCCGATAGCCATATGAGCTGGAGCGAAGACGAGAAAATCAGGCACATTCCTTACAACGAAGACACAATGCGGAAGTACAAATCACGCATCATTTCTGCCATTGAGGAAAAGATCCGCAAGGCAATAGCTGGCTACGACACAACCCGCCAGCTGATACTCGCTATATACCCAAATGAGTACGTAGGGATCTACCTCTACGAGGAGTTGGAGCAATTAGTGAAAGACAACGAGGTGCTGTTTGACAACATGACTCCTTTCAGCGAGATCGCATTCTGGGCGCTTGGCGATGGAGCGATTTTCCGTGTGCGTCCCAGCTAACTATTATCGAGCGTCAGGTGAATTAACAACCCTCTTATCGCCACCCTACTGCGGACCGGCTTAGTTTAGGCGTTAGATGCCTCATGAAACACTTCCTGGTAACGATGTCTCTTCTACTTGCAGGATGCACTACGGCAACTGCTCCACGTTTGCCAATAGCATCGGGCCAGTACACTTTCCAGCACCGTTTCGCCGAACACCCTACGCTCCCAAGTCTGTCTCTCAACGCAAGCATCGACGGCACGCATATCGTGCTGACAAATCCCAAGGCCTTCGGCCCATTCCCTGCAGGAATCCTTGCCGAGGGCGAGCTCACATGGCATGCCGCGTCCAGCCAATGGATCATCAGCCAAGACGACAATGATCGAATGGCGCAGGACGTGGGTGGTTGCAGTGACGGCCCCGAGATCATTGATCTGGTCGGCAGGATTTACTGGACCTGCTAGCAACGTCCATAACTGATGACCAGCTCTCCAAGCCTGACATGCCGGAGAGTTTCCTGGGTCATTGAAAGAGCCCTGCAAGAGCTGGTCTTTCGTCGCCCTATTTCCGGCCTCATCACCCGTTCGGGTCACTTCGTCGCAAGCGGGTTGCGCACCGCTCCCAAGGATTGCAACCTGCATCGCCCCGCACTTGCGGCCTTGCATGAAGCCTCCCGGAGCCTGGACATGAAAACACTGATCGCGTTGCTTGCCTGGTGCATCCTGTTCGTCCTGTGCTGGCCCCTGGCCCTGCTCGCGCTGGTCCTGTGGCCCATCGCCTGGCTGCTCGCCCTGCCGTTCCGGCTGATCGGCATCACCTTCACCGCCCTGTTCGCCTTCCTGCAGGCCCTGTTCTTCCTGCCTGCCCGCGCCCTGGGCTGGCGTCCGCGCCACGCACAAGCGCATCACGCGGCAGCGGCCTGACGGTTCATGCCGACTTGACTGCCACCAACCACGCATCGCCCTGCCTATCCGCCGACGAGCAAAAAAATGACCAACATCATTCCGGTAGATTTCAGTCGTCCAGAGATGGATCAGAATCGCGCGCGCGCAGCGGTGCCAGCAAGCGCTGTGTATTCACCCGCAGAAGCCAACTTCTGGAAGTTTGCGGCGAAAAGTGAGCAGTCCGTCAATCCGGACGGTCCGTCAACGCTCCACTCGCAGGTTTTTGACGAGAACGCCAAACTCCATCGAAAGCAAAAATCGCCAACCCGATCCAGATGAAGATGAAACCGATCGCGCGGTCGCGGTCGAAGACTTCGTGGAACACCAGCACGCCGATCAACAACTGCAGCGTCGGTGCGATGTACTGCATGAACCCGATCACCGAATACGGCACCCGCCGCACCGCGTACGAAAACCCGATCAACGGCAATGCTGTCAGCACGCCACCGAACACCAGCAGCGCATCCACCTGCCAACCCCACGTACTGACAAACCCGCCGCTGCCGTGCGTCTCCACCCACACCAATGCCGCCAATGCGGGCAGGAACAGGTACAGGCTCTCAATCGCCAGGCCCGGAATCGAATCCACCACCGCCAACTTGCGGATGAAACCGTAGAAACCGAACGAAGCCGCCAGCGACAGCGCGATCCACGGGAAGCTGCCGTAGTTGAAGGTCAGCCACAGCACCCCGGTCGCGGCCACCGCCACCGACACCCACTGCGCCACGGTCAAGCGTTCGCGCAGCAACACCACGCCCAATACGACGTTGAGCAGCGGATTGATAAAATAGCCGAGGCTGGTTTCCACCACGTGCCCCGCGTTCACCGCCCAGATGTACAGGCCCCAGTTGAACGCGATCAACAGGCCGCTGATCGCCAGCATCCACGCCACGCGCGGACGCGCCATCGCGATGCGCAACCACTGCAGGCCCTGCGTCAGGCACAACCCACCCACTACCAGCACCGTGCTCCACACGATCCGGTGCATCACGATCTGCAGCGACGGCACGGCCTTGAGCAAATGCCAGTACAGCGGCATCAAGCCCCACACCACGAACGAGGCCGCCGCCGCCCACAAGCCGCGACGATCGAGGGTGGCCGAAGTCACTGCTTGTCTTCCACGACCGGCTTGTTCTTGCGCGCCTTGGCCAGGGTGATGGCGACCACGCCGCACAGGATCACCGCCATCGCGCCCAGGTCATGCGTGGTGAAGCGTTCCGCCGCCAGCCATGCGCCCAACCCGACCGCGATCACCGGATTGACGTAGGCGTAGCTGCCGGCCAGCGCCGGACGCACGTTATGCAGCAACCACACGTAGGCGGTGAAGCCGATGATGGAACCGAACAGCAGCAGGTACACGACCGAGAGGATGGCCTTGGTCGACGGCATGCCGTCGAAGTGCTCGCCCAGCACGAACCCGACCACGAGCATCATCACGCCACCGCAGATCATCTGCCCGGCGGCACTCATGAAGGGCGAAGGCAGGTTGCGTTCGCGACTCCAGATGGAGCCGTAGGCCCAGGCGATGGGTGCGATCAGCAGGGCGATCAAACCCTTGGGATTCGCCGACAGGCTGCTGCCGGCGTTGAGCCACAGCACGCCGATGAAACCGATGCCCAGCCCCACCCACTCCAGCCGGCTCGGATGCTGCCCGCGCAGGGTCGAGAACAGACCCATCCACAGCGGCGTGGACGCGATGGCCACGGCGGCGATGCCCGAGGACACCCACTGTTCCGCGATGCTGACCATGCCGTTGCCCAGCACCATCATCAGCACGCCCATCACCATCAGGTCCTTCCACTGCGCGCGCGTGGGTGCCGCCATGCCACGCCAGCGCAACACCGCGTACATCAGCGTACCGGCCAGCAGGAAGCGCCCACCCGCCATCAGGAACGGCGGGAAGCCGCCTTCCAGCGCGAAGTGGATGCCGAGATAGGTCGAGCCCCACACGAGGTAGACGATGGCCAGGGCAACAACGACGGCCACGCCACGCGCCGGCATGGCAGCGTTGGAATCAGGAGGGGTCATGGGGAATGAGGCGTCGGAACAGTTGTATATTCTACCGCTGGGGTGTTGTGGTGCGACGTACGGGCGTCGTAGGAGCGACGTAAGTCGCGATGGGGCGTTACATGTAGAGCCTCATCGCGACTTACGTCGCTCCTACGTGGCTCCTACGACGCTCTACAAGCCCGCCTGCTCACGCTGCAGCAGGGCCTGCTTCATCGGCAGGCCCCAGCGGTAGCCGCCCAGCGCGCCGTCGCCGCGGATGATGCGGTGGCAGGGCACGACCACGGCGACGCGATTGGAAGCGCAGGCACGCGCCACCGCGCGCGCGGACTTGGGTGCACCAACGGCATTGGCGAGTTCGGCATAGCTGCGCGTCTGGCCGCTGGGGATCTTCATCAACGCATCCCACACGCGCTTCTGGAACGCGGTGCCCATCAGGTCCACCGGCACTTCGCTGCCGTTACCGCCCAGGCGTTCGGCCACCGCGCGCAGGCGTGGCGCGAGGAAGTCGTCGCTACCGGCTTCGACGCGCTCGATGTTCGCGCGCGGGAATTCCTGGCGCAGCCTTGCTTCCAATACGCCCGCATCGTCACCCAGTTCCACCGCGCAGATGCCACGTTCGGTCGCGGCCACCAACGCACGGCCCAAGGCGGTATCGACGATGGCCCAGTGGATCGCCATGCCTTCGCCACCGGCACGATACGTCGCCGGCGTCATGCCCAGCTTGGCCACGCCCTGCTCGTACACGCGCGAAGGTGACCCGTAGCCGGCGTCATACAGCGCGGCGCTGACGTCATTGCCGGCGCGCAAGCCCGACTTGAAGGCGCCGAGTTTCTTCTGCGCCACGTATTCCGCCGGGCTCAGGCCATAGCGGGACAGGAAGCTGCGTTGCAGGTGCGAAGCGCTCAGGCCGACCGCCGCGGCAAGTTCATTCAATGAGGGCTCGCCGCCGTCCAGCAGGGCCAATGCGCGTTGCAGTTTTTCGTCGAGGGTTTGCATGGCGCACACAGTAACGGGCGCACTGGGCGCCCGCTATCCGATTCTTGCTGTTCCGTTGCTTCCTTCTCAGCCCTGCACTCCCTCCGGTCGCCTCTGGGAGAAGAGCCTGCCCCCGCGAAGGCGGGGGTGGCGCGTAGCGACGGATGAGGGCGGGGCAATTCCGGCCCACGGAAACTGCATTACAAGCTGATATTTCACGCCCTCATCCGCCCTTCGGGCACCTTCTCCCAGAGGGAGAAGGAAAGCAATTACTGCGCCCAGCTACCCGGCAGGGTCGATTCCGGCAATACCTGTGCCGACAGTTTCTTGTCTTCGCCGAGCACTTCGATGGCATCAGCCAGGATCGCCGCGGACTCGCGCAACAGCGGGTCCGGACGCTTTTCCGCCAGCTTCTCGCGTGCGGCGTCCTTGAGGATGTCGCGCTCGCTGGCGCCCAGGCCGTCATCGGCGGAATCTTCGGCCAGCGGGTCGAGTGCGAGACCCAGCGTCTTGCGTTCGGCCTGGCGCTGCTTGCGCTGGGCTTCCTGCTTGTCGCGTTCGGCGCGGCGCTCGGCTTCGTTCAAGGACACGTACTTCTTGGCGTTCTCGGCGCGGAACTGGGCCACGTCTTCCGACCACCACTGGAATTCCTTGTCGTTGGCGATGCGGGTCGCGTGCAGCGCCTCAAGGCGTGGCAGCAGCGGCGCGAAGTTGCCGTACTGCGTGTGCGGAAGCGCGGCAATGCGCGTCCACGGCAATGCATTCTCGTAGGTGCTCTCGCCGTATTCGGTCGCATCAACGCTGACCGGGAAGGCAATGTCCGGCACCACGCCCTTGTGCTGGGTGCTGCCGCCGGCGACGCGGAAGAACTGGGCGATGGTCAGCTTGACCTGGCCAAAGCGCGCGGCTTCATTGGCGGGCCAGCGATCCAGATCGACGAGGTTCTGCACGGTGCCTTTGCCGAAAGTGGTTTCACCAATGACCAGGCCACGACCATAGTCCTGGATGGCACCTGCGAAGATTTCCGAGGCCGACGCCGAACCACGGTTGGTCAGCACGGCCAGCGGACCGTCCCAGGCGACGCCCGGCGTGCGGTCGGCGTTGACAGTGACGCGGCCACCGGATTCACGCACCTGCACGACAGGGCCCTTGTCGATGAACAAGCCGGTCAATTCCACCGCTTCGTCCAGCGAACCACCGCCGTTGTTGCGCAGGTCCATGACCACGCCGTCGATGCCATCGACCTTGAACTGCGCCAGCAAGCGCGCGATATCGCGCGTGGCCGAGGTGTAGTCGTCGGGATTCTTGCGACGGCCTTCGAAGTCCTGGTAGAACGCCGGCAGCTTGATCACGCCGATGCGGCGTTCCGGCTGGCCATTCACCGCAGGCAGGGTGATGGTCTCGGCCTTCGCGGCCTGTTCTTCCAGCTTCACTTTCTGGCGGGTGATGGTGACCTGCGCATGCTTTCCGTCCACGCCGCTTTCCGCCGGAATGTATTCAAGGCGAACCTGCGTGTCCTTCTTGCCGCGGATCTGCGACACCACGTCGTCGATGCGCCAGCCGATCACGTCGGTCATCGGGCCGGACTTGCCC
>CALCNV010000010.1 GCA_937897645.1 uncultured Lysobacteraceae bacterium
CCCGGCGCCCTAGCCTCAATGGCAAGCGCATGGATATCGCTGGTCATCATGTCGCCCAGTGCCGCATAGACCGCCCGGTGCCGCGCCAAGGGCGGTTTGCCCGCAAAAACGGCACTGGTGATCTGCACGTTGAAATGTCCACGGCCATCCTGGGCGCCAGCATGCCCGGCGTGACGGTGGCTCTCATCCGTGACAACAAGCTGGGTGGGAACCAGTGCCGACTCCAGTAATTCGCGAATCCGCTCCAGCCGGCTCAAGGCAGCACCTTGCGGAACGGGCGCACGTCCACCCGCGCATACACGCCTTGCAGCGTGTAGGGGTCGGCATCCGCCCATGCACGCGCGGCTTCCAGCGACTCGAATTCGGCAATCACGATGCTGCCACTGAACCCGGCGGGACCCGGATCCTCGGCATCGATCGCCGGACAAGGCCCGGCCAGCAGCAGGCGGCCCTCGTCACGCAGCGCGGTCAGGCGCGCCAGGTGGGCGGGGCGTGCGGCCAGACGGCCGGGCAAGCTGCCGGCGGCGTCGTGACCTTCTATGGCGTACCACATGCAATTTCTCCAGGGCGGGCATGATGAGTGCCGGCAAGTCGCTGAGGTTGGCCGCGCAGTCTCGGGCAAAGAATCGCATCATGGAAGGCTTGCTGCATTGCATCGTGGCGACAGTCGCCACTTGTGCGCAGACTTCCCCACCCACATCCGGCCAAAGGATCCTTGCTTGCCATTACCGTCACCTGACCAGCCGGACTCCGACGCCAGGGATCGCATCGTCTGCTTCGGTGAAGCGCTGATTGATTTCTCGCCAGCGCCCAGCTTCCAGCCCGGCCAGCCGCGCATGTTCGTGCAACATGCGGGCGGCGCGCCGGCGAATGTAGCCGTCGCCGTAGCGCGACTTGGCGGCCACTCGGAATTCGTGGGCATGCTCGGCACGGACATGTTCGGCGATTTCCTGCTCGACAGCCTGCGTGGCGCCGGCGTGGAAGTGCGGCATGTGCAGCGCACCGGCGACGCGCCCACGGCCTTGGCATTCGTGGCACTGGATGCACAGGGCGAGCGCAGTTTCAGCTTCTATCGCCCACCGGCTGCAGACCTGCTGTTCCGTGATGCGGACCTGTCCGACGATGTATTCGAACAGGCGCGCGTGCTGCACGTTTGCTCGAATTCAATGACCGAAGCCGTCATTGCCGACACTACCCTGTCGGCACTGCAGCGTGCCCGCCACGCAGGCGTGCTGGTCAGCTTCGACATGAACCTGCGGCCCGCCTTGTGGCCACGTGATACCGACCCCACGCCACGCATGTGGAAGGCGCTCGCACTGGCGGACGTGGTGAAACTGAGCCGTGAGGAACTGGAATTCCTGGTAGCGTCGTCCAGCAACGAAGCCGAAGTGCTGCAACGCCTGTGGCAAGGCGCCACGCGCCTGCTCGTGGTCACCGATGGTGCACGCGCACTGCGTTGGCTTACCCCGCAGGGTCAGGGAACCCTCGACAGCTTTGCAGTCACCGCCGTGGACAGCACCGCGGCCGGCGATGCATTTACTGGCGGACTGTTGCTGGGCCTTGCTGGGCGCAGCATCACCCCGGCGACACTTCCAACCTTCACCTCAGATGCCGCAGCCCTGCTCGATACCCTGCGATTCGCCGCGGCTTGCGGCGCGTTCGCCACGACCCGCCCCGGCGCTTTTGCGGCCATGCCCACACGTGCTGACGCCGAAGGCCTGATGCAAGCATTCGCCACCACGCCTACGAGCGCCGCATGACTCCCCCATTGCCGGATTTCCGTTCCATCGAAGTACTGCGCGAACACATCGCCCGGACCATGGCCTTCTATGACCCACGCTGCGTCGATCCGGCCGGTGGGTTCTTCCACTATTTCAAGGATGACGGCACGGTCTACGATGCCCGGCACCGGCACCTGGTCAGCAGCACGCGCTTCGTCTTCAACTACGCCATGGCTGCGCGCGAGTTCGGGCGCGAAGACTACCTGGCGCTGGCTGCGCACGGCCTGGACTACCTGCGCCACGTGCATCGCGACCCCGCCAGCGGCGCCTACGCGTGGACGCTGCTGGATGGCAAGGTGGAAGACACCACGCGCCACGCCTACGGCATGGCCTTCGTGCTGCTGGCGTACTCCACGGCACTGTCGGCCGGGATCAAGCAGGCCGCGCCATGGATCGACGAAACCTGGGACCTGCTGGAAGCACGCTTCTGGGATGCGGAATACGGTTTGTATCGTGACGAGGCTGACAGCGACTGGAACTTCTCGCCGTATCGCGGCCAGAACGCCAACATGCACCTCACCGAAGCCTTGCTCGCCGCATGGGAAGCCACGCAGAACCCACGCTACCTGCAGCGCGCGCTGGCGGTGGCCGACGTGATGACCCGTCGTCAGGCACGGCAGGCCGGCGGGCTGGTGTGGGAACACTACGATGCGCAATGGAACATCGACTGGGACTATCACCGCGACGACCCCAAGCACCTGTTCCGTCCGTGGGGTTTCCAGCCGGGCCACCAGACCGAATGGGCCAAGCTGCTGCTGATCCTGGACCGCCACGCACCACAGGACTGGTTGCTACCCACCGCCACGCACCTGTTCGATACCGCCGTCGCACGCGCCTGGGACCAGGAGCATGGCGGCCTGTGCTACGGCTTCGCACCGGATGGCAGCATCTGCGACGGCGACAAGTATTTCTGGGTGCAAGCGGAATCCATCGCCACCGCCGCCCTGCTGCACGCACGCACCGGCGACCCGCGCCACGCAGCCGATTACGACCGGCTGTGGGCCTATGCGTGGCAGCACTTCATCGACCACCAGCATGGTGCCTGGTACCGCATCCTGGACCGCCAGAACCGGAAGCTCTCCGACGAAAAGAGCCCGGCGGGCAAGACCGACTACCACACCATGGGCGCCTGCCACGAAGTGTTGCGCCTGTTGCGCAGCCAGCTGGACGCGCCCAAAGACTGACCTCCGACTTGCCTTGGCTTGAACCGGGCAGAAGCAGGCCTTGGCCTTTCGTAAGGGCTGAATCGCAGGATGGGCCAGCAGCGGGAGTGCTGGACAGCATCCCCGCCACCCCTTACCCTTGGCCACATTGCACGGCCGGAAGCAGCGGCCCGCCCGGATCCGGCTCATTCGCCAGCGCTCCCGTCGACCGATTCGCTGCCCCCAACCGCCCGCGCCCAAGCAACCTTCCCGCTGTCCGCTGCCAACCAACCTTGGCCTGCGTTGCCTGCGTGATGTGTGGGAATGCGATCGCACTGCGACGCACTGTTAAGCCGAAAGACCGATGCACGCTGGCCCCAGCCACCGTGATGCCTGCAACACATGGCGCTATTAGATGACCCCTGAACTCGCGCACGACGCGAATCCGCAAATCGATACGTCCAAGCCACAGCCGCAGGCTCCGCAGCAGCAGGAGATGCCGCTGGCGATGGTGCATGGACAGGCCGTGCTGCAGATTCCGCAGGACCTGTACATCCCGCCAGATGCGCTGGAAGTGATCCTGGATGCCTTCGAAGGCCCGCTCGACCTGCTGCTGTACCTGATCCGCCGCCAGAACCTGGACATCCTGGACATCCCGGTGGCCGAGATCACCCGCCAGTACGTCGACTACATCGGGGTGATGCAGGACCTGCGCTTCGAACTGGCCGCCGAGTACCTGGTGATGGCCGCGATTCTGGCCGAGATCAAGTCGCGCATGCTGCTGCCGCGCCCGATCAGCGAGCATGGCGAGGAAGGCGACCCGCGCGCCGAGCTGGTGCGCCGCCTGCAGGAATACGAACGCTTCAAGCAGGCCGCCGAAGACATCGACGCCCTGCCCCGCCAGGACCGCAACACCACGCCGGTGCAGGCGCACGTGCCGGAGCGCGCCGCGGTGCGTTTGCCGCCGCCGGTGGACCTGCGCGAGATGCTGCTGGCGCTGTACGACGTGTTGAAGCGTGCCGACCTGTACACCGGCCACGCCATCAAGCGCGATGCGTTGAGCGTGCGCCAGCGCATGGGCGACGTGCTGACGCGGCTGGACGACGGCAAGTTCCACCGCTTCGAGTCCATGTTCACGCCGGAAGAAGGCAAGCAGGGCGTGCTGGTCACCTTCCTGGCCATGCTGGAACTGGCCAAGGAGCAACTACTGGACTTCGTGCAGGAAGCCCCGCTGGCCCCGATCTACCTGAAGTCGCTGGCATTGAACAACACCAACGAGCCACTGGCATTTTCCAGCGAGTTCGATGATGTGGATGCGGCGAATGATGACGCGAAGCTTTGAGTATTCGTGTTCGTCATTCCAGCGAAAGCTGGAAGCCATTTTGCTTTCGCTTCAGCTTGAACCATCCAGAACAACAGCAAGATCAAGATGGGTCCCAGCTTTCGCTGGGATGACGACCGAACTATTACCGACCAAATCCAACCTCAAGAAATCCTGATGGACCAAACTTTAATCACCCGTATCGTCGAAGCCGCCCTGCTGGCCGCCAACCAGCCGCTGACGCTGGCGCAATTGCATGGCCTGTTCCCCGAGGAACAACCGGCACCCGCCGGCAGCGTGGAGCAAGCGCTGGAGCAACTTCGCGATGCCTGCGCCGAGCGCGGTGTGGACCTGGTGGAAGTGGCGTCCGGGTTCCGTTACCAGGTGAAGGAAGAAGTGCACGGCTGGGTCGCGCGCCTGTGGACCGAGCGCAAGACCAAGTACACGCGCGCCACGCTGGAAACACTGGCCTTGATCGCCTACCGCCAGCCGATCACGCGCGGCGAGATCGAATCGGTACGCGGCGTCGCAGTCAGCAGCAACACCATCCAGGCCCTGGAAGAACGCGAGTGGATCCGCGTGGTCGGCCACCGCGACGTGCCCGGCAGGCCGGCGCTGTTCGGCACCACCAAGATCTTCCTGGATTACTTCGGCCTGAAGCGCCTGGAAGACCTGCCGCCGCTGTCCGAGTTGAAGGACATCGGCGAACTGGAGCCGCAGTTGTTCATGGACAACGCGCCCGTGCCGATGGGCTTGCCCGCCGCGGACGCCTCGGCTGACGGAGACGTCGCCGAAGACCAGGATCAACCGCCGTCTTCCGGCGAAGAACAAAACGAAGAAGAAAGCGAACTGGCGACCGACGCGGACCAAGTGCCGGAAGATTCCATGGAAGCAAATCCAACCCAAGAACATGACGACACCGAAGGCACCGATCCGGACCGCCTGGCCTCGTCGGAGCAGAAACAATGAGTGACACCCCCCGCAACAAGCCCGCCCTGGGCAAACTCTCGCTGAAGCGTGGCGATACTGCCGAAGCCAGCGATACGGCCAAGCTGGAAGAGCGCTTGCACAAGGTGCTGGCACAGGCCGGCCTGGGTTCGCGCCGCGCGCTGGAACAGCGCATCGCCGATGGCCTGGTCAAGGTCAATGGCGAAGTCGCGCAGACCGGCATGTCGATCAAAAGCGGCGACCGCGTGGAACTGGACGGCAAGACCTTCGTCGCCAGCGCCCTCAGCGAACCCGCCCGCGTACTGATCTACAACAAGCCGGAAGGCGAAGTGACCACGCGCGAAGATCCGGAAGGCCGCCCGACCATCTTCGAAGCGCTGCCTGCACTGAAAGGCGCGCGCTGGATCGCGATCGGTCGCCTGGACATCAACACCACCGGCTTGCTGGTCCTGACCACCGACGGCGAACTGGCCAACGCCATGATGCATCCGTCGTATGAAGTGGAACGCGAATACGTGTGCCGCGTGCGTGCGCCCGAGGGCATGGACGCGGTTCCCGACAACCTGGTGGATCGCCTAGCGCGCGGCGTGGCGCTGGAAGACGGCCCGGCCAAGTTCGACGAAATCAAGCGCATCGGCGGCACCGACTCGCATGACTGGTTCCAGGTGGTGGTCAAGGAAGGCCGCAACCGCGAAGTGCGCCGCCTGTGGGAGTCGCAAGGCTGCCAGGTGAGCCGCCTCAAGCGCACGCGCTACGGCAAGATTTCGCTGCCGCAGCCGCTGTTGCGCGGCCAGTCGCAGGAATTGCCCGAAGTACAGGTGGAAAAGCTGCGCGCCGAACTCGGCCTTGAAGACGGTGCCCCGCCTGCACTGACCCTGCAGCCGGTCATCGGCCAGCGCAAGGCGGCCAAGTCCACCGTGCACATCGGCGCGGGTCGTACGACCGGCCAGGCGTACGTCAACGGCCACAACACCGCCGACGAAGGCCGCGAACTGCGTCGCTTCGACCACGTGCGCGAGGACCGCGGCCGTGGTCGCGGCAAGAAACCGCACGGCGGCCTGACCGTCAGTGGCGAAGCCGCGGCCAAGCAGTCACAGAAGCCCTTCAAGTCACGCCCCACCAAGGGTCCCAAGCCGTTGCCGGATGGCAACCCGGCCGCTTTCCGCAGCTGGTACGTGCCCGATGGCGTCGACACCGGCCCCACCGGTCACCGCAATGCGGGTCCGCCTAAGCCCTACGGCGACAAGCCGCGTGGCCCGCGTCCCGCAGGTGCCGGTGCACCGCGTCCGGGTGGCGCGGGTCGTCCGGGTGCCGGCGGCAACCGTCCCTATGCGGCGCGCAGCGAAGGGAACGTCGGCAATGAAGCGCGTGGTCCGCGCGGCCCGGGCTCGAAAGGTCCGCGCCAGGGCGGCCAAGGCGAAGGACAACAGCGCGCGCCGCGTCCGTATGGACATCCCGGCAACGCGCCGAGCTTTCCTTCCGACCATGCCAATCCCGGTGCCTACAACCCCTACGGCCAGCAACCGCGTCCCGCACGTGCGCAGGGCGCGCCGCGACCGGGCGGCAATCGCCCCGGCGGCAACCACGCAGGCCCGCGTCCCAACCACAACGGTCCACGTCCCGGTGGCCCACGCGGCGCAGGCCGTCCACCCGGTGGCGGCAACCGCGGTCCTCGCGGCGGCAATCACGGTTGATGGAAAGGGGCGCTTCGGCGCCCTTTTCCTTGATGGAGAACTTGCCTGGCAGGCAGGGCTTGGGAAGGTTCTTGGTTCTTGGTTCTTGGTTCTTGGTTCTTGGTTCTTGGTTCTTGGTTCTTGCCTTGGCCTCCTCCTTTGCGAAGCAGGGGAGATCGAAGGCGCGGCTAGCGGCTGAGGAGGAGGGGTGCCTTTGATCTTGATCTTGATCTTTACCAACAACCAAGAACCAACAACCCAAACCCCACCCACCATTGATCCAGCGCAAAGCCAAATATTAGAGGCCGGTTACAATAACCATCTGACTCAATAGCAACCCGACTCCCCCCATGTCTTCCGCCTACGGCACCGAAACGGTGCTCGACGTCCGCCACTGGACCGACGACTACTTCAGCTTCACCACCACGCGCGACGACGGCTTCCGTTTCGACAACGGCCAGTTCGTGATGATTGGCCTTGAGGGCCTGGCGGCTGAAGGCCAGCCATTACAAACCGCTCCCAAACCAGTGATGCGCGCCTATTCCATTGCCAGCGCCAACTGGGAAGAACAGCTGGAGTTCTTCAGCATCAAGGTGCCGAATGGCCCGCTGACTTCACGGCTGCAACACATCAAGGCAGGCGACTCGATCCTGATCGGCCGCAAGCCCACCGGCACGCTGCTGATCAGCGACCTGCATCCGGGACGCAACCTGTACCTGCTGGGCACGGGCACCGGCCTCGCACCGTGGCTTTCGATCATCAAGGATCCGGACACCTACGAGCGTTTCGAACGCGTGATCCTGACCCATGGCGTGCGCAATGCGGGCGACCTCGCCTATCGCGACTATTTCGAGAAGGAATTACCGCGGCATGAATTCCTCGGCGACGTCATCCGCGAGAAATTGCGCTACTACCCTGCCGTCAGCCGCGAAACATTCCACAACCACGGCCGCCTCACCGACCTGATGGCCAGTGGCGAAATGATGCGCACGCTCGGCATCGAGCCACTCGATGCCACCCACGACCGCGCCATGATCTGCGGCAGCCCGCAGATGCTGGCCGACTTCCGCAGCCTGCTGGACAGCCGTGGCTTCACGGCTGCACCACGCATCGGCACCGCCGGCCAGTACGTGTTCGAGCGGGCATTCGTCGAGAAATAACCCTGCCAACGGCGTGCTAGCCTCTCGGGATCCAGGGGAGAATCGAGATGTTGAAGCAGCTTGCATGCGTACTGTTGTTGGCCTGTTACCCGATGGCGTGCTTCGCTGGCGAAGCGATGCCGCAGCCCGCAATAGGCGAGGTCCCGCCGCCACTGCTCGGCAACCTTCACGGCGGTGGAGCGGTCGACCTGGCGGATTACAAGGGCAAGGTCGTCATCGTCACGTTCTGGGCATCGTGGTGCGGGCCATGCCGCAAGGAATTGCCGGTGTTGGCGCAATTGCAGAAGGTGGTGGGCCACGAGGCACTGGAAGTCATCGCCGTCAATTTCAAGGAGCCGCGCAAGGACTTCCTGGACGTAGTGCGCGCCAATCGCCAGTTCGATTTGAACTACGTCCACGATGCCAAGGGCATCGCCAGCGACGCTTACGGCGTGCAGGCATTACCCAACATGTTCATCATCGACCAGCAAGGCAGGGTGGCGCACGTGCATCGCGGCTATTCGGCCGAGATGCTGGATGGTTTCATTGCGGAAATGCTGGCGTTGCTGCCCGAGGATGTGTTGAAGCGTCCGGCAGGAGGTTGACGACCCTGCTGCAACCTTGCCGGGTTGACTGCGCTGCGTGCAAGCGCCAGCGTTACGACACCGTGGTATCGCCGTAGCGCAACCACGTCATCGCCGCATCCTCGCTGGCGAACACCTGCACCCTGAAACCCTGTTCGTGGGCGAAGATGCCTGCCAGTTCCACCTTGGGAATCGACTCCGGCTTGTCCTCGACATAGGCGATGCGCAGGTCGTGGATGTCTTCCTGGCCCATCTGCCTGACGAAGTCCAGCAAATGTTCCGGTGGCGGCACGCCGCCGTCCATCACGTCGATCACCAGCAACCTGCTGGGACGCCTCAGGCGCAATTCCACCGCGATCGCACGCCAGTAGCCCAGCGTGCACTCCAGGCTCCCATTGTGGCCAGTGACGTACGCACGCAGGCCGTCGCGGAAACTGGAAAATTCGACTTCGAAATGTGGAACCACCAAGCTGGCAGGCATGGGCTCAACCCAGCGCGGATTCGATGTCCGCCACCAGGGATTCCGGCTTGTCGGTCGGTGCGAAGCGCTTGAGCACCTTGCCGTCTCGGCCCACCAGGAACTTGCTGAAATTCCACTTGATTGCGCCGATGCCCAGCAGCCCCCCTTTCTCTTTCTTCAGCCATTTCCACAGCGGATGGGCCTGCTCGCCGTTGACCTCGATCTTGGCGAACATGGGGAAGGTGACGTCGAAATTGAGCGAACAGAAATTCTTGATCTCCTCCTCGTCGCCGGGTTCCTGGCTGCCGAACTGGTCGCAGGGGAAACCCAGCACCACCAGTCCCTGTTCGCGGTAGTCCTGCCACAGGGTTTCCAGCCCGGCGTACTGCGGGGTGAAGCCACATTTGGACGCCACGTTGACGATCAGCAGGACCTTGCCGCGGTAATCACGCAGCGATACCGGCGTGCCATCGATATCGATGGCGTCGAAGTCGTACACAGTGGTCATGGGCTGCTCCTGGGCGATGCCCTATCAGACACCGCATCGGCCACGCTGGCAATCCCTGCGCACGGCCTTGCGCAGGGGTGGCCGCGCCCGCCTACGGGGTCGACTGCACGCGCACCGGCTCGGCAAACGGCTTGATGCCCAGGGCTTCATGCATCTCGCTGGGGTAGTACGCATTGCCTTGCCTGATCACCAGCGCGACCTTGCGGATGTCGGTGATGTCGCGGGTGGGATCACCGTCCACCAGCACCAGGTCTGCACGTTTTCCGACGGTGATGGAACCGCGATCCTGCAACGTGCCCGTGTAGCGCGCACCGTTCAAGGTGGCCACCTGCAGCACCTGCGCAGGCGTCAGGCCCGCCTTCACGTAAAGCTCCAGTTCGCGCTGCAGCGTGAAACCGGGCAGCTCGTCGGTGCCGGCCACAATGGGCACGCCCGCCTTGTACAGCAGGCCGACGAACTCGACCAGTTTGTCAAAGGATCGCTTGTACAACGCGCCGGTGGCGTCGTCGGGGATATCCATTTCGCCCACCTTGCGGCTGCGCTGGATGTCCGGCGGCAGGTGGTCGGCCACGTCGGCGATGATCGGCGACTGCTGTCCATCGCGTTTGTGGATGAACTCGAACGTGGCCAGGGTCGGGTCGACCACGATCTGCTTTTCAGCCAGCAGGGTGATGAAATCCTGCACGGGCTTCGAATTGAAATCCAGGTCGGCCGTCTTTTTCGCCACCAGGTAGAAGCGCTCCAGCGTGCGCGTATCCGTTTCCGGGGTGACGAAGAAGTTCAGCATCACCTGGTTGATGTGCTGGATCTCATCGTAGCCCTGCTCCACCGCCTCCTGCGCACGCAGGAACGCGGGGACATGGCCACTGACGCGCAGGCCACGGTGATGCGCATAGGCGGTGGTCTCGGGCAGGATGGCCTTGGGAAAGGAGTTGTAGATCTTGATCTGCGGGTAGCCATGGTCGGCATACCAGTCGATGGCCTTTTTCGCTTCCGCGATGTCTTTGATGACGAAACCATTGCGCGCCGACATCTTGCTCTCGCCCTCGAGGAAGCCGGCCGGCACGATGTCGGGTGCCAGCAGCTTGCCCTCCTTCACCTGCACCATCTGCTGCTGCAGCGTGGCGTTGTCGTTGCCCATGTCGCGCAAGGTGGTGACGCCCGCAGCCAGGTGCAGGCCGCCTTCCCAGGGCCCGAAGTGGCCATGCATGTCGAACAGGCCGGGAAGCAACACCTTGCCTCCTGCGTCGATCACGTGGTCGGCACGCGCACGTTCGCCACCGCCACCGCCATTGGCGATGGACACGATGACGCCATCACGCAACAGCAGGTCCGATGCCGGGCCCAGCGTGGCGCGTTCGCTGTCGAATACGCGGGCGTTGCGGATCAGGGTGGTGCCGGGCAGTGCATGCGCCATGCGCGCCTGCATGGCCACCAGCACTTCGGCTTCCGCCAGCTTCTGGCGTGCCTCGAGCGCATCGCCATTGGCCTCCCAACCTTGCTCGATCAGCTGCAGGTAACCGGGATAGATATAGGCGAACAGGCGCGGTTCGTCGCCCGTGGTCGCCCACGCGAACACCGGCGTCAAGCCGACCCCGGTCACTTTCACCAGCTCCACGCGGCGTTGCTCGCTGCCGCGGGTGACCGTTTGGTCAGTGACCTTGCTCACGGTCAGGGTGCCACTGGGTATCAACGGCAGCCTGCCATCGGCGCGTTTGGCGATGGCGGCCAGCGCCACCGAGAAATCATTCGGAGTCCCACCCAAGGGCGAGTACTGCGCCGTGCCCTGCACGGCCTGTTGGCCCTGGTCGGACGTGGATTTCCACTGCACGCTGTCGCCGTCGCGGCTGAAGGTTTCCGCCACGGGCGCGCCGAAGGTGGAAGCGCCTTTCACCTGGTAGCGGGCATAGGTGCCATCGGCGGCCAGCGTGTATTCCTCCTTCAACTCGGGCCCGCGGCCGTTGTCCTTGAAGATGAAATCCACCCGGGTGACGCCGTCGTCTCCTTTATGCACGACCTGCTCGCCGGCCTTCTTGCCGCCATCCACCAGCGCGATGTAACGGATGGTTTCCGCCGCCATCGCCGGGGCTACCAACACCAGTGAAAGACACAGCCACAAGGCACGCTTCATCAGGCAGCTCCGGGAGGATGGACGAGTCGGGCCAGCGCGGACATGCGCGCGGCCGATGGCAAGGAGCATAGCCCAGCCTGCGGCCTGCCCTACCCCTGCCTTTCGTCACAGGCCGGCCACTGGCCGATGGGTTAGCCTGTAAAGTCAGCCTCTGGAAGGAAATGCCGTATGACCACCCGCCTCGCCCTTGCGCTTGCCGCATCCCTTGGACTTGCCATGCCCGCCTATGCCCAGGTCGCCGCCCCCGCGACCACCGAAGCCGCCAAGGCTTCCAACCCCTTCTTCACCCCAAGCCCGCTGCCGCTGCACTATCCGCAGTTCGACAAGATCAAGGACAGCGATTTCGCTCCCGCCTTCGACGCCGGCATGGCCGAGCAGTTGAAGGAAATCGATGCGATTGCCAACAATCCTGACGCAGCGACGTTCGACAACACCATCATCGCCATGGAAAAGAGCGGCCAGGTGCTGGACCGCGCCACCACGGTGTTTTTCTCGCTGGTGGGCGCCGATACCAACCCGGCCCGCGAAAAGCTGCAGGGCGAGTATTCGACGAAATTCTCCGCACACTCCGACGCCATCAGCCTCAACGGCAAGCTGTTCGCGCGCATCAAGGCGCTGTATGACAGCCGCGACACGCTGGGCCTGGATGCGCAGAGCGTGCGCCTGATCGAGCGCTACCACACCAGCTTCGTGCGTTCCGGCGCCAACCTGTCCGAGGCCGACAAGGCCACGCTGAAGCAGATGAATTCGGAACTGGCTGCGATGGGCACCAAGTTCAGCCAGAACGTGCTGGCCGAAGTGAATGCGTCCGCGCTGGTCGTGGACGACGTGAAGGAACTGGACGGCCTGACCGAACAGCAGATCGCCGGCGCGGCGGGCGTGGCCAAGTCACGCGGCCTGGAAGGCAAGTACGTGCTGACCCTGCTCAACACCACCGGCCAGCCACTGGAATCGCAACTCACCAACCGCGCCCTGCGCCAGCGCCTGCACGAGGCTTCGGTGGTGCGTGGCAGTCGTGGCGGCGAGTTCGACAACCGCGAACTGATTTCCAAGATCATGACCGTCCGCGCCAACCGCGCCAAGCTGCTCGGCTATGCCAACCACGCCGCCTACGGCCTGGAAGACCAGACCGCGCGCACCCCGGAAGCTGTCAACGCCATGCTGGGTCAACTGGCACCGGCCGCGGTGGCCAACGCCAAGCGCGAAGCCGCCGACCTGCAGGCGATCATCGACAAGGAAGGCGGCAATTTCGAACTGGCGCCGTGGGACTGGGCGTACTACACGGAAAAAGTCCGCGCCGAGAAATACAACTTCGACGAGGGCCAGCTGAAGCCCTATTTCGAGATGACCAACGTGCTGGAAAACGGCGTGTTCTACGCCGCCAACCAGCTGTACGGCCTGACCTTCAAGAAGCGCACCGACCTGCCGGTCTACCACCCGGACGTGACCACCTACGACGTGTTCAACGCGGACGGCACCCAGCTGACCATCTTCATCGCCGACATGTATGCGCGTGATTCCAAGCGCGGCGGCGCGTGGATGAATGCCTACGTCTCGCAGTCCGACCTGATGGGCCTGCAGCCGGTGGTGGCCAACCACCTCAACGTGCCCAAGCCGCCGGCGGGCGAACCCACCCTGCTGACCTGGGATGAAGTGACCACCATGTTCCACGAGTTCGGCCATGCGCTGCACGGCATGTTCTCGGACGTGCGCTATCCGTACTTCAGCGGCACCAGCGTGCCGCGTGACTTCGTGGAATACCCGTCGCAGGTCAACGAGATGTGGGCCGACTGGCCGTCGATCCTGAAGAACTACGCCAAGCACTACAAGACCGGCGAACCCTTGCCACAGGCACTGCTGGACAAGAAGCTCGCTTCGTCCCTGTTCAACGAAGGCTTCAAGACCACCGAATACCTGGGCGCGGCGATGCTGGACCAGCGCTGGCACCAGATCACCGCCGACCAGGTACCGAAGGCGGCCGACGTGATGGCGTTCGAGACCAACGCGCTGAAGACCGACGGCATCTTCTACCCGCCGGTGCCGCCGCGTTACCGCACGCCCTACTTCAGCCACATCATGGGCGGCTATTCGGCCGGTTACTACGCCTACATCTGGTCGGAAGTGCTGGACGCCAACAGCGTGCAGTGGTTCAAGAACAACGGTGGCCTGACCCGCGCCAACGGCGACCACTTCCGCAAGACCCTGCTGTCACGCGGCGGAAGTGTTGATGCGATGACCCTGTTCCGCGATTTCGCGGGCCATGATCCGAAGATCGAACCACTGCTGGAAAAAC
Organism: uncultured Lysobacteraceae bacterium; assembly: GCA_937897645.1. Lineage (GTDB taxonomy): Bacteria > Pseudomonadota > Gammaproteobacteria > Xanthomonadales > Xanthomonadaceae > Pseudoxanthomonas_A. The sequence goes on from CALCNV010000010.1 coordinate 13,981, forward strand.
GCGGCTTGACTGCACCGGCCAAGTAAGCAGGTACTTCCCTCGTCGGGACGACAACGCCGCCTTCGGGCGGCGTTGTCGTGTGTGAGGCTATGTCGCCCCATGGTTTCCTGCTCTTGTGGGAGGGGCTTCAGCCCCGACGCTCTTCGCGAACAGCGTCGGGGCTGAAGCCCCTCCCACAAGAGCAGGCTGACCAGGGCCTGGTGTCAGTTGGCAGATGGTGCCAACCCGCGACTCAGTTCCTGGCGAACAACCCGGCGTACTCGGGCGCCACGTGCGGCAACAGCACGGACGCAGGCACATCGACGGTTTGCGTGCCGTCCGCATACGGGCCGACCTGGTATGGCGGGAATACGAAGCGCACGGCCGTCACCTTGCCGTCCGCGCCCACCACGGGTTGGAACTGGCTGAAATTGTCGATGTCGGCTTCGGTGCCCTCGTCGATCATCTTGTCGGCGTTGCGCACGAACTGCAGGCGTTCTTCCGGCGGCATCTCATCGGCATCGGCGCGCACCGAAACGCTGGTGTGCAGCTGTTCGCGCACGTAGCCGGCAATCGCGGCCCAGCCTTCGACCTTCGGCACCAGTGCGTTGGCGGTGAGCAGTCTGTTCTCCGCTGGCAGCCAGACGAAACGCGCCACCAGTGGTTCGCCGTGTGCACCGCCGGTGTAGCGGCTGCCGTCGGCGGCGATGGCGACCAGTTGCGGGGAATCCAGGATCTGTTCGAACGCCAGCGACAACTCGTACGGTGCCGAGGGCTTGTCGTTGCCGAACCCGGCCACGGCCTGCATCAACTCTGCCCGCGCGGCGTCCGTGTAAGCGGCGATCTCCCGCGCCAGGCCCGGGTATTTGTTGACCACTGGCGGGTAGCTGATGCCGACAACATAGGCGTCGGTGGTTTCAATGACGTCCTTGAGCACCGGCACCACCGCTGCCGATGCGGCGGGGTCCGCCATCGCCGGCGCTTCAGGCTGTCCTGGTGCCGGTTGCACGGCAGCCTCACGCTTGCAGCCGGCCACTGCCAGCAGTACCAGTGAAAGCAAGAGGATCGACTTCAGTACAGATGGCACGCGCACGGCTGGGCTCCTTCCAGGTCAGGCACACAGTCTATGTCGCGCCGCAGCAGTGCGACAGACCTGCAAGCGTTCAATCCACCAGGTCGGCGTATTCCGGATGGCGCTGCACATAGGCCGCCGAGTAAGAGCAAGCCGGCACAACGCGTAACCCCTGTGCGCGTGCGTAGTCCAACGCCGCCTTGACCAGGTCGCCGGCCAGGCCACGGCCGCCGATGGCGGGCGGCACGCCGGTGTGGTCGATCACCAGCGCGCCATCCCGCAGCCGATAGACCAGCTCCGCCTCATGCCCATCCACGGTGGTGGAGAAGCGTTGGCGGTCGGTTTCGTGGTGGATCGCTGATGGCATCGGAGTCTTTCCTGATTGGCGGGGTATTGGCCCATTCTGCCGTGGCCGGGTTAAGCAGGCGGCAAGAATGGACGTTACGCGTCACATTAAGCCGGCAAACCTTGCCGCGGCCCCGCCCGGCAAGGCTTTCTGGCCATGGCGGGAAAGTTGGCACGAGTCCTGCTTTATCCCTCCCACGAGCACAACAACCATGGGGAACGGACATGAGCCTTGACGAAGCAATCAACAGCAATACTTCCTCCAGCGACTTCACCCTGCTGGAAGGCCTCTACCAACTCGCCGTCACCGGCCATACCAATGACTGGGAATTCGAACGCCTCAACAACGCCGTCTACGAGCGCCTGCTGTCTTCCTACGGCAGCATGGACCTGAAGGCCAACGCGCACAGCATGATCGACTGAACCGTGCGCGGCGCTTCGCCGCTGCAAGGGGGTAACGAGTCAGGCAACAAGCAGTACGTGCGCGAGGTGGTGGGGACCGCCTCGCGCAAGCAACAAGCAACAAGCAACATTCAAGATGATTGCAATTGCTGCACACGGGCATCGCCTGCAGCACGCTCGATGGTAAATCCAGAACATTGCCAACGCGGCAGCGACTTCAACTCATGCGGCATGCCTCGGTTGCACGCCTGCACGCGATGCACGGGCGTAGCGTCAGTTCCCGAATGAAGGCTGCCCAAGCTGCTGCAGGAAATGACCCAGCACGCGCGGCTCCATGATCACCATGAACAGCACGCCGAATGCGGCACCGGCAAGGTGCGCGCCGTGGTTGACGTTGTCGCCGCCACGCTTGTCCATCCAGATGCTGTAGCCGACATACAGCACTGCGAACACGATGGCAGGCATGGGGATGAACATCACGCCGATCGTGGCCCACGGGTCGAACAGGATGAAGGCGAACAGCACCGCGGAAACAGCACCCGATGCACCCAGGCTGCGGTAGTTGGGGTCTTTCTGGTGCTTCAGGTACGTGGGCAGGATCGAGACCACCAGCGCAGCCAGGTAAAAGCCCAGGTAGGTCCACGGGCTGCCGGTGAGTTCGGTGATGGTGCCTTCCATGTAACGCCCGAAGAAGAACAGCGTGAACATGTTGAAGAACAGGTGCATGAAGTCGGCATGGATGAAGCCATAGCCCACCAATCGGTCGTATTGCTTGTGGCGCTCGATCGCCGGCGGCCACAGGATCAACCGATCCATCAGCTTGCGGTTGTTGAAGGCCAGCCATGACACCACGCAGGTGACGGCGATCAGGGCGATGGTGATGGGTGCTTGCATGCGTTGTTCTCAGGCCGCGGTACGGTAGTTGTCTTGCATGGGATAGGTGCGGGCATACAGCGCGAATGCCAAGGCGGCCACGAAGGCGAAGCCGGCGAAGAAGAACATCAGGAAGGCGTTCTCGGTCCACCCCTGCGCCTGGATCCAGCTGATCACCGCCGGATCACGCACGCTGGCATTCGTCAGCAGCACCCACAAGCCACCAAAGGAACTGGTGAGGTACCAGAACGCCATGATCACGCCCTTCATCGCCATCGGTGCCTGGCTGTAGGCGAACTCCAGCGCGGTCGCCGATACCAATACTTCACCGAAGGTCAGCAACAGGTACGGCAAGGTCTGCCAGGCCAGCGAGACTTTCTCGCCGTCGTCCATCTGCAGTTGCAGCACGCCCGCGACGATCCAGGACAGTGCCGAAATGGCGATGCCCCAGCCCATCCGGCGCAGCGCGGTCACCTTGAAACCCATCCGCCGCAGCGCCGGATACAACACCAGGTTGTTGAACGGGATCAGCAGCATGACCATCAGTGGATTGAGTGCCTGCATCTGCGTGGCGTCCTTGACCAGCCAGCTGGGCCACCACCACAGGTCATGCGGGATCACCATGGCCTTGCCCTGGATGACCCACGTCGACGCCTTCTGGTCGAACAGCGACCAGAACGGCGTGACCAGCGCGAACACGATCAGGATGCGCAGCACCGAGCGCACGCCCTCGATGGCCTGGTCAGGATGCCGTCCGCGCGCGCGCTCCAGTTGCAGCGACGTGCCCACGCCGACGCCCGCGATCACCGCGCCCAGCGCAAGGCAACCCGTGATGACGAATCCCCATGCTTCGGGCCACAACGCAACGCCTGCGAATTTCAGCGCCCACAACAGCAGCATCAGCGCGCCACCCAACACACCCGCAAGGGCGATCACGGTGCCTGCACCGCCGCCGTTGCCAAGCAAGGCGCTGCGCACGATGTTCAGGAACGAATCGGGATCCGTGCCACGCGATGGCGGCACGTTCACGTACTTGCGGCGACCGGCCCAAAAGATCACCGTCGCGATGAACATCAGGATGCCCGGGATGCCGAACGCCCAGGCCGGCCCCCAATTCACCAGCACCAGCGGCATCAGCAACGACGCGAAGAACGAACCGAAATTGATGATCCAGTAGAACGCATCGAACACCAGCTTGGCCAGGCTCTTGTTGGTCTGGTCGAACTGGTCGCCGCAGAACGTGACCACCAGGGGCTTGATGCCGCCAGACCCCAACGCGATCAGGAACAGCCCTGTGTAAAAGCCTTTCGCATTGCCCTCGAACATCGCGAGGCAGGCATGCCCGGCGCAATAGATCAACGAGAACCACAGGACCGTGTTGTATTTGCCGAAGTAACGGTCCGACAGCCAGCCGCCCAGCAACGGGAAGAAATACACGCCGATCACGAAGCTGTGGTACAGGTCCTTGGCCGCGCCTTCGCGCGATGCCTGGTCGGGCAAGTACGCAAGCAAGACCGAACTGATGAGGAAGGGCACCAGGATGTTGCGCATCCCGTAGAAGCTGAAGCGTTCGCAGGCTTCATTGCCGATGATGTAGGGAATCTGCCGGGGCATCTGGCCCATCGGCGCGTCGGTGGCTGCAGTCATCCGGCGTTCCTGATAAAGAATTCTCCGAAGCGTAACCCATCCGGTCGCCTCGACGCTCGTCCCCATGCGGCACGGGACGCACGCAACCTCGCGTGCGGCATGCTGCAGACCACCCCATCCAATCGCTTCACTGGCATCATGCAAGGCCCTTCACCGTGGCCTGCGCCCATGTCTTCCCGCCTGATCGCCGTACTGTTCCTGCTAGCCATCACGCCCTGCGCCGCGGTCGCGGCCACTGCGGACTTGAGCACGGTGTCCGAGCGTTCCGGCTTCCTCAAGACCGGACGCTATGACGAAGTGATCACGCTCTGCGATGCCTTCGCCAAAACCTATCCCGATGCCGTGCGTTGCCTTGATTTCGGCACCACGCCCGAAGGCCGGCCCATGAAGGCGCTGGTGGCCTCCACCAGTGGCGCATTGACCGCTGCGCAGGCCCGTGAACGCAACCTGCCGGTGGTGCTGATCCAGGGCGGCATCCATGCCGGCGAAATCGACGGCAAGGACGCGGGCTTCCTGGCCTTGCGCGAAATACTGGAAGGCAAGGCGGCGAAGGGCGCGCTGGACAAACTGGTATGGGTCTTCGTGCCCGTGTTCAACGTGGATGGCCACGAGCGTTTCGGCGCGTGGAATCGCCCCAACCAGCGCGGCCCGCAGGAAATGGGCTGGCGCACCACGGCGCAGAACTACAACCTCAACCGCGATTACGTGAAGGCGGACACGCCCGAGATGCAGGCCATGCTCGCCCTGGTGAACGAATGGGATCCGCTGGTGGCAGTGGACCTGCACGTCACCGATGGCGCGAAGTTCGAACACGACGTCTCCATACAGGTCGAACCCGTGAACGCCGGTGACGAGCAGCTGAAGGAAGTCGGCACCCGCTGGCGCGATGCGGTGATCGACGACCTCAGCCGGCAGGGCTCATTGCCCCTGCCCTTCTATCCTTCGTTCGTCGTGCAGGACGATCCCTCCTCCGGCTTCGAGGATGGCGTGGCACCGCCGCGCTTTTCATCCGGCTACTTCTGGCTGCGCAATCGCCTGGGCATGCTGGTGGAAACGCACTCGTGGAAGGAATACCCGGTGCGCGTGCGCATCACCCGCAACACCGTGGTCTCCGTCCTCGAACAGGTGGCAGCGCACGGAAATGATTGGCTGCGTGCAGCGCATGACGCCGATGCGCGCGCCAGCAAGCTGCCTGCACGACCCGTTCCGCTGGCCTTCGCGGCCAGCAAGCAATCACGCCTTGTCGATTTCCGTGGCTATGAATACACGCGCAGCCCATCCGAAGTTTCCGGCGCATTGATGACCCGCTACGACGAGACCCGCCCGCAGGTCTGGACCGTTCCGTTGCGCGATGACATCCAGCCCAGCGTAAGCGTGCAGCCACCCGCCGCCGGCTACCTGGTGCCCGCCGCGCATGCGGCAGCGGTGGGCGCCAGGCTCAAGCGCCATGGCATCACGTTCCGTGTGGTAGCTGCGCAGTCCAGCGCCGCAGTCGAAGCGTTCCGCGCCGACACCGCCAAGGCCGCCGCGCAATCCTTCGAGGGCCGCCAGGCGATGACGGTGACCGGCAGCTGGAAGCCCGAATCCCGCGACTTCGCGGCTGGGGCGTTGTTCGTACCCATCGCGCAGGAAAAATCGCGGCTGGTGATGTCGCTGCTGGAGCCGCTGGCACCCGACTCCCTGCTGGCATGGGGCGAGTTCAACAATGCCTTCGAGCGCAAGGAATACATGGAAGACTACGTGGCCGAAGAAGTCGCGCGCGAAATGCTGGCAGCGGATCCGGTGTTGAAGGCGAAGTTCGAGCAACGGATCAAGGACGATGCGGCATTCGCCGCAAGTCCACAGCTGCGGCTCGATTTCTTCGCCCGCCTGCATTCGTCATGGGATGACCAGTACAACCTGTATCCGGTGGTGCGCACCAACACGATTCCGCGATGAGCAGGCTGTTGCTGCTCTTTGCAGTGCTGGTGCTGTCTGCCTGCCAGACCGCCAAGCCCGTAGACATCGCGGTTTCCACGGCGCGTCCAACGCTGAGCCTGGTCACCTTGAACCTGTACCACGACAAGGATGACTGGCCGCGCCGACGCGTACAGATCGCGGCAACGCTCAAGACCTTGCAACCTGATGTGATTGCCTTGCAGGAAGTGCTGCAGCACGAAAACCTGCCCAACCAGGCCGAGTGGTTGGCACAGCAACTCGGCTACGAATCGCACTTCGTTTCGGTGGATCCGCCGAGTGCGACACGACGCTACGGAAATGCGGTACTGACGCGCCTGCCCGTGCTCGTGCGCGGGGAAACCAGGCTGCATCCACTCGATGACAGCCGTACTGCTGCCTTGCTGCGCGTGGAGTTGCAAGGCAAGCCGATCAATATCTATGCCACGCACTTGCACCATACCGAACAGGGCGGCGCCATGCGCAGCCAGCAAATCAACGACCTGATGGCCTTCATCGCCGCGACCGCAGGCGGATTCCCAAGCGTGGTCGCTGGCGATTTCAATGCCGCGGCCGATTCGCCGGAACTCGCGGCCTTGCGCCTGGATTTCGCGGATACCTACGGCAGCCTGCATCCCGATGTGGATGCCAACGCGAGCAGCACCCTCAACCTGCACTACTTCAAGCCGGCACGCATCGACCACGTCTTCTTCCAGCGCAATGCATTCAAGCCGGTCTTCGCGGAAATCATCCTTGACCATGCCGATGCACGTGGGACCTGGCCCTCGGACCACTACGGCCTGTCCGTGCAGTTGCAACTCGCTGACGACAACATCCGCGTAGCCGGTACGCCTTGATGGCATGGCTGGGCGACGGTGGCAGCAGGATGCCATCCGGCGTACCCTGCGCGCTCGGGTCGTCACCCCTCTGCAACGATCCGGGAACTACCGTCGGCGCCACTTTTCCACTTGGGAGTAATGCATGTCCACCAAATCACTGACCGCGCTGTGCCTGGCCGGCCTGCTGGCCGCCTGCAAGCCCGCTGCCGAACCCGTCGTGGCACCCGCACCGGTCGAAACCGCCGCACCGGCGCCAGTCGAGGCAACCGTGACCTCGGTCAATTTCCAATGCGGTGATGAGCGCATCGGCGCAGCTTTCGACAACGCGGCCGGCAACGTCACCCTGTCCATCGGCGGCCAGGCGTTGACGCTTCCGCAAGCAGTCGCAGCCTCGGGCGCACGCTATGCGGACGACCAGGGCAATGAATTCTGGAACAAGGGCAGCAATGCCACCCTCACCCGCAGCGGCCAGCCGGCCGTGGAATGCGCGCAGACCGAACTTGCTTCGCCCTGGGACCAGGCCAAGGCACGCGGCGCTGGTTTCCGCGCCGTCGGCAATGAACCGGGCTGGGCGGTCGAGGTCGGCATGGGCGAGACGCCGGCGCTGACGGCCACGCTGGACAACGGCGAACGCAACATCGAAGTCGCGCAGGCCCAGGCACTCACCGGCGGCAACACCGGCTTCAGCGGCAAGACCGCCGATGGCACGGCCGTCGAACTGCTCGTCAAGCGCGAAGCCTGCACCGACGCCATGAGCGGCGAAGCCTTCGCGGCCTCCGCCCAACTCAAGGTCGGCGACAAGACCTACAGCGGCTGCGGTCGTTTCCTGGCCGAATGATCCGGCGCTAGTCCAGCCGGAGGAAACCCATGCGCAGGCTATCCACCATCGCCTTGCTCCTGCTGTTGTTGGCAGGCTGGTGGTGGCTGCAACATCCCGAACGGGAGCTGCAGCCAATGCCCGCCCAGGGTGCGGGTGCGCCGGTCGTGGAACCACCCGCGACCAGCGGTCTGCCCGGTTTCCTGCCGCGCGAAGCACGCACCACGCTGGATCTGATCGAACGCAATGGTCCGTTCCCGCATCGCCAGGACGGCAGCGTATTCGGCAATCGTGAAGGCCGCCTGCCAACGAAGCCGCGTGGTTACTACCGCGAATACACCGTGGACACGCCCGGGCTTGGCCATCGCGGCGCCCGCCGCATCATCACCGGCGGACAACCACCGGCCGTGTATTACTACACGGATGACCATTACGATTCGTTCCGTAGTTTCGAGCCGTCGCCATGACTGATTCGGGCTTCGAATTGGGCCTGGACGACCCGAGCCGCGCCGGCGTGTTCTTCGTGACCTCGGACGATCTCGGTGCACTGGCCGCGGCTGCGCGTGATGCGGGCCTGTTGTCGCGCCATATCGACCTGTTGGGCTGCGGCAACAAGGCGACCTTGCTGCTGAGGATCGCCGTGGCGCTGGATTTCCCGATGTCCTCCGGCCGCAACTGGGATGCGTTGTCCGACAGCCTGCGTGACCTGCAGTGGCTTCCAGGCAAGGGATACGTACTGCTGTTCGAAGGCGCCGGCGACCTGCACAGCGTCGACGAAACCGATTTCGACATGCTCATCAGCATCCTGGACGAGGCCAATGTCGAATGGAACGCACGTGGGGTGCCGTTCTGGGCATTCCTGGCCTTGCGCGAACGTGATTTCGCCGAATTCGATGACTGAACCGGTTGATCTGCCACATGCCCACTACGCAGTCCGGCGCGTAGCTGCGATCATGGTGCATGACTGAGCACACCACCGATTTCGCCACGCTGTCCCTGTCGCCGGGATTGCAACAGGGCGTGGAGGCCGCTGGCTACACGCAGATGACCCCGATCCAGGCCGAAAGCCTGCCCGCGATACTTGCCGGTCGCGATGTGATCGCGCAGGCCCCGACCGGCAGCGGCAAGACCGCCGCCTTCGGCCTGGGGCTGTTGCATCGGTTGGATCCCGCGTTGATCCGCGCGCAGGCGCTGGTGCTCTGCCCTACCCGCGAACTGGCCGACCAGGTCGGCAAACAGCTGCGCAAGCTGGCCAGCGGCATTCCCAACCTGAAGGTGCTGGTGCTGACCGGCGGCATGCCGCTGGCTCCACAGATTGCCTCGCTTGGGCACGATCCGCATGTCGTGGTCGGTACGCCCGGGCGCATCCAGGAGCTGATGCGCAAGAAAGTCCTGCACCTGGCCGGCGTGCGTACGCTGGTGCTGGACGAAGCCGACCGCATGCTGGACATGGGTTTCGAGGAAGCCATCCGCGAGATCATCGGCAAGACCCCGAAGGAACGGCAGACCTTGCTGTTTTCCGCCACGTTCCCGGATGAAATCCGCGCCATCGGCCGCAACACCATGCGCGAGCCACTGGAAATCACGTCCGGTGGTGTGAGCGAACAGCCCGTGATCGAACAGACCTTCTATGAGGTCGAGTTGCCCCGCAAGCAGACTGCGCTCGCCGGCCTGCTGTTTGAACAACGGCCCGAATCCAGCGTGGTGTTCTGCAACACGCGCCGTGACGTGGATGAGGTGGCCGAATCCCTGAAGCACTTCGGCTTCTCCGCACTGGCCCTGCACGGCGACATGGAGCAGCGCGACCGCGATGAAGTGCTGGTGCGTTTCGCCAACCGCAGTTGCAACGTGCTGGTTGCCAGCGATGTCGCCGCACGCGGGCTGGATATCGACGAACTGGCGACCGTAGTCAATTACGAATTGCCGACCGACCCGGATGTGTACACGCACCGCATCGGCCGCACCGGACGTGCCGGGCATGGCGGACAGGTGCTCAGCCTGTGCTCGCCACGTGAAGTATCACGCGCCCATGTACTTGAAGAACGCCAAGGCAAGCCGCTGCGCTGGAAGAAACTTGTCGCTCCCGCGCCTTCGGCACGCAGCGCTCCACCCGCCACCATGGCCACGCTGCGTATCGATGCGGGCAAGACCGACAAACTGCGCCCCGGCGACATCCTGGGCGCGCTCACCGGCGATGCCGGACTACCCGCCAGCGCCATCGGCAAGATCGACATCTTCGCCACGCGTTCCTACGTGGCCATCGCGCGCGCGCAGGCCAATAATGCATTGGCGCGCCTGGACACCGGCAAGATCAAGGGACGCAAATTCCGCGTCCGCAAGATTTGAAATAGAAAATCAATTCTGTGGGAGCGACGTAAGTCGCGATGAAGCTCTACAGGTACAGCTTCATCGCGACTTACGTTGCTCCTACAGCCGGTAACTGATCAGGAACTGCACGACAACATGGAGCAACCCGCACGGTCCCGCGCCCACTCCGGCCTGCGTCCTGCGAAAGCTTCGTGTCCGGGTTGTTCGTCATACGGGCGACGCATGACCTCCAGCAACTCCGATATGCCGGACGCGTCGCCCTGCTCCGCACGATCGATGACTTGCTGGACCAGGTAGTTGCGCAGCACATAGCGTGGATTGGCAGCATCCATCTTCACTTCACGTGCTTCCGCGGTGAGTGGATCGTCGCGCAAGCGGGCAGCATAGCGTTGCAGCCACGCAATGAATTCCGGTTGCCTGGCAACGAATTTCTCTTCGCTGTAGAACGCGTCACGCAGCGGTTCCAGGGAGATTCCATCCACCGGCACGCCACTCAATCCACGGAAGAAGATCGTCATGTCCACTTCACCCGCCTGCATCAAGGCCTGCACCGCTTCCATCAAAGCCACGTCTTGGTCACGGCACTCGGCCAATCCCAGCTTGCGCGCGATGTTGTCGCGTTCCGCGGTGGCATAGGTCTCGCGGTAACGCTCCAGCCCGGCATGCAGCGGATCTGACGTAGCGAACAGGGAAGAGAGCGCACCTGCCAGGCGACCCAGATTCCAGTACGCGATCTTCGGCTGCCAACCGAAACGATAGCGGCGGCCCTGGGCATCCGTGGTGTTGGGTGTCCAGTCGGGATCGTAGTCATCGATCCAGCCGTACGGGCCGTAGTCGATAGTCAAACCGAGTATCGACATGTTGTCCGTGTTCATGACCCCGTGCACGAAGCCCACGCGCATCCAGTGCGCCACCATGATGGCCGTCCGCTCGCACACGCTGGCGAACCACGCGGCATACAGGGGCTCGCCTTCTCTCTCCAGTTCCGGGAAATCCCGTCGGATCGTGAAATCCACCAGCTGCCGCAGCAAAGGCAGTTCACCGCGCGAAGCCGGCAGTTCGAAATTACCGAAGCGCAGGAACGAAGGCGCGACCCGGCACACGATGGCACCCGGCTCAGGCTTGGCGCGGCCGTCGTAGAACATGTCGCGCACCACCGCTTCGCCCGTGGCGACCAGGCTCAGCGCGCGCGTGGTCGGCACGCCCAGGTGATGCATGGCTTCGCTGCACAGGAATTCGCGGATCGAGGAACGCAGTACCGCGCGTCCGTCCGCGGAGCGGGAGTACGGCGTCGGGCCCGCGCCCTTCAACTGCAGCTCCCAGCGCTCGCCGGCGAGATTGACCGCCTCACCCAGCGAAATGGCACGGCCGTCGCCGAGCTGACCAGCCCAGTGCCCGAACTGATGCCCGCCGTAGTTGGCGGCGTAAGGCTGCATGCCTTCCAGCAAGGCGTTGCCACCGAAGACCTGGGCGAATTCAGGTGATACCAGGTCGGCTTCGTCCAAGCCCAGCAAACCTGCGACCTCGCGCGACCCGGCCAACAGCCGCGGTGCGGACACCGGCGTAGGATTCACGCGGGAATACAGGGCGCCGCGCACCTCGCGCACGCCGGGGCCGCGTACAGGGTCGCCAGGCAAATCGGAAACGAAACGGTTGTCGAAGCGCAGTGGTTTCATGCCCACAGGCTACGCGGATGCCGCGCAAACAAAAACGCCGGGGCAAGCCCCGGCGTTTCGGACAACGAGTCAGTCGCTATTACAGCGGCTGGACTTCATCAGCCTGCATACCCTTCTGGCCCTGCACGGCGACAAAGCTGACGCTCTGGCCTTCCTGCAGCGACTTGAAGCCAGAACCCTGGATCGCGCGGAAATGCACGAAAAGGTCCGGGCCGCTCTGCGGGGTGATGAAGCCAAAACCCTTGGCATCGTTGAACCACTTGACGGTACCGGTTTGACGGTCAGACATCTTTGAAACTCCTGAAACGGATGAATAAAATCACGACCTGGGGACCCCCGGGCCGAGACTGAGTTGCAGGTGTTAAGCAAAGCGGAAAGATGTAGCTGATCGTTTTGGATCGACTGCATCAGGCCACGATTTACGGTGACCCAAGCAAACACAGTGCCGTGCACACTACACACCTTTACCGCAAAAGCCAATCCTCCCTGACAAAACCCTGAACAGCAGGCCCAAGCACCCATTTGGCCTAAACTGGCCTCCCCTCCAGGAACAACCTCCATGGCAAAGCCCAACTATTCCTTCGAAAAGAAGCAGCGCGAGCTGGCCAAGAAGAAGAAACAGGACGAAAAACTGGCCAGGAAGCAGGCCTCGAAGGAGTCCGGCACCGCTACGGAAGGCCCGTCGGCGGACGACGACACAGACCCGAACCCGGCGACTGACGAATAACCAGGGCCAGAACCACGGCCCATCCGCATCTAGAGCTCAAGCCTGCGGAGGCTCTCGAAACGCCTTGGGACAGCGCCCAACGGATCGATGAACCCCAGCCCCCGGGCCAACAACTGCAAAGGCTGGGCCACCTCATCAGGCGCCTTACCACCAAGCACGGGGTAATAAGGATCGTTCCGGATCGGGGCGCCCAGCCCCGCCAGATGCACGCGCAACTGGTGCTTGCGCCCGCTGAGCGGATACAGGCCATAGCGCCACCACGGTCCGGCAGACTCCAGGACCTCGATCCGGGTCTGGGCGTTGGCAACTCCCGGCACTTCAGCCATGCGGAAGAACGGCTCTCCCGGGACGATGCGTGATTCCCGGAACATCGGGAACGCCAAACCCGGCAAACCAGGCGCAATCGCCTCGTAACGCTTTTCGATCCTGCGCTCGCGGAACAATGACTGGTACGCGCCGCGCGTGCGCGGATTCGCCGAAAACAGCACCAGCCCCGCCGTGCCCCGGTCTATGCGATGCAAGGGCACCAGGTCCGGGTTGCCCAGGCGCTCGACCAGGCGTGCCAGCAGGGTTTCCCGCACATACGCGCCCGCAGGCACCACGGGAAGGAAATGCGGCTTGTCCGCGACCACCAGATGCTCGTCGACGTGGAGGATGCTTTCCTCGAACGGAATCCGCGGTTCGTCCACCACTTCGCGGAAGTACAGCACCGTATCGCCCACCCGATATGAGGCGTCGACGGACCAGGGGTTACGGTCGGCGTCCAACACGCGACCTCGCGCGAACCGGTCTAGCCACTGCTCGCGGCTGATTTTCGGAAAGCGCGCGCACAGTCCGTCCAACAAGGTCGGGAAGTCGCCGGCCGGCAATTGCAAGCGGCTGGCAACGTCCAGCTCAGGGGAATCTCGATCAGGCAAGGCAAGGCTTCCAACGGGCCAGGCCTTATCATGACCGACCTTCGCAGCAGGCACCTCCATGGCGCTCAAGTCCACCGTTGTAAAAGCCGAACTGCAGATCAGCGACATGGATCGGCATTACTACGCGACCCATAACCTGACCCTGGCCCAGCACCCCTCGGAAACCGACGCGCGCCTGATGGTGCGGCTGCTGGCCTTCGCGCTGTTCGCGGATGAGCGCCTTGAATTCGGCCGCGGCCTGAGCCAGGACGACGAGCCTGACCTGTGGCGCAAGGAGATGACCGGCGAAATCGTGCAATGGATCGACCTGGGCCAACCCGACGAAGCCCGCATTCGCAAGGCCTGCGGCCGTTCGCGACACGTGGTCGTGGTGACCTACGCAGGCCGCAGCGCCGACATCTGGTGGGAAAAGAACGCCAACTCGCTACAACGCAGCAAGAACCTGACCGTGATCGACATAGACGCCGAAGCCGTGGAGCAACTGGTCGCCTTGATGGTGCGCGGCATGCGCCTGAACGTGATGATCCAGGATTGCGAGGTGCAGGTGCTCGGCGGTGAGGTCACCGTCAGCCTGGTTCCCGGCGTGCGGCAGGCGGCTACGCAAGGAACCTGACCGCGTGAGCCACACCCACGACGTGCTGGTCATCGGCGGCGGCGCGGCTGGGCTGATGAGTGCGCTGACCGCGGGCAGGCGCGGGTTGCGCGTAGCGGTGTTGGAGCATGCCAACCGGGTCGGCAAGAAGATCCTGATGTCGGGGGGCGGACGCTGCAACTTCACCAATACCGGTACCACGCCCGCGAACTACCTGTCCGCCAACCCGCATTTCTGCAAGTCCGCGCTGGCGCGCTACACGCCCACTGACTTCATCGAAATTATCGAACGCCACGGCATCGCGTACCACGAGAAAGAACTGGGGCAACTGTTCTGCGACGACTCGTCCAAACAAATCGTCAAGATGCTGCTAGACGAATGCGAAGTGGCCGGTGTCGGCATCGAAACCAGCTGCAGCATCGAGCACGTGCAACACACCGAACCAGGTTTTCGCCTGAAGACCTCGCGCGGCAACCACTCCGCGCCCTCGCTGGTCATTGCCTGCGGCGGGCTGTCGATTCCTGCCATGGGCGCGACCGGTTTCGGATACGAACTCGCAAGGCAGTTCGGCCATACCGTGCTACCGACACGCGCCGGACTGGTGCCACTGACCCTGACCGGCAAGCACCAGGAACACCTGCAGGACCTGAGCGGCGTCGCCCTGCCCGTGCGCGCCAGTTGCAATGGCCAGGACTTCAGCAATTTCATGCTCATCACCCATCGCGGCGTCAGCGGACCTTCGATCCTGCAGATTTCGTCCTACTGGCAACCCGGCGATGACCTGCGCATCAACCTGCTTCCGAATCACGACGCCTTCGAACTGCTGCGCGAGCAACGCATGGCGCGGCCTGCCGCCGAGTTGAAAACCGTGCTGTCGGATTTGCTTCCGCGGCGTTTCGCCCAGCGACTGTGCGAGCTGTGGCTGCCGAATCGGCCGATGAAGCAATTCAATGAACCGCAATTGCGCGAGGTCGCCAACCAATTGCAGGACTGGCCGCTGGTCGCCAGCGGCACGGAAGGCTATCGCACCGCGGAAGTGACGCTGGGTGGCGTGGACACTGATGAACTGTCCTCCAGCACGATGCAATCCAAGAAAGTCCCGGGCCTGTATTTCATCGGCGAGGTGGTGGATGTCACCGGCTGGCTGGGCGGCTACAACTTCCAGTGGGCCTGGGCCTCGGGGCATGCGGCCGGTAATGCCGTCTGACGGGCATTGCGTCGGCGTCGTAGGAGCGACGTGAGTCGCGACCGAATAGAGAAAATCAAAACCCTTCGCGACTCACGTCGCTCCTACAGAATCCGACTTCAACGCATCGCTTCAGCGGCAAGCTTGAACGACCGCAATCGTGCCCGGTGATCGAAGATGTTTGCCACCAGCAGCAACTCATCCGGGCGATGCCGGTCAACGAAGGCGGCGATGCCGCGCTTCACGGTGTCAGGACTGCCCACCACGCTGCACGCCAATGCATTCTCCACGCCGAGTTTTTCATGTGGTTCCCAATAGCTTTCGATATCGTCGATCGGAGCGGGAATCAGGCCAATCCTGCCGCGGCGCAGGTTGACGAAGCTCTGCTGCGCCGTAGTGAACAGACGCTTGGCTTCTGCATCGGTGTCGGCTGCCACCACATTCAGTGCCAGCATCGCGTAAGGCTGGGCCAAATATTTCGACGGGCGGAAATCGCGGTGGTAGAGCGCGAGCGCCTGGTCCATGGCATCGGGCGCGAAGTGCGAGGCGAACGCGAAGCGCAGGCCCAGCGCGGCGGCCAGTTGCGCGCTGAACAGGCTGGAACCCAGCAACCACACCGGCACGTCCAGGCCCGCGCCCGGCACCGCACGCACAGCCTGGCCGGGTTCGGCGGGATCGAAATAATGCAGCAACTCCTGCACATCGCGCGGGAACTGCTCGGCACCATCGAAATAACGGCGCAGTGCGCGCGTCGTGGCCTGGTCGGTACCTGGCGCGCGGCCCAGGCCGAGGTCGATGCGTCCCGGATACAGCGAAGCCAGCGTGCCGAACTGCTCCGCCACCTGCAGCGGCGAATGGTTCGGCAGCATGATGCCGCCTGCGCCTACACGTATGGTCTTCGTGCCTCCCGCGACATGCCCGATGAGTACGGCCGTCGCCGCGCTGGCAACGCCCGGCATGTTGTGGTGCTCGGCCAGCCAGTAACGCTGGTAGCCCCAGCTTTCGGCATGTTGTGCAAGGTCCAGGGTATTGCGGAACGCCTGGGTGGTGTCGCTGCCTTCGCAGACGGGGGCGAGGTCGAGGATTGAATAGGGAGTCATGCGGGTTCCACTGGAAGCAGTTCGATCAATCTGGGGGCGATGGAATGGCTTTGCCAGCGGGCGTTGCGGGATGGTGTATTCCAGCCTGCCCCGCTTCCGCAATGGGCATTCGCGACTTACGTCGCTCCTACGACATCAACTCATCAGGTCGAATGGGCCGCCCTGCTCCAACGCGCGCTGGTAGGCGGGCCGGGCGTGGATGCGATTGAGGAATTTCTTCAGGTTGGGCCGATCCTTGAAGCCGGCACGCACCGACGCGGCTTCTACCGGGAAGCTCATCTGGATGTCGGCGGCACTGAAATCATCACCGGCAAACCATTGCGACTTGCCGAGCTCGCTTTCCATGTAATCCAGGTGCAGCTTCACCTGCGGGCCGACGTAGGTCTTCATCACCTTGTCGGCGATGCCGCGTGCGACCGGCTTGGCGAAGAACGGCATGGGCGCGGTTTTCAGGCGCGAAAACACCAGGCTCATCAGCATCGGTGGCATGGCGGACCCTTCCGCGTAGTGCATCCAGTAGCGGTAGCGCAGGCGTTCCGGCGTACCGGGCGAAGGCGCAAAGGCATGCGCGGTGTCATAGCGTTCGACCAGGTATTCGAGGATCGCACCGGATTCGGCCAGCGTATTGTCGCCGTCCACCACCACCGGGGACTTTCCCAGCGGATGGATCTTGCGCAGCGACGGCGGCGCAAGCATGGTTTCGGCATCGCGCTGGTACCGCACCACGTTGTAATCCAGGCCCAGTTCTTCCAGCAGCCAGAGCACGCGCTGTGAACGGGAGTTATTGAGGTGATGGACGGCAACCATGGAAGCCTCGTCGGCTGTGAGTGCGGGAATGGACAAGATCATAGCCTGCATGCCCGATCTGGCCGCGAAATTCGCATTGGCTACCGGGTATTTATGGAAAGCTCAGAGCAAGAAAAGCTTTTGGCACAGATCAATGCTGAAAAAGCGGATCAAGCAAATCGATGAATGAAGTTCCCCGATTCATCCGCTTCAATCCGCACTTATCCGCGTCCCAAAAGCTTTTACTCCCCATCTACCAACGGGGTGAGTGCGGCATCCAGCGCGACGCGCTCGTCGAATACGAAGCAGCGCCCTTCGTAGCCCTGGCCGCCCACCTCCTCGAAATACCCGAGGATGCCGCCGTCCAGCTGCAGCACGTTATCCATGCCGGAGTCCTGCATCCACAGCGCCGCTTTTTCGCAACGGATGCCGCCGGTGCAGAAACTGACCACGGTGGCGTCCGCAAGCGACTCGCGGTGTGGTTCCAATGCGCCAGGCAGGTCGGTGAACTTGTCGATGGGCAGGCTGAGCGCGCCCGAGAACGTGCCGTACTCCACTTCCTGCTGGTTGCGGGTATCCAGCATGACCACGCGCTTGCCTGCGTCGTCATGGCCCTGCGCCAGCCACTGCGACAACACAGCGGGAGACACCGTGGCGGCTCGACGCGCCAGTGGTGAGGCGTCTTCGCGCCGGAAGCTGATGATCTCCGGCTTGACCTTGACCTTCAACCGCGCGAAGGGCTGCGATTTGCTGTGGCTGTACTTGACCCGCATCCCGGCGAAGCGAGCATCCGCATGCAAGCGTGTGAAGACGTCGCGCACGCCTGCCTCGTGGCCCGCCAGGAACAGATTGATGCCTTCCGGTGCCACCAGGGCAGAACCGCGCAGGCAGGCCTCTTCGGTCCATGCATGCAGTTGCTCTGCCAAGACCGGCGGATCGGCAATCGGAGTGAATTGATAGGCAGCGGCATTGAGGATCATGTGCATAGTGTAAATGCTGCACATCGGGCGGGCATCTCCGCCTCCCGCACTGCCATATCCCGGAAAGCGCACAGGGCATGAGAGTTACAGCGTCATGCCCAGACGCGCGTGCAGTTTGACTCGGCACTTGGACTGTTGGTAGACGACAAAAAAGAGCTTTTTTTGGACACGGATAAAATCAAATAGAAGCGGATCAGGTAAAGCTACTTCCTCATATTGCCTTATCTGCTTTTTCCGCTCTGATCCGCGCCAAAAGCCCTTTTTGATCCTCCTCTTTTGCAGCCCTCCAATAGTTCTAGAGTTACAGGCTATGATCCGGCCACTATTGGCCCGGCGACAGCAAAGCCCATGGATCCGACCACCCATAT
>CALCNV010000011.1 GCA_937897645.1 uncultured Lysobacteraceae bacterium
CGTCTTGGAGCCGCGACGCGCGCCATGGTTCGAATTGGCGGAAGCGCTGCCCGTGTTGATCAGCCTGCGCGAAGCCCAGTCGGAGCCAGCGGTCGCCTTCGACAGCGTGCGTCCACTCGCATTGGCTATCGTGCAGGTGGAATCCGCCCTGTTCGAACATGAATCCACCGATGCGTTGGTGCAGGTCATCAGCCTGCAATTGCTGGCGGCACGCCTGCACGAAGTCGGCAACGCCGCCGTGCCGGCTGCGCTCGCCAGCCAGTCCAGCACGCCTGCGTCTGAGTGGGCAGCCCAGTTGCAACGCCAATGGCCAGCGCGAACGGGCGGCGCAGTTCCGCGTCGCCTGCTGTCGGCACTGGAGGATTCGCGCCTGCAGCGCTTCACATCGGTGGAGGAGGGCATCGCGCCGCTTTCACCCGCACGCGCCCTGTGGCTGGGCTGGCGCGCCGCAAGGCAGCGCTGACGACACGCAGCGTTGCAGGGGCTTCCGGCCGCGAGCCGGTACAATTCGCCCCTGTCCCGTCCCCCACGGCCTGCCGATGTCTGCTCCACACCCGCCGCTGTCCCGCACCCACCTGCCCGATGTGGCTGACCACGCCGTGCCCTTGGCGCGCGCACTGGATTGGGTGGGTATGGAAGGCATCGCCTTGCCCGTGCGCGTATCCGACGGAGCAGGCGGACAGCTGCAGGTCGCCGCTTCGATCGATCTTTCCGTGAACCTGGCCAAGCCGGAGGCCCGTGGCATCCATATGTCGCGACTGTACCTGCAACTGCAGGACGGCCTGGCGCGCGAAGCCATCACGCCAGCGGGCCTGCGCCATCTATTGCAGGAAAGCATCGCCTCGCAATCCGGCCTGGCATCACAGGCACGCTTGAAGATCCGCTACGACGCGCTGCTGCAGCGGCGTGCGCTGGAAAGCGAGTACACCGGCTGGAAGCAGTATCCGGTCGAAATCATCGCCACGCTCAGCGGTAGCCATTTGCAGCTGTCACTCGAATTCTCCTTGGAATATTCCAGCACCTGCCCGGCATCGGCCGCGTTGTCTCGCCAGGCGAACGCAGAACGGTTTTCGGAAGATTTCGCGGCAGCACGTCCTTTGTCAGTCGGAGTCGTCAGCGACTGGCTGGCGTCCGAACGCGGACTGGCCGCGACCCCGCATGCACAGCGCAGCCGCGCACAGGTGCGGGTGGAGTTGCGTCCCCAATTCGACGAACTGCCCTTGGTGCCGTTGATCGATGCCCTGGAAGCGGTGTTGGCCACGCCGGTGCAAACCGCGGTGAAGCGCGTGGACGAACAGGCCTTCGCCCGTTTGAACGCAGACAACCTGATGTTCTGCGAAGACGCCGCACGTCGTGTGGCCTCGGTGCTGTCACAGGATGCGCGGGTCGAGCGCTACGAAGCCAGCGTGTCCCATTTCGAAAGCCTGCATCCGCATGATGCGGTGGCGCGGGTGAGTGGCGTCAACGCCTGAATGTAGCGTGCGCCATGCGCACGAGCTCTTGGCCTGTCCTGGTTTCGTGCGCATGGCGCACGCTACTCGCTATAGCCCCGTAGGAGCGACGTAAGTCGCGACCGAAAAAAAGAAAACCCTTCGCGACTTACGTCGCTCCTACATGCGGTGTGATTACTTTCGCTCCAGCACCAGCAGCGGATCCACCCGCACGTCGAACCAGTTCATCCCCCAATGCAGGTGCGGCCCGGTCGCACGGCCGGTGGCACCGACTGCGCCGATGACCTGGCCTTGTTCGACCACGTCACCGACTTTCACGTCGATGCGTGACAGGTGCAGGAAGTTGGAACTCACGCCGAAGCCGTGGTCCAGCAGCAGGGTGCCGCCGGTGAGGTAGAGGTCCGGCGCGGCGAAGGTCACCACGCCGGCAGCCGGCGCCTTGATCGGCGTGCCAGTGGGCGCGGCGATGTCCATGCCGGAATGGCCGGCACCTGGCTGGCCGTTGTACACACGCCCGTTGCCGAAGCGCCCACTGATGCGGCCCTGCACCGGCCAGGTGAAGGGCTGGGCGAAGCCGGTGCGGTCATCGTCGCGATTGCGCGCCGCCGTCACCTGGGCTTGCTCGCGCTTGATACGTTCGGCGATGGCGGGTGGCGGATTGACCGTCTTCGGTGGCACGCCGTTGATGTGTTCCACGGGCCAGTCGCGCGGTGTCACGGCGACCAGCACGGCATCGCGGATGCCGTCGGGGCGCTTGATCTCGATTTCCAGCGGCCCTGTTTCATCGCGACCCACGCCGAACACCACGGTGCCGTACGGGCTGACACGCAATACGCGCCCCGCATAGCTCACCTTGCTGCCCGGCGGGACCTTGCCGAAGACCAGTGCGCCTTGCGAAACGCTGGCAGGGAACACGGTGCGAGTGTCGGTTGGGGTCTGCGCCGGCGACGTCGTCGTCACTGCGGCTGGCGTGGATTGGGCCTGCGTCGGTCCACTTGTACAGGCGGACAGCAGCAACAGTGTCATTACAAGCCATTTGGCTGGCAAAAACCCTGCGAAAGCGGGAACCCAGTGCTTGTGCCTTACGTACGGGTTGCTGGAATCGGAACGAACGTCACTGGATTCCCGCTTTCGCGGGAATGACGAGCAGGAAAATCTCACCGATCAAACTCCAGCCGCTGTCCATTCGGCGTGCCGACCAGCTGTTCGCCATTCCAGACCATGCGTCCGTTGACCCAGGTCGCAGCGATGCGTGACTGGAAGGTCATGCCTTCGAACGGCGACCAGCCACACTTCGACAGCACGTCTTCGCGACGGACGGTGAAGGGCTCGTTCTCCACCATCACCAGGTCGGCGAAATAGCCTTCGCGCAGGAAGCCGCGTTCCTTCACGTCGAACAACTGCGCTGGCGCATGCGCAAGCTTCTGCACGATCTGCGCCGCGGAGGTCGTCTTCTCATGCACCAGTTCCAGCGCGGCCACCAGGGCGTACTGCACCAATGGCAGGCCGCCGGGTGCCTGTTCGTAGCCCTTGGCTTTTTCTTCCAGGGTATGCGGGGCGTGGTCGGTGGCAAGGATGTCGATCACGTCGTCGCACAGCGCGCGGATCAGGGCCTCGCGGTCGCTGGCGTCCTTGATGGCGGGATTGCATTTGATCAGGTTGCCGAGGCGCGCGTAGTCGCCACGGTCGAAACGCAGGAAATGCACGCAGGTCTCCGCCGTGATGCGCTTGCGCACGCCGGCGGTGTCGATCAATGGGCCGGCCTTGAAAAGGGCCAGTTCGTCGGCGGTGGAGATGTGCAGCACATGCAGCTGCGTGCCGTGCTTGCGCGCCAGTTCCAGCGCAAGCCGCGTGGATTTGATGCAGGCCTCGCGCGAGCGGATGTCCGGGTGGCATTCCACCGGGATGTCGT
>CALCNV010000012.1 GCA_937897645.1 uncultured Lysobacteraceae bacterium
TACGGCAGGGACACGGACTGGGCCTTGATGGTGATGCCGCGCTCGCGCTCGATCGGATTGGAGTCGAGCACCTGCGCCTCCATCTCGCGGGCTTCGAGGCCACCGCAGAGTTGGATGATGCGGTCGGCCAGGGTGGATTTGCCGTGGTCGACGTGGGCAATGATGGAAAAATTACGGATGTGCTGCATGGGGGCGGCCACGGGGGCCGTCTATCTGGGTGAATAACCCGGAATTATCGCATGGCGACAGCAGCCCCGCCGAGCCGACGGCGCGCCTCGTGGGCGCGCCGTGACTGGATCAACCCTTGTCGCCTGCCGTCACTGCGGCAAACGCGGTGCCACCACGCGGGCTGCGCACCAGCAGCATGACCACTTGGCCGGGCTTCACGGCACTCAACTGGCGCTTGAATTCGGCCACGCTTCCGACCTTTTCACGGCCCACCTGCAGGATTACCAGGCCGGGGACCAGGCCTGCTTCGGCCGCAGAGTCGCCCTCCACGCCGGTGATGCGGATGCCGGTGCCCGGCTCCAGTCCCAGTTGCTTGGCGGTGCTGGCATCCAGCTCACCCACGCTGATACCCAGGATCGCAGCGTCCGTCGGAGCCTGCGTGGCGCTGGCGGGAGCTTTCGATGCGCCATTGGCGGCCGCGGCCGCGGCATCGGATTCCAGCACCGAGAGGACGACGGCCACGTCACGCGGCTTGCCGTCACGCAGGATGCCGAGCGTGACCTTGGAACCCGGCGCAATCGCGCCAATACGCGGCGGCAGGTCGGCAGACGTGGCGATGGCCGCACCGTTGACCGTACGGATCACGTCGCCCGGCTCCAGGCCAGCCTTCTCGGCGGCGCTGTCCGGCAACACGTCATTGATCAGGGCACCACGCGTATCTGGCAAACCCAGGCCCTTGGCCATGTCTTCGCTGATTGCACCCACCTGCACGCCCAACTGGCCGCGGCTGACCCGGCCGGTCTTCTTGATCTGGTCGGCCGCGCTCATCGCCAGGTCGATCGGAATCGCGAAGCTGATGCCCATGTAGCCGCCGGAGGCAGAGAAGATCTGCGAATTGATGCCGACCACCTCACCGCGCGTGTTCAACAGCGGGCCACCGGAATTGCCCTGGTTGATGGCGACGTCGGTCTGGATGAAGGGCACGTATTGCTGGCCCGCAGCTGGATTGTTGCGACCGACCGCGCTGACGATGCCCGCGGTGACCGAGTGATCCAGGCCGAACGGCGAGCCGATGGCGACCACCCATTGCCCGGACTTGAGCGCGTTGGAATCACCTAGACGAATTGACGGCAGGTTCTTCGCATCCAGCTTGAGCAGGGCGACGTCGTACTGCTGGTCGCTGCCGACGACCTTGGCGTCAAGCGAACGACCGTCCGACAGTTTCACCTTGACGTCATCGGCGCCATCCACGACATGGTGGTTGGTGAGGACGTAACCGTCCGGCGAAATGATGAAACCGCTGCCCATCGACACGCCACCGCGCTGGGGGCCTTGCGGGCCACGCGGATCCTGCTGGCCACCCGGACCCTGCGGCATCGGGAACTGGTCGCCGAAGATGCGCCGGAAGATTTCCGGCATTTCCTGCTCGTTCGGCATCTGCTGTCCACGCGCCACCTGGCGACGCGGCGCCATGCGCGCTTCGATATTCACCACGCCGGGGCCGACCTGCTCCACCAGCTGGGTGAAATCCGGCAGACCGGACACGATCTGCGGCGCGCTGCTCTGCGCAAGGCTGCCCACTGCAGCCGCGGCGCCGGTGCCTTGCACGGCGGGCGATGCCTGCTGCGCGCATGCGGCCAGTGGAAGGGTGAGGAACAGCAGGCCGGACAGGCCATTACGGACACTGGGGATCATCGAATGCATGCCTCGAATAGGGAAAGCGGGTAGAGGTTGTTGGTTATTGGTTCTTTGTGGATGGCAACACGTTGCCACCCACTGACCGCCAGCACGGCCAATTGGTTCACTGGTCTTGCGGAACAGGCTCCGATGGAGCGATCGGCGCGGTCTCGCCCGTGCGTGGTTCGAACGGATAGAAGCTCTGCGTCGCGCGCTCGTTGGAAAATCCAGCCGTGAACGCACCGCTTCCTGCACCGTATTGCGGGGTCACTGCCCGTGGCCACGGACGCGCTGTCGGCGGGTTGATCTGCACGTTGGAGAACGGATTGCGCTGCGTCGCGCTGTTGTTGGCCGGCGTGCTGGCAATCGCATGGATCACCGGCACTGCCGCGGCCGCCACCGCAACGGCGCGATCCGGTGAGCGCGAAGAAGTCGCCGGGCGCGATGCCTGCTGCGTGCGCGTGGCGCTGCGACGTGGACTGGTGTTCTGGCGCGGCACGCTGGCCACGGCGACGCTGGCTACGGTCACTGCGGCGGTTTGCAATGCCGGGCTGGCGGTACGGTTCGGGCTGGCATTCGCACGCACTGGACTGGACGTGCTTGCCGTTGTCGCTACAGGCGTTTCATCCGGAATCTGCTGGCGCACCATGAACAGCGCGACCACAGCGACCGAGGCAGCGAGTGCACCACCGCCCCATTTTGCGAGGCGACTGCTGCTGCGCGCCGTATTTGACTGCACGACCGGCTGCACGGCTTCGGCCGCAATGGCGGCGGCCACGCGATCCGCGAAACCGGCCGGCGCAGGCGCCTGGGCCTGGCCACGCAGCACGTCGCCGCACAGTTGCCAGCGTTCCCAGCATCCGGTCAGTTCATCGTCGTGTTGCAGGCGGCGCAGCAGGAAGCGCGCTTCATCGGGCGGCAGGTCGCCGTCCATCAGTGCAGACAACTGCTGGTGGTAGTGGTTGTCGATCTTGTCGGTCGTCATGTGCGGGCACGCTCCCGGGTGGCGCTCTCGGTGTCGACCAAGGGACGCAGTTCGGTGTCGATGGCTTCGCGGGCACGGAAGATGCGCGAACGCACCGTGCCGATGGGGCATTGCATTTTCGCGGCGATTTCCTCGTAGCTCAGTCCCTCGACTTCACGCAGGGTGATGGCCGTGCGCAACTCTTCAGGCAAGGCATCCACGGCCTTCATGACCGTGCGCTCCAATTCCTGGCGCATCAGTTCGCGTTCGGGCGTATCGGTGTCGCGCAGGCGACTACCGGTGTCGTACTGCTCGGCATCGGCCGCATCGACGTCATCGGTCGGCGGGCGGCGCTTGTGGGCTAGGAGGTGGTTCTTGGCTGTATTCACTGCAATCCGGTGTAACCAGGTATAGAACTGTGCATCGCCACGGAAATTCCCCATGGCGCGGTAGGCGCGCATGAAGGTGTCCTGGGCGACGTCCTGACATTCGCTCCAGTCATGGATGTAGCGTCCGATCAGGGCCACGATCCGGTGCTGGTACTTGCGCACCAGCAGGTCGAAGGCAGCACTGTCGCCACGCTGGACACGCCTGACCAGCTCGAGGTCCAACTCCTGTGGTGAAGCCTCATGGATAGAAACCACATCGGTCATGCCGGGCCGCACTCCTGTGTGCTCGGCGGATGACCGAGCACTGTGACCGCGATTGCGGGGAAAAGTTCAGAAGCCGCGGGAAACGACTTCCACTTCAATGATTTAACCTGAATTGCCGGACCTGTGCCCATGCCGCCGGTCATGTCCTTTGATTGAGTGGGGATTTGACGTGGGTTAAACAACCTCGGGATGATAGTCGCCTTCCCCATACGCGAACGGATGGTTTTGTCATGGCACCCAGCTTCGACGGGCTTCGATTCAGTCACTGGCACACCGAGCTGCGCAGCGATGGCGTCCTAGTCCTCAGCCTCGACCGCCAGGGCGCACCGGTGAATGCGCTGTCGCAGGACGTGCTGATCGAGTTGGGCGACCTGATCGAACGCATCGCCATCGACCCACCCAAGGGCGTGGTCATTCGCTCAGCCAAACCCGCGGGCTTCATCGCCGGCGCAGACCTAAAGGAATTCCAGGACTTCGACCGCAAGGGCACGGTCAACGACGCCATTCGCCGTGGCCAGGCCGTGTTCCAGAAACTGGCGGAACTGCCCTGCCCCACGGTCGCGGCGATCCATGGCCACTGCATGGGTGGCGGCACCGAGATCTCGCTCGCCTGCCGCTACCGCGTGGCCTCGAATGACGCGTCCACCCGCATTGGCCTGCCCGAAGTGATGCTGGGCATCTTCCCGGGCTGGGGCGGCAGCGCACGCCTGCCGCGACTTGTCGGCGCGCCCGCAGCGATGGACATGATGCTGACCGGACGCACGCTGTCGGCTTCTGCGGCGCGCGGCATCGGCCTGGTCGACAAGGTGGTGGAACCGGGCCTGTTGCTGGAGTCCGCCGTGGCGCTTGCGCAGAAGGGAACGGTACGCCCGTTCAAGCAGCGCATGCTGGGCTGGATCACCAACACTTGGCCTGCGCGCCAGTTGCTGGCCCCGCAGATGGCCAAGCAGGTGGCACGCAAGGCACGCAAGGAGCACTACCCCGCGCCTTATGCCCTTATCAACACCTGGCAGAAATTTGGCGGCGGCAACATCCAGGCGCGCCTGGACGCCGAACGCCGCGCCGTGGTGAAACTGGCGAGTACGCCCACCGCGCGCAACCTGGTCCGCATCTTCTTCCTGCAGGAACGCTTGAAGGGTTTGGGTGGCAAAGATCACGGCATCACCCACGTGCATGTCGTCGGTGCCGGCGTGATGGGTGGCGACATCGCGGCGTGGTCGGCCTACAAGGGTTTTGAAGTCACCCTGCAGGATCGCGAGCAGCGCTTCATCGACGGTGCGTTGACGCGTGCGAACGACCTTTTCACCAAGAAAGTCAAAGACGAGACCAAGCGTCCGGCCGTCGTCGCGCGCCTCAAGGGCGATCTCGACGGGGAAGGCATTGCCACGGCGGACCTGGTGATCGAAGCCATCATCGAGAACCCCGAGGCCAAGCGCGACCTCTACCAGTCGGTGGAGCCGCGCCTGAAAGCGGACGCCCTGCTCACTACCAACACCTCGTCGATCCCGCTGACCGAATTGCGCGAACACATCCAACGTCCCGCGCAATTCGCGGGCCTGCATTACTTCAACCCGGTGGCGCAGATGCCGCTGGTGGAAATCATCCGCCACGATGCGATGGCACCGGAGACGGAGAAGCGCCTGGCCGCGTTCTGCAAGGCCATCGACAAGCTGGCCGTCCCGGTCGCGGGCACGCCGGGCTTCCTGGTCAACCGCGTGCTGTTTCCGTACATGCTGGAAGCGGTGACCGCGTATTCCGAAGGCGTGCCGGGCGTGGTGATCGACAAGGCCGCGGTGAAGTTCGGCATGCCGATGGGGCCGATTGAACTGATCGACACCGTAGGTTTGGACGTAGCCTCGGGCGTGGGCAGGGAGCTGGCACCCTTCCTCGGCCTGCCGATTCCGGCCGCGTTGTCTGCGCCGCCCGAGCCAGGCCAGCGTGGCAAGAAAGATGGCCAGGGTTTGTACAAGTGGGAAAACGGCAAGGCCGTGAAGCCCGAGGCGTCCTATGAGTACCAAGTCCCCGTAGACCTTGAAGACCGCCTGATCCTGCCGCTGCTCAACGAAGCCGTGGCCTGCCTGCACGACGGCGTGGTCAGCGACAGCGACCTGCTGGATGCCGGCGTGATCTTCGGCACCGGCTTCGCGCCCTTCCGCGGCGGCCCCATCGAATACATCAAGGCCACCGGCGCGGATGCGCTGGTCGAAAAGCTCAAGGCGCTGCAAGGCCGCTACGGCGATCGGTTTGCACCGCGCCCGGGCTGGGATTCGCCGGTCCTGCGCGGTCCGGTTGCCTGATCAATGCGAGCGCCAGTGCTGGCGCTCGAACTTTCTTTTTCCAACAACTCCAGACGGACCTGACGCATGTTCAATCTCAGCGCGCCCACCGCGGGCATCTTCTTCCTTTCCCTTCTGCTTGGCGGCATCGGCATTGCCAGCAAACTGGGTTATATCCCGGCACTGGCACCGCATGCGTTCTGGATCCTGTGCGCGGGCTTGGTGACGTTGGTGCTGGGGAATTTTTTCAAGGGGCTGTAACGGGCATTGGCTCTGCCTGGACTTTGCGTTGATATTGCGAGCACAAGCGCGACTCTCATCGATGTCGCGATGTTCCCGTAGTTACGTCCCTCTCCCCTTGTGGCGCCCGTAGGGTGTGCAGGGCTGAGAGGGACTCGACCATGCTTGGACGTGCACCTGATGGACAAGAATCTATTCGACAAGCTTGTGGAAAGCATGGAGCAGATGGGCGAAATCATGCGCGACGAGCGTGCGTCGTCGTGCGAGCTCCATTTCGACACCGTCAGCGCTGAGGAAAACAGCGACGTCTCCGGGTCGCCAGAGATGCAGGTCGCAGATTAATTCGGTAGTCCATATAGAGCACGGCGAAACCTGGGGCATTTCCTTGCCGGCGCCGAGAGCCAAAAATTCGCTGCGCTCTACCAGGCCTAACTACATGCTGCCCGCAATCATTAACACCATGAATCCGAGAAAAAACATGAGAGCAAAGATGATCCTTAACGGCCCGATTCGTTCATGCATAACGACAAAGCCATCGTCATTGTCCCAAGAAGTAATTGAATTCTTCGTCAAATTGTTATGGGCCATAATCAACGTAATGAGACTTACGATTGGAAATCCGACGCCGAGCCCGCGCCACCACACTTTGAAACTCCTTGAGAGCGCGGCAGAATAATTCGGCTTTTCTCCTATCGCCAAAAGTACGCGCGTTTTAAAAAGCCATTTTCCCGGTGTCGTACCAAAAGTAGAGAGGAGTAACGACTCCATGAAAATCCATGCAAAAAGCACTGCTAGAGCAAACAATTGATCACTTCCGCTTTTAGAAAGCGCATCAGGACTCACTAAGCCAATTGCGATGCCTGCGGCGACAGCAGCCAAGTAAACGTCCATCATGCGCGCCCAATAGCGCACCCATGGGCGAGGCTCTGAAGCAACAATAGGTTGCCCACGAAACAGAGTCTTTTGGCCTACCAGCGAGTTTGGAGGCGCGTACGGATTGGCCGACTGAGTTTCCTCGCCAGCAGTTGGGAATACTTTAAGTGCAGCGAGTGGCACTGGCGGAGGATTGACTGCTCCACAGGAACCACAATAGTTGTTTGACGATAAAACTTCTGTGCCGCATTTCGTACAGAACATTGGATCCCTTTTTCAATGCCTAACCACTCGTCAGATCACATCGTCTGCGTAGGCTTGTCCGCATTCAACGTGCCAGCCAGCAAGGTTTCGATCTTGCTCTTCACCGCTTCGCCTTCGTGGGTATCGGCGAACTGCACGCCGATGCCGGCCGTCCGGGCGCCTTGCGCGCCCACGGGAGTGACCCAGATCACCTTGCCCGCGACCGGCAGGCGTTCGCTGGAATCCGGCAGCGTCAGCAGCACGAACACCTCGTCGCCCAGGAAATAACGCTTCGGCGTGGGCACGAAGATACCGCCGTTCTTCACGTACGGGATGTAGGCGTTGTACAACGACGCCTTGTCCTTGACCGCCAGGGACAGGATGCCCTGCCGCCCACCGCCTGCTACTGCATTCATCCCCGATCTCCTTTGGTGGCCCGCGTGCGGTCCACGCCGCGCCAGGCCAAGAGCAAATCCACCATTGCAAGGTCGCCGCGTACCGTGGTGCGCAACAGGTCGCGCGTGCGGTTGGCGGCATCGAACCACGTCGCCAGCTTGTGCAATCGCGCCGCATCGGTCAAGCCGGCCTCCCCCGCCTGCGCCAACACCAGGTCGGCCGCATGGCGAAGTCGCAGGTCGGCGTGCTCGTCCGAAGACCAGCGCTGCGCCGTGTCGACCACCTCGATCTCGCCGCGCTCGAGTTTGGCCAGGTCACCCGCCACCGCCTTGCGCAATGCGAGACCACCATCACGCAACCACGCATCGGCAAGCCCTGGATGGCCGCGAGCGGCGTCCAAGGCCTCGCGCGCATCCTTGTCCCCGTGTCCCTGCGAACGCAGCCACTCCAGGGCCTCGCCATGCGGCGGCAGCTTGAACTCCAGTCGCTGGCAGCGGCTGCGGATGGTGGCGGGCAAGCGGGCAGGCTCTGCGCTGATCAGCCACAGGTAGCGACCTGCCGCCGGTTCTTCCAGCGTCTTCAGCAAGGCATTGCAGGCGGCACGATTGATTGCATCGGCGGGATCGACGATCGCCACCTGCGCCGAACCATATTGTGGGGTGAGCGAAAGTTTTTGCGACAGCTCGCGCATCTGGTCGATCACGATCTCCGTGCGCAGCTTGCTGCCGTCCTTGGTGGGCACGAATGACACGATGTGCAGGTCGGGGTGCGTGCCTGCGGCGATCAACTGCGTGCTGCGGGCATCCGCCGCTGCACCGTTGCCCGCCAGTACGTGTGCCGCCAGACGTTCCGCCACGGCCCGCTTGCCCAGCCCTGCCGGTCCGCAGATCAGCAGGCCATGACCAAGCCTATCCGCATCGAGCGCTGCCATCGCATAGTCATACGCACGCTGCTGCCAGGGGGAAAAGTCAGAGGACATACGCCACCCTTAAACCCGTTCGTGGTGAGCTTGTCGAACCACGCTGTTCGCGAGCCAAGCGGGCAGCCGCAAGCTTCGGCACCATGCCAAGAGCGTGGTTCGACAAGCTCACCACGAATGGAGTATTAAAATTGCTCACAGCTGCTCTTCCAGCCATCTGGCGACGGTACTTGATACGGAAGCACCGACCGTCGCAGGCGACTGGCTGGCGTCGATCACGCGGAAGCGGTCAGGTTCTGCAATCGCACGCTTGCGAAAACCTTCCCGCACCCGCTCGAAGAAATCGTCCTGCTCGCTCTCGATGCGGTCCGGCCACAGGTCGCGGCCATTGGCACGGGCGCGGCCTTCGCGCACGTCCAAGTCCAGCAGCAAGGTCAGGCCGGGCTTGAGACCCACGACCTTGCGCTCGAGCTCTTCGACCAGGCCATGATCCAGTCCGCGACCACTTACTTGGTAGGCATAGCTGGAATCGGTGAATCGATCACTCACCACGAAGGCACCACGCTGCAAGGCTGGCCGTATCACCTCGCGCACATGCTGCGCGCGCGAAGCAAACATCAGCAGCAGCTCCGTTTCCGGGGCCAGCGTTTCCTCGTGCGCATCCAGCAACAGGTGGCGGATCTGCTCGGCCAGCGGCGTGCCACCCGGCTCGCGGGTCAACACCACTTCATGTCCCTGCGCCTGCAGCAGGTCGCGTATGGCCACGATCGCGCTGGTCTTGCCTGCACCCTCGCCGCCTTCCAGGCTGATCAGGCGCGCATGCTTCAATACGGCTTCGGTCATGGCTTCGTTTCCGCTTTCGGCGGCGCTGACCGAAGGCGCTGCAGGTAGCGTGCGACGGCCGTGTTGTGTTCGCCCAGCGTGCGCGAAAACACATGCGCACCGCTGCCGTCTCCGACGGCAACGAAGAACAATGCATCACCTTCCGCCGGGTTTACCGCCGCCTGCAGCGCATCCAGTCCCGGCATGGCGATGGGTGTCGGCGTCAGGCCGGTGCGGGTGTAGGTGTTGTAGGGCGTATCGGTCAACAGGTCGCGGCGGCGGATGTTGCCGTCATAGGCGCTGCCGATGCCGTAGATGACGGTGGGATCGGTCTGCAGCTTCATGCCGAGTTTCAGGCGACGTGCGAATACGCCTGCGATCTGCGGACGCTCCGAGGCCAGGCCGGTTTCCTTCTCGATGATGGAAGCGAGGATCAGCGCTTCTTCGGCTGACTTCAACGGCACGTCCTTGCCACGCGCATCCCAGGTCGCGGCGAGGGCCTTTTCCATCGCCGCGTGCGCACGCTTGAGTACGTCCACGTCGCTGTCGCCGCGCGAGTACACGTAGGTTTCCGGCAGGAAGCGGCCTTCGGGATGCTGGCCTTCATGGCCGAGCCGCTTCATCAATGCCGCGTCGTCGAGGTCTTCGGTTTCGTGCAGCAGCGGCGTGGCGCTGTTGAGCGCGGCGCGCAGCTGGCGGATGTTCCAGCCCTCGACGATGGTGAATCGGTAGTTGATGACCTTGCCGTCGCGCATGTCCAGCAACAGGCTGCGCGGGGTAGCCCCGGGTTCCAGCGCGTACTCACCGACCTTCAGGCTGCCAGCCGCGCCCAGCTGTTTCGCCAGTACGCGCCACTGCAGGTCGCTGCCCTCCTCCACCCCCGACTCGCGCAACTTGCGCAACACGCTGGGAAAGGAATCCCCGGACGCGACCTGCACCGTGTCGCCCGCCTGCAGGCCTGCAATCGGCTGGTCGCCGAAATTGGTGTAGTGCTGCCACAACCAGGCACTGCTGGCGGCGGCGAGCGCCAGCAACACCAGGCTGGCGATGAACAGGTTGCGACAGCCGCGCTTGGATCCTTGGGACACGGGTTACCCGGTGATTGCTTGGTTGCCGTCAGGATACCTTGGCACCCGCCCCGGTAGGAGCGCCCCATGGGCGCGAGCTCTTCTGATTGTTGCCGAATGATGCGCAAG
Source organism: uncultured Lysobacteraceae bacterium (assembly GCA_937897645.1). Classification (GTDB taxonomy): domain Bacteria; phylum Pseudomonadota; class Gammaproteobacteria; order Xanthomonadales; family Xanthomonadaceae; genus Pseudoxanthomonas_A. The sequence continues at coordinate 10,428 of CALCNV010000012.1, forward strand.
CGCTCGCGCCCATGGGGCGCTCCTACCGCGGGGTGAGGGCTTTCAACACGCCGCGGGCCTTGGCGCGGGTTTCGTCCAGTTCACGTTCGGGATTGGAATCGGCGACGATGCCGGCGCCGGTGCGGAAGCGGACCTCGGCTCCCCCCGTGGGCAAGGGAATGATCTCGGCACTACGGATCAGGATGTTGAGGTCCAGGTCACCGTCACGGTTCAGCCAACCGAACGCGCCGGTGTAGGCGCCACGCGCCTCGCCTTCCAACTCGGCGATGATCTGCATGCAACGGACCTTCGGACAGCCGGTGATGGTGCCGCCGGGGAACGTGGCGCGGATCACGTCGCCCGGCGTGGCATCGGCGCGCAGGCGACCACGCACGTTGCTAACGATGTGGTGCACGTGGGCATAGCTTTCCACCGTCATCAGTTCATCCACCTGCACGCTCCCCGGCTCGCACACGCGACCCAGGTCGTTGCGCTCCAGGTCGATCAGCATCACGTGTTCGGCGCGCTCCTTTGGATGGCCGACCAGCTCGCGGATGCGAGCCGCATCATCGTCGCCTTCGAAACGCGGCCGCGTGCCGGCAATGGGGCGGGTTTCGACCACGTCGCCACGAATCGACACCAGGCGTTCCGGCGAAGAACTCGCCACCGCCCAATCCTTGGCTGCGAACAGACCGGCAAACGGAGCAGGATTGGCCGTGCGCAAGCGCGCATACAGCGCAGCGGGATCTAGCGGCGTGTCGAAGCGTGCGTTCCAGGCGCGCGACAGGTTGACCTGGAAGATATCGCCCGCGGCCAAGTATTCGAGGATACGTGCCACGCCGTCCGTGAATCGCTCTGGCGCATCTTCGACGATGGCATCCGGTTCGCGCCACGGCGGGATTTCCGGCAAGGATCGCGATGCAAACGTGTCGACTGCGATCACATCCAGTAACTCGGTCGAACCGGATTCCGCCAGCGCCACGCACTCGCCACTGGCACGGTCGCGCAGGATCGCGGCGGGACAACGCAACGCGAGCGCGACGGGGTACGCGGCATTGCCCTGTGGAAGCTGCAACACCGGCTCCACTTGCCCGGCCAGTTCGTAGTTCAGCAGCAGTGCCCAGCCGCCGCGAAACGGCCAGCGTGGCTCTTCGCGTGCCACACGTTGCGCCTGCCATTCGGCATCCAGTGCAGGGAGGAAACCACCTTCCACTGGATCACCCGCAAGCGTGCGCGTCCGTCCTTGCGTGTCGAGTTGTAGACCGGTTCCGTCGGCAGCCAGCAGCAGGTCCCAACGACCCTGTGCGGTGCCAGACGCGACTGACTCCAGCAGCAGCGGATAGCGAGAAGGCGATTGCCGATGCAGGGCCAGCAGGTCGGTGTCGGGAGGTAGTGCGCGGGATTGGATCATGGCAACGGATTCAACCTCGGGCGGGACTCTGTGTTTTGTGGGAGCGCCGTCCCGGCGCGAGCCTTTGCCGCCGGACCATGACTGTCCGGAAGGGAGAAATTGATGTCAGAAGCACAAGCTCGCGCCGGGACGGCGCTCCCACAGGGTCAGTGAATCAGATCCGCTTGAACACCAGCGTGCCGTTGGTGCCGCCGAAGCCAAAGCCATTGGACATGGCCACGTCGATCTTCTTCTCGCGGGCCACGTTGGGCACATAGTCCAGGTCGCAGCCTTCGCCCGGGTTTTCCAGGTTGATGGTCGGCGGGATGATGCCGCGGTCGATCGCCAGCACCGAGAAGATCGCCTCCACGCCGCCCGCTGCACCTAGCAGATGCCCGGTCATCGACTTGGTGGAGCTGACCATGGTCTTGTAGGCGTGGTCGCCGAGTGCGCGCTTCATCGCCAGGGTCTCGGCAAGGTCGCCGAGCGGCGTCGAGGTGCCGTGCGCGTTGAGGTATTCGACCTGCTCCGCATTCACGCCCGCATCCTTCATCGCGGACTTCATGCAGCGTGCCGGGCCTTCGCCGTTCTCGCTGGGTGCGGTCATGTGGTACGCATCGGAACTGGCGCCGAAGCCAGCCAGTTCGCAATAGATGCGTGCGCCACGCGCCTTGGCGTGTTCGTATTCCTCCAGCACCAGGATACCGGCACCGTCACCCAGCACGAAACCATCACGATCCTTGTCCCACGGACGCGACGCTGCTTGCGGATCGTCGTTGCGTGTAGACATGGCCTTCATCGAGCAGAAACCGCCCACGGAGGTCGGCGACGATCCACGTTCGGCACCGCCGGCGACCATCACGTCGGCATCGCCGTATTGGATCATGCGCATGGCCATGCCGATGGAATGGTTGGACGTGGCGCAGGCGGACACCGCGGAGAAATTCGGCCCCTTGATGCCCTTCATGATGCTCAACTGGCCAGGCAGCATGTTGATGATGGTGCTGGGGATGTAGAACGGCGAGATCTTGCGCGGGCCGCCCTCCAGGTATTTCGCGGTCTGCTCCTCGATGCCGAGGATGCCACCGATGCCTGCACCGACGATGGCGCCGATGCGCTCCGCGTTTTCCTCGGTGACTTCCAGACCGGAATCCTCCATCGCCATCAGCGATGCAGCGATGCCGTAGTGGATGAAGGCATCCATCTTCTTCACGTCTTTCGGTGACATGTACACGGTCGGATCGAAGTCGCGGATCTCACCGGCGATGCGCGTGGTGAACAGCGAGGCGTCGAAGGACGTGATGGGACCCAATCCGGAACGCCCGTTGACGATGGCATCCCAACTGCTGGCCATGTCGTTGCCCAAGGGCGAGATCATGCCCATGCCCGTGATCACTACGCGACGCTTGCTCATACACCACTCCGGAAATCATGTTTGCACCCTACGCGGGCGCATTGAGGTGCCACAAATGCACGGGGCCGCAATCGCGGCCCCGGCACGACGCATCAAAACCTCGAACTCACGCCTTGACGTGTGCCTTGACGTAATCGATGGCCTGCTGCACCGAGGTGATCTTCTCGGCGTCTTCGTCCGGGATTTCGCACTCGAACTCTTCTTCCAGGGCCATCACCAGTTCCACGGTGTCCAGGGAATCGGCGCCCAGGTCATCGACGAACGATGCGCTGGTGGTGACTTCTTCTTCTTTGACGCCAAGCTGTTCGATGACAATCTTCTTGACGCGTTCTTCGATGCTGCTCATTGGGTGTGGCTCCAGACGGAGTTGAGTGAACGGGGAGTAGTTTAGTGGAAAGTGGCCAATCCGGGCAGACCCCGGTAACTGCCTATGAATCAGTCACTTATAACGAAACAAGGCTTACGGCATGTACATGCCGCCATTGACGTGCAGGGTTTCGCCGGTGATGTAGCTGGCCGACGGGCCGGCCAGGAAGGCAACGGCGCGGGCGATGTCAGCCGGCTCGCCCAGCCTGCCTAGGGCAATCTGCCCCACCAGCGCGTTCTTGGCGTCTTCAGGCATGGCACGGGTCATGTCGGTGTCGATGAAGCCCGGCGCGACCACGTTGACGGTGACGCCACGGCTGCCGATTTCCTTGGCCAGTGATTTGGAGAACGCGATGATGCCAGCCTTGGCTGCCGCGTAGTTGGCCTGGCCCGCGTTGCCGGTGACGCCAATCACGGATGCGATGTTGATGATGCGACCCTTGCGTGCCTTCATCATGCCGCGCATGACCGCCTTGGACGTGCGGTAGACGCTGCTGAGGTTGGTGTCGAGGATGGCCTGCCAATCCTCGTCTTTCATGCGCATCAGCAGGTTGTCGCGGGTGATGCCGGCATTGTTGACGAGAATGGAAATGGCACCGAACTCTTTGCTGATCGCGTCGACCAATCCTTCGACGGCCGCGGGATCAGTGACATTGAGTTCACGCCCGTGGCCGCCATGCGCGGACAGGCGCTCACCAATGGCCTGCGCACCGGCCGCAGAGGTAGCAGTGCCGATCACGGTCGCGCCCTGCGCAGCCAGTTCATCGGCAATCGCCGCACCGATGCCGCGGCTGGCGCCCGTGACCAGAACGACCTCGCCTTTCAATGTTTGCACGTTGCTCATCATGCTTTCCATTCTTCAAGTGCGGATTGGAAGTCGCCCACGGTCGCCAGTGATCGGGCTTCCAGTGATTTGTCGATGCGCTTGGCAAGGCCAGTCAGCACCTTGCCGGGACCGCATTCCGCGATGCGGGTGACGCCTTGGGCAGCCAGGGCTTGCACGCAATCCGTCCAGCGCACCGGCAGGTACAACTGCCGCACCAGTGCGTCGCGAATCGCATCGATATCGGCATGCACCTGCGCGTCGACATTCTGTACGACAGGCAGCGATGGCATGCGCCAGTCCATGCCGCGCATCGCTTCGGCAAGGCGGTTGGCGGCTTCGCGCATCAGCGGCGTATGCGAGGGAACGCTCACAGCCAGCTTGACCACCTTGCGTACGCCACGCTCGTTCAACAGGACGATGGCGCGATCCACCGCCTCGGCATCGCCGCCGATCACGATCTGCCCGGGTGAGTTGTAGTTGGCTGGCACCACGACCTGGCTCCCCGAGGCCTCAGCGCAGACTTCTGCAACCAGCTCATCTTCTGCACCAATCACGGCAGCCATCGCGCCTACGCCCGCAGGTGCGGCGTCCTGCATCAACTGTCCGCGCAGGCGCACCAGGTGCGCGCCATCGTGCAACGTGAGCGCGCCGGCCGCGACCAGCGCGGTGTATTCGCCCAGGCTATGGCCCGCCAGTCGCGACGGAAGCACGCCGCCCTGTTGCTGCCACGCGCGCCACACGGCAACGCCGGCCGCCAGCAACGCGGGCTGGGTGTATTCGGTGCGGTTGAGCATCTCCTCGGGGCCGCCCTGCGACAGCGCCCAGAGGTCGACGCCCGCGCCTTCGGACGCTTCGACGAAGGTGTCGCGGACCACCGCATGCATTTCGGAGAGTTCGGCCAGCATGGCGACCGATTGCGAGCCCTGTCCGGGAAACACGAAGGCGAGTTGCGAGGAAGTGTGCGGCGCTTGGGTCACGCGTCATCCAGCCAATCAAAACCAGCGGCGATGATACGGGCGAACCGGCGATATTGTCTGTACGACTGCGTATGTCGGCGACTCGCGGTGCGCCGACGATGACGCTCCTGGATCAGTAGCGCAGCAGCGCCGAACCCCAGGTAAAGCCGCCGCCAAAGGCTTCCAGCAGCAGCAACTGGCCGCGCTGCACGCGACCCGAACGCACCGCTTCGTCCAGCGCCAGCGGCACCGAACCGGCCGAGGTGTTGCCGTGCTTGTCGACCGTCACGACCACGCTGTCCATCGACATTTCCAAGCGCTTGGCGGTGGCTTCGATGATGCGCAGGTTGGCCTGGTGCGGAATCAACCAGTCCAGGTCGTGCTTGGTGAGGCCGTTCGCTTCCAGGGTTTCATCGACCACGCCATCCAGTGCCTTGACGGCGTACTTGAAGACGTCGTTGCCCTTCATGTTGATGCGTGCGCCGCAGTTGGCCTCGTCGGGCTTGAAGCCCACGGATACGCCCACCGGATTCCACAACAACTCCTTCTTGCTGCCGTCGGCATGCAGGTGCGTGCTGAGGATGCCGGTCTCGCTATCGGCCTTCAGCACGACCGCGCCCGCGCCGTCGCCGAACAGCACGCAGGTGGTGCGCTCGGTCCAGTCGACGATGCGGCTGAGGGTTTCGGCACCGATCACCAGCGCGGTCTTGACGTCGCCGGAGCGGATGAATTTATCGGCGACGCCCAATGCATAGACGAAGCCGGAACACGCGGCGTTGACGTCCATCGCCATGCAGCCATTGGCGCCCAGGCGGGCCTGGATGAGGCAGGCGGTGGACGGGAAGATCAGGTCGGGCGTGGTAGTGCCGACCACGATCATGTCGATCTGCGAAGCATCGACGCCCGCGGCTTCCATGGCGCGCACGGCGGCGTGGTAACCGAGGTCACTGGTGGTCTCGCCCGCGGCGGCGATGTGGCGTTCGCGGATGCCGGTGCGGCTGCGGATCCATTCGTCGCTGGTGTCGACCTGCTTGGCCAGGTCTTCGTTGGTCAGCAGCTTCTCGGGCAGGTAGCTGCCGGTGCCGGCGATGCGCGCATAGATACGCTGATTCACAGCCTGCCCACTCGGAACCTGTCCGCCGGGAGCATCCCCGCTGGAATCTCGCTCGCTCATGCCCGCTCCCGCTGCGCGGCCCATAGGCGGGCCGGAACCATCATCTCAAAGGCCGTGCGCCCAGCCCGGGGGCTGGCGCATGCCTGGATCAATCTTCTTCGACGACCGAGTCGGCCTTGGTCGCGATCACTTTCTTGCCACGGTAGTAACCGTCGGCAGTGACGTGATGGCGCAGGTGGGTCTCGCCGCTGGTCGGGTCGGTGGCCAGCTGCTTGGCGGTCAGGCTGTCGTGCGAACGACGCTGGCCACGGCGGGACGGGGTAACGCGGGATTTCTGGACTGCCATGGTATTGCTCCGAACTTGATAACTGTATTGCTTGCGTGGTTAGTGCCGGCCGTGATGCGGATGACCGGTATTCGTGGATCAGTTTTTCTTCAGTGAAGCCAGTCCCGCGAACGGGTTGGCTTGCGCCAATTCTTCTTCCGGTATGGGCCAGTCGCGTTCCACCGCGTCCGACTCCGGATTCACCGGCACGGCGGGAACCGCCAGCACCAACTCATCCTCCACCAGGTCCAGCAAGCGCAGCATGCCGTCATCGGGCACCAGCAACGCTTCGTACTCTTCCGGCAGTGCCGCCTCGTCCGCTTCATCGCGAACCAGGCCCAGCCGTTGTTGCAGGTTTACCGGCAACACGAATCGCTGCAGGCTGCGCTGGCATTCCAGCGGCAACGCGGCATCGACGCGCAATTCCACGAATGACACCTTGAGCAGTGCGTCGCTATCGAACTGCAACGCGAAGCTGACTTCGCCTTCGGTATCGAACAACAGGCCCTGCAAGCGGGTGAATTCAGACAGCGGTGCACGCCCCTCGAAACTCCGCTTGGCTGCAACCATGCGCCAGACATCCAACATTTCGGGCACGTTCGCGGACATAAGCCGCTGAATTTTAAGGATGGCCGGACCTGCTGTCAAACCCGCAACTCCCGCCAGTACTGGGTTTGCCGCCCGCAGCCGTGGCCGGCAGAATGCCATGCCGTGCCCCCGTGGAACCCCAATGCCGCTGATTCTGGCCTCCACCTCCCGCTACCGCCGCGAACTGCTGGAGCGGCTGCGGCTGCCTTTCCACGTCGCCCGACCCGAAGTGGACGAGACCCCCGTGCCCGGCGAAACCCCGCCAGCACTGGCCCAGCGCCTGGCGCGCGCCAAGGCGGCCGCCATCTCCACCCTGCAGCCGGAGGCCTGGGTGATCGGCTCCGACCAGGTCGCGGCACTGGATGACCAGCCGCTGGGCAAGCCCGGCACCCGCGAGAATGCCCTGGCCCAGCTCGGCGCCATGTCCGGGCGAGACATCCGCTTCCATACTGGGCTGTGCCTGATGCGCGGCGACGTCTGCATGCAGGCCATGGACACCACCACGGTGAGATTCCGTGCGCTCGACGCCGATGAGATCGGGCGCTATGTCGATGCCGAGCAACCGCTGGACTGTGCCGGCAGCTTCAAGAGCGAGGGCTTGGGCATCACCCTGTTCGAAGCGATTGACTCGCAGGACCCGACCGCGCTGGTCGGCCTGCCGTTGATCGCACTCTCGAACATGCTGCGTGAAGCCGGATTCGCCCTGCCCTAACCTTTCGCCCTCGCCACAGCACTACCTGGTGATCTGAATGGGCTGCTCCGCCCACTCCTCCACGCTCCCATCACGACCGTGCAGGCGTAGCCCCAGCCAATGCCGACCCGGCTTTGCTGACGCCAGATCCACCGTGGCGCTGAAGCCTACATTCGGATGCTGCGGATCATTGGAGATTTTCCAGAACGCTTCCGTCCCGGGGCTGGGCTGGCCGTAATCGGCCGTGGCCACGACTTTTCCGTCCAGGAGCACTTCCACCGCGCTCACGCCTTCGCCATCCTTGAATGCCCAACCCGTCACCTGCAGTTGGCGATCTGCATCAGCACCGCTGGTTGGCGTATCAATCCACGCAAAGGCCGGTGTACTGCATGCACCCACGGCTTTGGTTGCCGGCAGCGCGAACAACAGGAATCGCTGGCGCCCATGGTCCACGTTCACCACCCGCGGTGGTGGCAACGGACCCACGGTTTCGCAAAGCTGGTGGTAGTACGCGAGCAACGACTTGTATTGCACATCACTGCTGCCTACTACCAGCAGCGTCGGCGCGTCGCGACTGCCGTCGCTTCGAAGGCCCCAGAGTTCCAGCTGCGGCGCACGTCCGTGCTTGTGGTTGAGTGGGTGGTCGAGCACGGCGATGCGTGGATCTCCCAGTGCAAAACCCAACTCGGCACCGGATTTGAAGTTGTCGGCCAACAACCGCATGCCGGGTACTTTGGCTTGTTCCTCGCGCACCGCCGCGGCAAGTTCATCCCATCCCGCGAAATTGGCGTTGTAGAACTTCTCGGCCGCCAACTGTTCACGCCAGTGCGGGGTCGACTGCACCAGGTAATACCCCAGCACCAGCGCCAGGCCCAGGCCTGCAGTGATCCAGGTCGCCACGCGCCAGCCACGGGGCCATTCGCGCAACAGCACCGGCACCGCGATCAACAGCGGCAGATAGCCGGGCAAGGGCCAGTGGAAGCTGACACGCTCCACATCCGCGAAAAATCCAAGCATGAAAAAGCCCAGCGTGGATACGCCACCCAGCAAGCCGAAGTAGCGCCACTGCGCAGGCATGCCATGGTTGCGGCCAATGGCACGCACGAACACCTGCATGAGCGCAAAGAACAGCAGTGGCGTGACCAGCAAGGCCTGCACCACCAGGAACCACCAGCCGGTGGACTGGAACGACCAGGGGTGGCGATCCACCAGTTGGAAGCGCAGGCCGGCGTCTGCATTTTCAAGGTTCCACGAGATCAACGGCGCCCATGCCGCTACGCCCAGGGCCAACGCCACCCACACGCGCGGATCGCGCAGCACGCGTCGTCCTGCAGGCAACAGCAGCAATGCGATGAAGCCCACGCCGATCACGCCGATGAAGCGGTAGTGGCTCAACGCGCCCATCGCCAAACCTACGGCGAGTTCCGCCGCCGAAGCCGCATCCACTTCACGCAGCAGGCGCGCACCTGCGTCCAGGCACAGCACGGTGGCCAGGGCCATCGGTACGTCCGGCAAGGCCAGGATGCCAAGGCTGCCCGCCAGCGGCATCAACACGGTCAGGCTGCCTGCCCGCCAGCCCGCGGCTTCGCCAAACCAGCGTCCGGCGATATGGCTCATCAACCATGGCAGCAGCGCGGCCATCAGCAGGAAAGGAGCACGCAGGGCGAGTACATGGTCGCCACCGATCGCCGTGCCAAGCCGCGCAAGCCACGCCGTCAGCCCGGGCAGGTCGGAATAGGCGGCGGCGAGATGCTGCCCTTCCTGCCAATAGAAGGCTTCATCGACGAACAACGGCAGCCGCGCCGCGATCAGGATCTTGATCGACGTCACCACTGACCACAGGATCAGGAAGGTGCGCTGCGCGCGTCTTTCATCTTGCATTCTTTCGTCCTGCATATGCCGTTAGACTTCCATGAAAACCAATCCGGGAACGCGATGCTCGCCTCGACCACCCCCCGCAAAATGCTACCCGATGCGCTGCAGGAAGCCCTCAAGTCTGCACAACAGCAGGTGAACTCCCTGGTATTGGGCAAGCCACACGAGGTGCGGCTGGCCTTCGTGGCACTGTTGGCGGGCGGACACATCCTGATCGAGGACTTGCCCGGGCTTGGGAAAACCACGCTGGCGCACGCGCTGGCAGCGACGCTTGGCCTGGGCTTCCAGCGCGTGCAGTTCACCTCGGATTTGTTGCCGGCCGATGTCCTGGGCGTGTCGGTCTACGACGCGCAGTCGCGGCAATTCCAGTTCCATCCCGGCCCGGTGTTCACCCACGTGCTGCTGGCCGACGAAATCAACCGCGCTCCGCCACGCACGCAGAGCGCGCTGCTGGAAGCCATGGCCGAACACCAGGTCACGCTGGACGGCATGACCCGCGCCTTGCCGGATCCGTTCTTCGTGCTGGCCACGCAGAACCCGGTGGACCTGTCGGGCACCTATCCTTTGCCGGATTCGCAACTTGATCGCTTCCTGCTGCGCCTGACCCTGGGTTACCCGAATGCGGAGGCGGAGCGCGCGCTGCTCGCTGGCACCGACCGCCGTGAACTGATTGCACAGGCCGGGCCACTGCTTTCCAGCGAAGACGTCCTCGCGCTGAGGCTGGCGGTGAACGAAGTGCATGCCAGCGATGCGCTGGTGAACTACGTGCAGGCCTTGCTGGCCCGCAGCCGCCAGCATCCGGGCGTGCGCGTGGGCCTGTCGCCACGCGCGGGCATCGCCCTGCTGCGCGCATCGCGTGCGTACGCGCTGCTTCTAGGTCGCCAGCATGTATTGCCGGAAGACGTGCAGGCGCTGTTTGCGGCTGTTGCCGCGCACCGCTTGGTCGCGGAAGCGGAAGCGTCTTCGGTGCAGGCGCTGGCGAAGTCCATCCTGCATGCGGTGGCGGTGGATTGAGGCGCATCGGCTATCCGGCGCCATTCCGCACGGTTGCCAACCAGGAGTGCGCGCATCAATCGCGGCAGTACATTCTAAAGAATCCCACCTGACCCATGCCCACCCTGCGCGAACGCATCACTGCCCGCATCGCCCTCCTGGCGCGACCACGCACGCCGGAAGCGCTGCCGGTGAAGCTCGACCGTCGCCGCGTGTACGTGCTGCCCACGCGCTTCGGCCTGTTCTTCACCGCGTTGTTGTTCGCGATGCTGCTGGGTGCCCTCAACTACAACAACAACCCCGCGCTGTTGTTGGCGCTGTTGCTGGGTGCTACCGGGCTGGCCAGCCTCATCGCCGCACACCTGCAGCTTTCAGGATTGCGCGTGGATGCACTGTCTGCCGAACCCGTCGCCGCCGGTACTGCATTGCAAGTGCATGTCGCCCTCTCCACCGGCGATGCGCGCGTGCGGCGCGGCTTGCAGTTGCAGGGGGCTGGCACGCAGGCCACGGTTCCGCTGCTGTCCAGCGAGGCGGTCGTGGCCACGCTTGAAGTGGACACGCAGCAGCGCGGATGGCTGGACCTCGGGCGCCTGCGCATTTCCAGCACGCAACCGCTGGGCCTGGCTTTTGCGTGGTCGTGGGTGTGGCCGGACGCGCCGCTGCTGGTCTACCCGACGCCCGAGTTGCAGGGCCCGCCCTTGCCGATGGGCGACGGCAGCGCCAGCCAGTCCCGCCTGCACCCGGCAGGTGATGACGTGCACCACCTGCGTGGCTACCGCGCCGGCGACCCGCGGCGCGCGATTGCATGGAAACCGTCCGCACGCCGCGATGTGTTGATGGTGCGCGAATACGAACAACCCCTGGCCTCGGAAGTAGCACTGGACTGGCGCACGCTGTCCGCGCTGCCCTACGAGCACCGCATCCGCCGCCTGGCGCATTGGGTGGACCTGGCCGAACGCGAGAACCGGCGCTACCGTCTGCACGTGCCCGGCCAACCCGCGCTGGGCCCTGCGCACGGCGCGGCCCATCGCCACCTCTGCCTGCGTGCACTGGCCTTGTTGCCCCATGCCGAAGCCCGCTGACCTCGCCACCACGCAACTGGACGCCGGCAGCCGCCTGTGGACGCTGGCGAGTGCCTGCCTTGCCTTGCTGCCACTGCTGCTGCAGTTGCCGACGGCATTGGCAATTGGAATCAGCGCCGCCGCCGCGCTGACCATCGCCCTGTCATGGCGCAAACCACTGCCGGCGCTGCTGCGCGTGTTGCTGGCGCTGGCGGTGCTGGTCGCGGTGTTTTCGCAGATGGGCCTGCGCTTTGGTCGCGATACCGGCTGCGCGTTGCTGGCGGCGATGATCGCCATCAAGCCGTCCGAGACTTCCACCCTGCGCGATGCGCGCAGCCTGATCGGCTTTGCCCTGTTCGCGCCATTCGCGGCATTCCTGCTTGACCAGGGTCCGCTGACCATGGGCCTGGGCCTGCTTGCCGTGCTGTGCGCACTGGTCGCCTTGCAGCGGCTGGCCGACGTGGAAGGCCATGCGCTCTCCAGCACGTCTTCGCCTTTGCGCACACTGGGTGCGGTCGGGAAATTGATGGCGATCGGATTGCCATTGGCGCTGGCGGCGTTCTGGTTGTTCCCGCGGCTGGGCTCGCCGCTGTGGGGCGTACCCGAGCGCGCCGTCGCCCGGCCCGGCTTGTCGGACAACATGACGCCGGGCGAATGGCTGGACCTGATGGGCGACGACAGCCCCGCGCTGCGCGTGCAGTTCTTCGGCCCCAAGCCCGCCATGGAGGAAATGTACTGGCGGGGACCCGTGCTCTGGGATTTCGATGGACGCAGTTGGACGCAGCCTGCCTGGATGCGCGGCATTCCACCCGCTCCGGTGACCGCGGGCAAGGTCACGTGGGACTACCAGATCGAGTTCGAACCCACCGATCGCCGGCAACTGGTTGCACTGGATTTGCCGAATGCCGCGCCGGAGGGCTCGGCGATGTCGTTCGACTTCGGGCTCTACGCGAACCGGCCACTCAGTTCGCTCACGCGCTGGCGCCTGCAGTCATCGCCGCCCGTGGTGTTCGAACCGGAGCTGCAAAGCACGATGCGGCAGCGCGCACTGGAATTGCCGGGCGGCTACAACCCGCGCACCCTCGCCTTGGCGGCGCAATGGCGCCAGGAAGCAGGTGATGACGATGCCGCCATCGTGCAGCGCTCACTGGACTACATCACGCGGGATTTCGGTTATACCCTGGACACGCCGTTGCCCGGGCGGCATGCCGTGGACGAATTCCTGTTCGACGAGAAAAAAGGCTACTGCGAGCATTTCAGCTCGGCCTTCGTGGTGCTGATGCGTGCGGCGGGAATTCCTTCGCGCGTGGTCACCGGCTACGTGGGCGGCACGCGCAACGTGTTTGGCGATTACTGGATCGTGCGGCAGATGGACGCACACGCCTGGGCGGAAGTGTGGCTGTCCGGACGCGGCTGGGTGCGCGTGGACCCGACCGCCGCGGTGGCGCCCGAGCGCATCTATGACACGATTGAAGACAGGCTTGGCGCCGGCGCCGGGGCCCTGGGCGGACTGGCCAGCCTGGGTGACATCAGCGACTGGATGCGACGCGGCTGGAACGACCTGGTGCTGGGTTTCGACGCCAACCGCCAGCAACGGCTGCTGCAACCCTTCGGCATCGATCGACTGGAAGGCAGACGCCTGGGCCTGCTGTTCGGCGTGTTCGCCCTGCTCGCGCTGGCCGCCATGGGTTGGCTGTTGGCACGTGGCGAGCGCGAACGCGACCCCGTGCTGCGTGCCTGGCACCGGCTGGGCACCCGTTACGCACGTCTCGGCCTGGGCCGCGAGCCCCACGAGCCCGCACTGGACTGGGCCGCACGGGTGGCGCAGGCGCGGCCACAGGCGGCAAATGTGCTGGTACCGCTCAGCCGCCGTTTCGCTGATTCGCGCTACGCTGCAAGCACTGGGGATCCGGACTTGGTCAACGACCTGCATCGGCACCGCCCCTGACTCATCAGGAGATCCGCCATGAACACTCCACTCCGCTTCCTCGCGCTCGCTGCTTCCACCCTGCTCCTCGGTGCCTGCGCCACCGCGCCCCAGCCGCTGCAGGGCGCTTTCGTCCCCATGACGCCGCAAGGCGCGGTCAATGCGAACCAGATCGGCGCGGTCGTGCGCTGGGGTGGCCGCATCGTCCAGACCGTGCCGGGCCAGGACAGCACCTGCTTCCAGATGATCTCGCGGCCGCTGGGCGGCACCGGGCGCCCACTGAGCAGCGCGCCCGACGTGACCGATGGCCGTTTCGTCGCATGCCGCCAGGGCTTCTACGATCCCGCCGTGTTCACCGCAGGCCGGGAAGTGACCTTCATGGGTCGCGTGGACGGCGTGGAATCCACCCGCATCGGCGAATTCGACTACCGCCTGCCGCGCATGGCCGCCGACGTGGTCTACCTGTGGCCGGTCGTGAACAACGTACGGGTCATCCACCCCTCGCCGTTCTACGATCCCTTCTGGGGCCCCAGGTGGGGTCCGCGCTGGGGCATGTGGGGCTGGTAAGCCACTACAAACCCACCACAAAGAACGCCGCTCCCATGGGCGGCGTTTTTGTTTCAGGGCGTACCGAAATGCCCCAGTTGCGCGCCTGCCAGCAGATGCAGGTGAAGGTGGAACACGGTTTGCCCCGCGTCCTCGCGGCAGTTCATCACCACGCGGTAGCCGTTTTCCGCCAAGCCCTGCGCGCGCGCATACGACGCAGCGGCCAGCACCAGTCGTCCGACCAGCGCAGCCTGTCCTGGCTGCAGGTCATCCATGGTCGCGATCAGTTCGTTCTTCGGAATGAACAGCACGTGCACCGGCGCCTGCGGCGCGATGTCCTTGAAACCCAGCACCTCGTCGTCTTCGTAAACAATCGTGGCGGGGATTTCACGGCGAATGATCTTACCGAACAGCGTGTCGTTCATGGACGTGCATTCCTTAGACCGGGATACCAATGGTAGGAGCGCCCCATGGGCGCGAGCTCTTGCCTTTCGTCCAAATTTGAAAAAAAGCTCGCGCCCATGGGGCGCTCCTACCACGCGGGGGTTTTACAACGGCATTTCGCTGCGGGTGCCGAAAGCATGCGACAGCGTGCCGCGGTCCACGTATTCAAGCTCACCGCCCAACGGTACGCCATGGGTGAGGCGACTCGGGTGCACACCCTGCTGGCGCGCAAGCTGCGCGAGATAGTGCGCGGTCGCCTCGCCCTCGACGGTGGGATTGGTGGCGATGATCAACTCGGTGACTTCGCCCTTCCCCAATCGCGCCGACAGCGCATCCAACCCAAGTTCGCGCGGGCCGATGCCATCCAGCGGCGACAGCCGGCCCTGCAGGATGAAATACAGGCCGCGATAGCCGGTGGCCTGTTCAATCGCCAGGCGATCCGCAGGCGATTCCACTGCGCACAGCAAGTGCTGGTCGCGGCTGGAATTGGCGCAGATCGCGCAGACCTCGGTTTCGGTGAAGTCGCGGCAGTGCGCGCAGTGACCGATCTGGTCCAGCGCAACGCCGAGGATCTCGGCCAGTCGCTTGCCGCCTTCGCGCTCGCGTTCCAGCAAATGGTAGGCCATGCGCTGTGCGGTCTTCTGGCCAACGCCAGGCAGCACGCGCAAGGCTTCGATCAGTTGTTCGAGCAGGGACATATTCATGGAATGGAAGCAGTACGAATCAGAACGGCAGCTTCATCCCGGGCGGCAACTGCATGCCGGCGGTGGCCGCGCCCAGCTTGCTCTTCGATTCCGCATCAATCTTGTTAACCGCATCATTGAAAGCCGCGGCGATCAGGTCTTCGGCCATTTCCGGGTCGGACAGCACGCTGGGATCGATGCGCACCTTGCGGCACTCCTTCGCGCCGGTCAGGGTCACGCTGACCATGCCACCACCCGCGTTGCCGGTGACTTCCAGGTTGGCCAGTTCTTCCTGCGCACGCTGCATGTTTTCCTGCATCTTCTGCGCTTGCTGCATCAGCTGGGCGATATTTCCACGCATGTCAATTACTCATCCAAAGGGCGAATGGAATCCGGAACGACCTTGGCGCCGTGTTGCTGGATCAGGCGCTGCACGTCCGGGTTGTTCATGAAATTTTCTTCGGCGGCGGTCTGCCGCGCATCACGCTGGCGATGGCTGCGTTGTTGCAATGTTTCCGACGCGGCGAGCGCGTTCTCGAACACGATCTTGGGCGCGGTCCCGCACTTCTTTTCCAACACGCTGGCCAGCTCCGCCAGCGACCTTTCGGAACGCAGGTAGTCCAGTCCGGCTTCCAGCGACAGGCGCATCACGCCTGCGTTGAAATCGATGAAGGCGGCGTTCTCGGCCAGCTGCTTCGCCGCGCCCTTCATGCCGCTGTGCGCGGCGAAGTGCAGCCAGTCGTC
Source organism: uncultured Lysobacteraceae bacterium (assembly GCA_937897645.1). Taxonomy (GTDB): domain Bacteria; phylum Pseudomonadota; class Gammaproteobacteria; order Xanthomonadales; family Xanthomonadaceae; genus Pseudoxanthomonas_A. The sequence goes on from CALCNV010000012.1 coordinate 26,350, forward strand.
GGCGGTGGCGATGGCGGCGATCTCAACCGTGGCCGCAACGACCACAGGCTCCGGCACGGCGAGTGTCGAAACCATGGGAGTCGCCATGGCCGGTGGATCTTCGCTCCAGGGAACCGAGACCACGGGCGCAGCTTGCGCCTTTGCTACGACGGGAGGAGCGGCCACGCTCGCCGCCACCACCGGCGCAGAGGCGCGTGTCGGCGTTGGCGTTGGCGTTGCAACCGGTGGCGAAGCCGGCGATGCCGCTGCAGCGGGTTCATTGCTGCTGTCCCCCGCCCCGGCCGGACGGAACGCCAACATGCGCAGCACGCTCATTTCGAAACCGACGCGCGTGCTGGGTGCGAGATACAGGTCGCGACGTCCATTGACCGCCATCTGGTACCAAAGCTGCACGACTTCGGGACGCAGGCGCTGTGCGAACACCTCGACGTCGATGCCGTCCGCTTCGATGCCTACCGTCGGCACCAGCTGGCGCACCTGGATGCGGTGCAAGGCTTCGGCCAGTGCATCGAGTACGCCATTCCAGTCCGGCGAAAATTCGGCGAGCGCAGTCACGATCCCAAGCAAGCGGGCGCCGTCCGCATCGGCCAGGGCATCGAGCATCGCGCCGACCTGGGTACGATCGACGGTACCGAGCATGGTGCGCACGCCTTCCTCGCGCAGCGGCCCACCGTCGCCACTGCCGGTGTAGGCAATGGCCTGGTCCAGCAATGACAGGCCGTCGCGCAGGCTGCCATCGGCGGCCTTGGCGATCTGGCGGATGGCGCTGTCATCGGCGGCGATGCCTTCGGCACCGAGGATCTTGCTGATCTGCCCGGAAATCTGGTCTTCGTCCAACCGCTTCAGGTTGAACTGCAGGCAGCGCGACAACACGGTGACCGGCAGCTTCTGCGGATCGGTGGTGGCCAGCAGGAACTTCACGTGCCCCGGTGGCTCTTCCAGCGTTTTCAGCAGCGCATTGAAGGCGGCCTTGGACAGCATGTGCACTTCGTCGATCAGGTAGACTTTGAACTTGCCGCGCGACGGCATGTACTGCGCGTTCTCGATCACTTCGCGCACATCGTCCACGCCGGTGTTGGACGCGGCATCGATTTCCAGCAGATCAAGATAGCGGCCCGAATCGATGTCCAGGCAGGTCGAACACTGGCCGCAGGGTTCGGCGCTGGTGCCTTCCTCGCAATTCAGCGACTTGGCGAAGATGCGCGCGATGGTGGTCTTGCCGACGCCGCGCGTGCCGGTGAACAAGAAGGCGTGGTGGACGCGGCCGCTGTCCAGGGCATTGGTCAGGGCACGGACCACGTGTTCCTGCCCGACCAGCTCGGAAAAACGCTTCGGGCGCCACTTACGGGCAAGGACGAGGTAGGACATCAGGCAGCCGTTTCCATCGGAATGGCCATTGTGCCGCGCCGGGCAGATCGTTCCAAGGAAAGAATCTCCCGGCCCGTACGCACGAAGCCGGATATGAATGGCCTGCGGAATCCACGCTGGCACGCGGGACTCGCAATAAATCCCGGTGGCGGCTAGAATTCGCGGCCCTGAAAGCGGCTTTGCGCCGGTTCCAGGTTCCGGAGAGGTGTCCGAGCGGTTGAAGGAGCACGCCTGGAAAGTGTGTAAGCGTCTAAACCGCGCTTCGGGGGTTCGAATCCCCCTCTCTCCGCCAGATA
>CALCNV010000013.1 GCA_937897645.1 uncultured Lysobacteraceae bacterium
CCCGCAGATGTCCTGCGGCGTACCTGATCCTCCTTTAGACTGCCACCGACTTCGAACACGTTATGCAGATGACGCCCGCTGAAATCCTTGCCGACCCCAACTACCTGCCGTTCCGGCTGGATACGGTTGAACGTCGTGTCCTGTTCGTCCGCATTGATCGGGAGGCGCGCCAGCAGGCCGCGTTCCTGGACGACCGCATGTTGGCCGGCAACGCGCAGGGCGCATGGCTTGCGCTGGATGCATTACCGCCGCCACCTGTATCCATCCCGCCGCTGCATTTCATCTTCCACATCGGCCATTGCGGATCGACCTTGCTGAGTCGGCTGCTGCAGGGTTGGCGAGGCGTGCAATCACTGCGCGAACCCCTCCCGCTGCGTACCCTGGCCGAAGCGCGCCAAACACTCGCCCATCACCGCGCGGGCGTTTCGTCCACGCAATGGCAGGGCCTGCTGCACACCTTGCTCGCGCTGTGGGCACGCCCATTGCCCGGCATCGACGTGACCACGCTCAAGGCAACCAGCAGCTGCAATGGATTGATCGAACCGATCCTCGCCACCGCGCCGGCATCACGGGCCATCCTGCTGGACATGCCGCTGGAACCCTACCTTGCCACGCTGTTCAAATCTCCGGACTCGGTGCGCGATGCCGCCGCCGCCGCCCCGGAGCGCTTTGCTTTCCTGCGCGGCGCGGTACACGACGAACTCCTGTCGCCGAATGCACGGTCACTGCCGCAGCTGTGCGCCATGGGCTGGCTGGCGGAACAGCTACGCTTCAGCGGACTGACACGGGGTGAATGCGCGTCGCGCGTAGTACGGGTGCGTTTCGACGAACTGCTGCAGCAACCCGAACCGACCCTGCAGCGTATCGCCGCACATCTGGGCTGGTCGGAAGATGCGGTGCCGGCAGCGCTGGCGTCGCCCGCCTGGGGTCGCTACTCCAAGGCACAGGATCATGCGTACGGTTCGGCGGATCGCGCCTTCGACCTGGACGAATCACGGCGACGACATGCGCCCCATATCCGCGAGGGCCTGGATTTTGTGGCTTCCCTGCAACAACGCCATCCGCTGATGACCGACTTGCGATGACGCTCAAGGTATGAATAACCAACGCCGTCCGCGGTGAGTCTGTAGAGATTTCCGTTCGTGGTGAGCTTGTCGAACCATGCTCTTGCGATAGATCCGCAGATAACATCAGCCTAGGCTTTCCGCGAAAAGCGTGGTTCGACACGCTCACCACGAACGGGTTTATCGACAGAGCCTGCCCCGGACTTGATCCGGGGCTCACCACGAACGGATCTCTTTAAAGAAAGCCAACCACGAACGGCATTCCTTGAAAGCTCTCCCCGAACGAATTCATATCCCGGTCGGTTTTAGGTGTCCGCCCACATGCGGAACAGGTTGGTGCGCAGTGATTCCAGCAGCACCAGCAAACGCGGATCGCCGTTGCCCGCTAGCGCCCTGGCTTCCTCCAGCTGCACCAGCAGCTCGCGCTGTGACACATCCGCGACCCAGCTCTGCAGCCAGGTGATGGCGGCCAGGCGCACGCCGCGGGTCACCGGGGCAACCTGGTGGATGGTGGTCGACGGATACAGCAGCGCATCACCCGGCCGCAACTTGTAGCTCAGCGTTTCGCCACCCAGCTGGATGGTCAATTCACCGCCGTCATAGTCCCCCGGTTCGCTCAGGAATACGGTGCACGACAGGTCGCTGCGCATGGGTGGCGTCGACGGAAACAGCGCTTCGTCCACGTGCCAGCCGTAGGTCATGCCGGGCTCGTAGCGGACCACGGTGGTGCGCGCCATGTTGCGCGGCTGGGAAAAAACGCGCAGGTCGCCGTAGCGCACCAGGGCTTCGCGGGTGATCAGCGCGATGCGCGCATTCGCCGGGTCTTCCTGCGGCGCCTGCAGGTTCTGCTTCACGCCGGACGCGGGGTTGGTGATGCGGCCGTCGGCGAATCCGATCTGGGGAACCAGGGCGCGGACCTGTTCCAGGTCGGCGGCGCTGAGCACGTTTGGCAATACCCGGATCATCACGTTCTCCTCAAGATGGGTGATGATCGGCCATTCAGCCGCTGGCCGGCAAGCGCGGCCTGCACTAACAGGCTTTGAACATGCGTGGGTGGACACTGGCGGCATCGACAGCCCCACGGACCCGTATCCATGAGCAAATTCACCGTCATCACCGACCGCGCCATCGATTTCGTCAGCCAGGCCGGTTCGAACTTCAAGGACGCCATGCCCGATGCCGACAAGCTGTTGCAGACCGGCGCAGCGTTGGGCGCAATGAAGGCGGGCGGCAAAGTGGCGGCAACGTTCGTGCGTCGCAATCCGGCCTTCGTGGTCGCGGCGGCGGTGGGCGTGGGCGTGTTGGCCTACGCGGCCTACCGCAAGCGCAAGCGCGAGGGCTTGGATGCGCCCATCGACGGCAAGTCTACGCGCGTGCAAGCCAAGCGCATCGAAGGCAACGGCAAGGCGCGTGCACCGCGTGCGACCAGGAAGGCATCGGCGCCGTCCGCCGAAGCGTGATCCGCTTTTTTGTGGTGCCGAACTTGCTCGGCAGCCCCTTGCTTAGGATCAGCAGCTCCTTGCACAGGATCAAAAGCAGCCGAGCAAGCTCGGCTCTACGAGCGGCAGTCGCTCTTGCAGGTTGCGAGCATCCTGGGGAAGCGTAGGAGCGACGTAAGTCGCGAAGGGTCTTGCGCGGGAAAGCCGTCGCGACTTACGTCGCTCCCACAACGCTCGCATCGCTCTTGTAGTGCCGAGCTTGCTCGGTAGCTGTTGCCTTTGGATCAAAAGCAGCCGAGCAAGCTCGGCACTACAAGGGCAAAACATCGCGGGCAAGGCCCGCTCCTACACGGCTTTCCATTGGCCGGGTTGCAGGTCGTCTAGCGCGTAGTCTCCGATGGAGGCGCGCACCAATCGCAGCGTCGGCAGGCCGACGGCGGCGGTCATGCGCCGCACTTGGCGATTACGCCCCTCGTTGATCGTCAATTCAATCCACGCATCGGGCACGGTCTTGCGGAAGCGCACGGGTGGATCGCGTGGCCACAGCGAGGGCGGCGGTTCGATCAGCGTGGCGTTCGCAGGCAAGGTGCGGCCGTCGTTCAAGTCCACGCCGCTGCGCAGGGCTGCCAGGCGTGATTCGTCGGGGCTTCCTTCCACTTGCACCCAGTAGGTCTTGGGTTGCTTGTGGCGCGGATCGGTCAGGCGATGCGCCAGGTCACCGTCGTCGGTCAGCAGCAGCAAACCTTCGCTGTCGTAATCCAGGCGACCGGCGGCATAGACGTCTGGCGGCAAGCCGAATTCGGCCAGCGTGCGTCGCGGCGGCTCACTGCGATCAGTGAACTGGCAGAGGACGTTGAAGGGTTTGTTGA
>CALCNV010000014.1 GCA_937897645.1 uncultured Lysobacteraceae bacterium
TGGTTTTGCTGGACAGACTTGCGCGTGTTGAACAGCGTGGCCACCGGGGGCGCTTGGCGCGGATTGTCCTGTGCCTGCGCACGGGTCAGGCCCAGTGGATCCTGTGCGTCCAGATCCAGGTGGTTGAACACCAGCGTCAGTGCGCGTGTTTCGCCGACATCCAGATCAAACCGGCCATTGAACGCATCGCGTCGCGCTTCGCTATGGTCGCGATAGCCATCGGACTGCAGCCGTGTGGCTGCCACGTTGTAACCGACCGCACCGACCTTCCCCGGCAGTTGCGCACCCTGCGTGTAAGCACCCTCGCTGTCTGCAGTCGTACGGATCCGCCACGGGTCGCCGACCTGGCCTTCTGCGCTCCACAGCTGCACCACGCCGCCGGACGAATTCCCGTACAGCGCGGAAAACGGTCCGCGCATTACTTCGATGCGGTCGCCGCCGAGCACGTTGAAATGCGACAGCTGGCCCTGTCCATCGGGCATCGTCGCGGGGATGCCATCGGCGAACAGGCGTACACCGCGCACGCCGAAGGTGGAACGTGCACCGAAGCCACGGATCGAGAGCTGGGTATCCTGCGCGAAATTCTGGCGATCACGGGCGGTGACGCCGGGGATGCCACGCAACGCATCCGATACGTTGACGCCGCTGCTGTTGTCATCATCGCGCAGTGACACGGTATCCACTGACGCGGGCGTGTCGAAGTCGGTGACGCCGATCAGCCGCGACGCACGCACCTGGATGCGGTCGAGGGTGACTGGATCGTCGGCAGGAGATTGAGCGTGCACGGCCGAGCCATACAAAAGCAGGCCGGGCAGGACGAGTAGTACGTGCGGGGCGAGCAAGCCGAGCAAGGGTTGTTTCGAAGTCATGCGCCATGATCGCGCATCTCATATCAAGGAGTCGTCATCCCGGCGAAAGCCGGGACCCAACTGTCAGTCGATGTGAAACTTGGGTCCCGGCTTTCGCCGGGATGACGACACTTAATTCTCTATTTCTACGCGCGCAAAATTTCCCTGCAACGCGTCCCTCTCCCCTTGTGGGAGAGGGTGGCCGACAGGCCGGGAGAGGGGTTGCCGGAGCCAGCCGTCAGTCCGTCGTTATGGCATGTCGAGTGTAGGAGTCCTCAACACAGAGCCACACTAGGCATATTCACTCGATCTTATAAACGACTGGCTCCGGTCTTCCCCTCTCCCGCCTTCGGCACCCTCTCCCACAAGGGGAGAGGGGCGCAACATCGCTCGCTCAAGCGGAATTTGGAGTGCGACTCAATCGATTCGCTATCGATTGACGGCGACGACGTGAAGCCCATTGCTGCTCAAAGCTGCAAACTCGTCCACTCAACCAAACGTCAGCTTGCCCTTCATGATCCCGAAGTGGCCCGGGAACGAGCAGAAGAAGGTGTAGTCGCCGCCCTTCTTGAGTTTCGAAGTCGGGAAGGTGACGCTGGTGGATTGGCCGCCGCCGACGATCTTGGTGAAGGCGATGACGCGCGCATCGCCCTTCGGCAGGTGGCTGTCGGCAACCGAAGCCTTCATGCCGGCCATGGCCAGCGGTTGCACGTCGGCGGTCTTGGCCAGCACCCAGTTGTGGCCCATGACGTTGGCGGCCATCTTGCCAGTGTGCTTCAGGGTCACGGTGACCTGGGTGCAATCCGCCGCCAGCTTGATGGCGGGCAGGTTGAACTTCATCTGGTCGTTGCCTTCGATGGCCACGGCGCAGGTCTTGGCGAAGGCGGCGGGCGACAGCAACACCAGCGCGGTGAGGATAAGGAAACGGCGATGCAGTTTCATGGGCGTATACCAAGACAGTTAAGGGTTGCGCGCAATGCTAGGCGCGTCCTTGCACTCTCGCGTTGACCTGGATCAAGGCGAAGAAGCGGCCACCGTCCGTGGTAGGAGCGCCCCATGGGCGCGAGCTTTCCGCATGTGATCGACAAAAGCTCGCGCCCATGGGGCGCTCCTACCTTAGGGCTACACGTCGCCGTCGCTGGCCCAGCCTTCGCCGGTGCCGCGGGTGTAGACGCGGTCGCTGCCCAACACGGTGCCGGCGGCAATGGCGTCCTGTTCGGCCAACTTTGCATACAGCGGCGTGAAATCCGGACCAGTGGCGTCGATCAGTTGCGCGAAGCTGTCGATGACGAAATAAGTCTTCTGGTAGGTGTCGATGCGGTAGCGCGTGCGCATCACGCGTTCCAGGTCGAAGCCGATGCGGTTGGGTGCGTCCGATTCCAGCGAATACAGCGACTCGCCCTTCGACGACACGATGCCGCTGCCGTAGATGCGCAGGCCGTCGGGCGTGTTGATCAGGCCGAATTCCACCGTGCACCAGTACAGCCGGGTCAGGTTGACCAGGGCTTCGGGACCCACGCCATGCGCCTTCACGCCACCGCGCCCGTACGCCTGCATGTAGTCGGCGAACAGTGGATTCATCAACAGCGGCACGTGGCCGAACAGATCGTGGAACAGGTCAGGCTCCGCGATGTAATCGATCTGGTCGGGTCGACGTATCCACCACGTCACCGGGAAGCGGCGGTTGGCCAGGTGGTCGAAGAAATCCAGTTCCGGCAGCAGGCCTTCCACGCCGATCAGGGTCCAGCCGGTCGCCGCACCCAGCACTTCGTTCAACTGCTCGAAGCGCGGGATCGCGTGCGGGGTCATGCCCATGGCGTCCTGCGCGGCCAGGAATTCCTCGCTCGCCCGGCCGACCAGCAACTCGCGCTGGCGCTGGTACAGGGTGCCCCAGGTGGCGTGGTCCTCGGCCTTGTAGTCGTCCCACGGCTGCTCGACCACGGCGGTCGTGTAGACCGGCACGTAACCCTTGTCGGTCTGCTGGTGCTCGACGCGGCGGGGCTCGTTCATGGGTTCTCCTGAGGATTGAGGCGAACTTCGATGGTAGCGTCGGAGCCGCGCAACAGGGTTGCAAAGTTGCGTGGTAACGGCCAGAAAGCGCAAGATTCTTGCGTATCCATCCGCTATCGAGCATGAAATGGCCGAATCCCTGTCGCTCGACCGTATCGACCTGCGCCTGCTGGCCCTGTTGCAGCAGGACGGCCGCGCCACCAATGCCGACATCGCCGGGCAAGTGAATCTGTCGGCATCCGCCTGCCTGCGGCGCATCCAGCGGCTCGAAGCCGCCGGGGTGATCCGGGGCTACGCCGCGCTGGTGGATCCCAAGTCGGTCGGCCTGGGATTACAGGCCTTCGTGCGCGTGCAGCTGGAGAAGCACGGGCAGGCCGGCCTCGATCCCTTCATCGAGGGCGTCAACACCTGGGATGAAGTGGTCGCCTGCCATGCACTGACCGGCGACATGGACTACCTGCTGCACGTGGTGGTGCAGGATCTGGAGCACTTCTCGCAGTTCCTGCTCGACAAGCTGATCAATGCCACCGGCGTCGCCGACGTGAATTCCAGCTTCGTCCTGCGCACGGTGAAACAGACGCGCGCACTGCCGCTGGGGCATCTGGCGTAGCGGTGCTGCCATCCATTGATTTCATGGAGCGTCTGAGTAACTGAATCCGTTCGTGGTGAGCCTGCTTAAGAGCCCGTTCGTGGTGAGCCTGTCGAACCACGCTTATCGAGCAATGGTGCAGATATGGGAATCTGAAAGTCATCGCAAAGAGCGTGGTTCGACAGGCTCACCACGAACTGGTTTTTTTTACAGGCTCACCACGTGCGGGTTTCTTGGAGTCAGAACAGGCTTGATGGCGTTGTTCAGAGCTTTCCTAGGAAAGAGGCGACACACGCAGCGTCTGTTGCAGGGTATGCCGCTGGCCGGGTGCCAATTCAATCACGTCCTCGCCAGCATTCGTCGTTTCCAGACACACGAAATCGCGCCATGCCGCCGCAGGCGCATCGGCAATCGCCGCGATGCCGGATTCGCCGGGATTCCACACCACCAGCGAACGACTGCCCATGGTCTGCAGGGTGATGCGACGCTGCAGCACAGGATCATGCAGCTCGAAACAATCACCAGTTCCGCGGTAGATGCGATCACTGCGGCCGGGATCGCGCGGATCCAGTAACGTCCAATCGCCCGCTTGCTCGTGTTCGCCACCGTCGTATTTGTCGGCATAGCGCAGGCCACGCAGGCCGGTGACGTGCACGCGATTCGCATCACCCACCTTGAAGTAGCTGTGCAGGGCCTGCGTGAATGACGTGGTTGCATGGCCCGTGTTCGCGGTGACCAATGACTGTTGCAGGACTTCGCCGACATGCAGGGTCTGCGCAAGGCGCAGGCCGGAGGCATCGGAGGTTGGCAGGGCCAATTGCAAGGTCATTCCACCGTGCGCGTCGGTTTGAGTGTCTTGCAAGGTCCACAGGCTGTTTCGCGCGAAACCATGCTGCGGCACGGTGGCTGGCTGGCCCTGTCGACCGAAGTACGGCCAGCACACGGGAACGCCGCCACGGATCGCACCGGGCGGACGCGTGCTGGTCGGCGACAGCCACAGCAGGTCATCGAAGCCGCGCGGCACGAACGACAGCAGTTGTCCGCCATGCAGGGAGAGGGCGGCGCTGGCCTGCGGCGTGCGCACCAGCAGCGCGGGAAAGCCCTGGTAGTCGCCTGGCGTGATCGTGCTGGTCCCGTTCATTCCATGTCTCCGCGTGTGCAATGCCAGCAAGGATACCGATGCCGTTGCTAGATGCGTCCGCAGGCCGTGCCGGCCGGTTCCGTTTGTTTGCCGATGGCCGGCCGGCCGTGACCCGGTGGCGTCGCCGGCATTTGCTAGTATGCGGACGGACTTGGCCACTGGGGATAACGCTATGGATTACAGCTTTGTGTTGGGTTTCATCGGTGTCGTGTGCGGTGCGGTGATGCTGGTGTATGGCGCCACGCTGTTTCGCTTCGTGCTGGCGTTCGCCGGCTTCTATTTCGGTTTCGTGTTGACCCTGTATGGCCTGCGCCTGTTTGGTGAAAGCGCGCCCAGCCTGGGCGTGCAGTACCTGCTTGCGGTGGTGATAGGCGCGGCGTGCGGACTGGTGTTGTATTCACTGGTGAAGGTCACGGTGTACGCGGCCGGCGGCATGCTGGGCCTGGTGTTGGGCTTGCTGGTGGCTTCGATGATTCCGGTCGGCGGTGCGTGGATCAACGCGCAGGTCGGCTTGGGCGCGATGATCATCGGCGCGGTGTTCGGTCGCAAGCTGGGCGCACACCTGACCATTTATGCGTCGGCACTCGCCGGTGCCTACGTGACGGTAGCCGGCCTGGCGGTGTTGTTCGGAATGAATACCGCCTACGGCATCATGCCGACCAGTGCGCAAACGCTGACTGTGTTCGCCGTGTTCGCCGTGGTCAGCATCCTGGCGCAGCTGCGCGTGCGGCATATGCGCGGGATTCATTTGCGCTGAGGCAATGATTGTACAGAGCCGGAGAGTGGGTGATGCCCTTTCCGGCTTTCTTTTGTTGCGAAAAAACCAAGTTAGGTCGCTATGCGCCGACATCGGCTTCTAATCTTTCTCGTCATTCCACTTCTTGCGGCATGTTCGTTCTACGAGAAAGTCAGAATAGTTCATCGCACGGAGACAGAGCTCGAGCGTCCATTCCTCGATAGTCCCGATGTGTTACTACGCAACTCTTATGGTGGTTTGGAAGAGGGTGGCGACGTGGCGTTGCTCAAGCTGAGCGATCGCGACTGCTCTGCATTACGAGAAAACTTCATGCAAATTCGACCGGTTCGAACCAATACTCGAGAGTACGATACGTTTCGGCAGATTTATATAACGCCGGCAACGGTGTATTTCCGCCATTGGACGGATAACGATGGCGCAGACACCAGTTACCTGCTGGATCCTGCGTCATGTGTACTGTATCGGCAGGCTCACTTCGAGTGAGCATTCAGGCAAGTTGTATTACCACCTGCAAGAAGTCCCATCGCCGCATATTGAATTCATAACCAGGACCCGCAATCACGGCTGCCGCGCATACCGCCAAGCCACCAGCAACCCAGTAAACAACAAGCCCGCCGCCAGGAACCAAGGCGCACCCGGGATATGCGCCGGCGCCCGGTCGCCGATGAACAAAGCAAACGTACTGGCGAACAGCATCGGCGCGAAGATACCGGCCAGGCTGACCAGGCTCGATAAAGCCCCTTGAATGCGACCCTGCACATCCGCGCCCACTTGCTGCGTGATCAGTGCCTGCGTCGCCGGCCCCGCCATGCCCCACAGCGCACTGATCGGAATGCCGACCAGGAACACCCAGCCCAACGGTGCGAAACCGTAGATCACGAAACCCGCTACGCCGCAGGCCAGGCCAAACAACAGCGCCCGGCGCTCGCCCATGCGCTTCACCAGCGGACCGATCAAGCCCGCCTGCACGATCACGCTGAACACACCGACCATAGCCAATACCCACGCCACCTCGCGCGGACCCCACTGGAACCGGTAATCCGCGAACAGCACGAACACGCTCGGATACACGTAGTGCGCCATGTTGGCCAGCAACACCACTACCGCCAATCCGAACACCTGCGGATAGCGCTTCAGCAACATCATTGAACCGAATGGATTCGCATGCGACCAATCGAAACGCGGCGCGCGTTTTTCCGGCGGCAGGGATTCCGGCAACACGAACCAGCCGTAGAGGAAATTCAGCAGCGCCAACCCGGCGGCAAACCAGAACGGCAGGCGCAGGTCGATTTCACCCAGCAGGCCGCCCACCAGCGGGCCGATGATGAAACCCAATCCGAACGCGGCGCCGATCATGCCGAACGCCTTGGCGCGTTTCTCAGGCGCAGTGATGTCGGCGATGTACGCATTCGCCGTGGTGAAGCTGGCCGAGGCGATGCCGGAGATGATGCGGCCCACCATCAACCACGGCAGCGAATTGGCCAGCGCCATGAAGATGAAATCCAGTCCCAGTCCCAGGCACGAGAGCAGGATGACGGGCCTGCGCCCGAATCGATCGGACAGCGCGCCCTGCACCGGCGCACTGACGAACTGGATGGCGGCGAACACCGTGCCGAAGATGCCCACCCACACCGCCGCGTCGACAATGCTGCCACCCACGAAGTCCTGCACCAGGTGCGGCAGCACCGGGATGATCAGGCCGAACGACAGCACGTCGATCAACACGGTGATGAAGATGAAGATCAGTGCAGCGCTACGCGCCTTCACGGGTGGAATCGCTGCGTTCACGGTTGGACCAGGGGACAGGGGTGGCGCAGTTTAGCGGATTGAGTCCGGCATGCCGTCGCGGGGTCAGCGATGCTGTCCGTCCAAATAGAACCAGTGGCCCTGCTCATGCACGAAGCGGCTGCGCTCATGCAGGCGCATGGCGGATCCGCCGCCAACACGATAGCGGGCGATGAATTCGACCTCGGCGGTATCCGGTCCGGTGACCACATGCTGCTTCACGCTCAGGCCGAGCCAGGTCACGCGCGGATCCGCCGCTTTACTCTGATCTGATGCCGCAGGACGCGTACTCGCATGCCAACTGCCGTGCAGGTAGTCATCCAGGTTGAGCACGTAAGCGCTGTAGCGCGAGCGCATCAAGGCTTCCGCAGTGTTCGCAGGTGAACCCGCATGGAGCGGGCCGCAGCAGCGCGCATAGGCGCTGCCGGAGCCGCATGGACACTGCGAAATGCTGTCCATCACTCAGCGCTTGTTGTTGACCTCGATGAAGCGCAGGAACTCCGCGCGCGTGCGTGCATCTTCGCGGAAGCTGCCCAGCATCTTGGAAGTGACCATGCTGACGCCGCGCTTGTGGATGCCGCGCGTGGTCATGCATTCGTGCGCGCCTTCCACCACCACGCCCACGCCCAGCGGTTGCAACACATCCTGGATGCATTGGGCGATCTGCGCCGTCATCTTTTCCTGCACCTGGAACCGGCGCGCGTAGGTTTCCACCACGCGTGCCAGCTTGCTGATGCCGACAACCTTGCCGTCGGGCAGGTAGCCGACGTGGGCCTTGCCGATGATCGGCGCCATGTGGTGCTCGCAGTGGCTTTCGAATTCGATGTCGCGTAGCACGATCATTTCATCGTAGCCGGCGACTTCCTTGAAGGTGCGCTCCAGGAATTCGCGCGGATCGTCGTGGTAGCCGCTGTACCAGTCGCCATACGCCTCGACCACGCGCTTGGGCGTGTCCAGCAGGCCTTCGCGGGTGGGGTCTTCGCCGGCCCAGCTCAACAGCGTGCGCACGGCATCTTCGGCTTCGGCGCGGGTGACCGCGGGGTTGGCGGGGGTCTTGGTGGACTTGCTCATGGGGCTGTTTTCCTTTGCAGGCGCGCATCGTAACCGACGGACTTGTCCAGAGCGCGTCAACGCAGGCGCATGGCCAGTCCGGAGATGCGCTCGACCCGGGATTGCAGGGTCTGGCGTAATGACTCAGCACTGGCGCAGACATGCACCTCGCGTCGTGCGCGGGTCAGGGCGGTGTAGACCAGTTCGCGTGACAACACCCGGCTGGGTTGCCGTGGCAGCTGCAGCCAGACGCTGTCGAATTCCGAGCCCTGCGCCTTGTGCACGGTCATGGCGAACGCGCTTTCGTGCGCGGGCAACGCGGACGGATGGAACGGGCGCGGGCCGTTTTCGGCATCGCCCGGGAACCACGCCAGCACCGCGCCCTCCGCGTTGCGCAGGCAGATGCCGATATCGCCGTTGAACAGGCGCTGGCGATGGCTGTTTTCGGTGACCAGCAGCAGGCGGCCGTGGAAATAGGCGGCACCACGGTTGCCGGCCAGGGCGTCCTCGATACGCGCATTCAAAGCGCGGGCACCCTGCGGGCCTTCGCGCACGGCGGTCAGCAAGCGCAGGCGCGAGGCTTCGGCAAGGGCGAGGCGGGGGTCAACAATCTCTGCGAGCGCTCGCCAATGCGAGAGCAGGGCATCGCGCTGCGCCTGCAGCGGATCGAACAGGTTCTCGTGGAAATGCACGCCGGCCAGTTGTCCGCCACGCAGCAGGGCGAGCGCCGTGTCCGCATCGCCCTCGCGCACTGCCATCGCCAATGGAGCGAGATCCAGCGTCGATGCCTGCCGGTAGCCCCGACGCAAGCGGACATGATGGCCGGACAAGGGCGTTCGTTGATCGTCGTAGGCCGTGTCGCGGTCATCGAGCAAAGGCGCGAGCGACGGAGGAATGACCCGCGCGTCGCCATCGCCGGCGGCCACCAGGATCGAGGACAACACGTCGCCCGCTTCCACCGAGGGCAACTGGTCTGGATCGCCCAGCAAGACCAGACGCGCGCCGGGCGGCACGGCGTCCACCAGTTTGCACATCAGCGGCAGGTCGACCATTGAGGCTTCGTCCACCACCACGATATCGAAGGGCAACGGATTGTCCGCATCGAAACGGAAGCGCGGACTGTCGGGAATGGTGCCAAGCAGGCGATGCAGGGTGCTGGCGTGTGCGGGCAGTGCATCCAACAGCGTTGCGTCCACGCCCGCCATGCCGCGCAGCTGCTCGACGGCATTGCGCAGGCTCTCCGCCATGCGCTCGGCGGCGCGACCGGTCGGCGCCGCCAGCGCAATGCGCGGGTGCGGCATGCCCGACGCGCGTGCCTGTGCAACCAGCAACAGCAAGAGGCGGGCGATGGTGGTGGTCTTGCCGGTGCCGGGACCGCCGGTAACCAGCAACAAGGAATGCAGCAACGCGACGGCCGCTGCCTGCGCCTGTCGATCATCACCGTCGCGCGCATGGGGGAAAAGTTTTTCGAACAAAGGCGCAAGCGACGCCACGTCGCTCGTAGCTGCAACTTGCGTCGCCATCTGCTGCAGTCGCAGCGCGAGCCGGAATTCGTATTCGCGGTAGCGACGCAGGTAGAGCAGGCCATTTTCCAGCACCAGCGGCATGGCGGTGGAAGCAGACCAGCCGGCTTCGGCCGGGTCGATCCAACGTGACGTGGCCAACGCATCCCGCCATTGATCGGCATCAGGCCAGTCGATCCCGCCCTCGACCAGCACGTGCGGACGCGCAGGGTCGAAGGCCGCGTGGCCCTGGCCCACGGCCAGCGAAGCAAGCGCCGCTGCGGCCAGCACCAGGTCCGGCGTGGCAGGATCCAGCTTGCGCAGGCTTTGCGCCAGCGCGTGGTCGATCACGCGCAAGCTGCCGCCGCGGAACAGGTCGTCGAGGAGGCTCATGGCTTGCCTCCTGCGAACAGTGCATCCAGTGCATCGACCAAGTCCGGGGAGGGCGTCCATGCGTGGATGCCGCTGGCGTTACCTCCAGTGGAATCGAGCCCGCGGCAGAACAGATAACGCACGCCACCGAAGTCGCGCGCGTAGTCGTAGCCATCACCCAGGCGGAAGCGCAGCCAGCGATGCAGGGCGACGGTGTAGATCAAGGCCTGCAGGTCGTATTCGCTATGAGCCATGGCTTGCGCGACGGCATTGGCGTCGTAGGCGGGCAGGCGGTTGGATTTGTAGTCGAGCAGGTACCAGCGTCCGTCGCGGTGGTAGGTCAGGTCGATTTTGCCGGTCATCAAGCCTTCCAGCTGCCGACGCAAGCCGAAGGCACGGCGGTCGCGGGCCACGCCGTGTGCGTGCAGGGTGGCGAGGATGGCTTCGACCGATGTCGGCTTCAGTGCGAAATGGAATTCAAGTTCGGCGCGCCGTTCGTCTGTCGGCAACTCGCACAAGCGGCCGCCTTCGGGCAGGGTAACGGTGAGCGTGCGGCCGATCAGCGAGACGAGTTCGGTGACGCCGTCGTCGATATCCGTCTCTGCATAGCCACCGGCAAGCAGGGCATCACGGAGTGGCACGTCCTGTCCGGCAGGCGGTGCGTCATTCTTCCAGCCCGACCATGCGTTGAAATCCACATGCTCCAGCGCATCGTGCAGCACGTTGCCGAAACGGCTGCCACTGAAGCGCGTATCGAAGACCGCCGCTGTCGCGGTGTCGTCGACGAGCAGGATCTCCGGTTCGTCACCTGCACCTTTCTCGTCGGCGTCGGCAGCAAGGCTCGCAGCATCCTCGCCCGCATCGGCCTTGCTCAACTGGGTGAAGCTGTAGACCCACCAGTCGCGTGGCACGTGACGTCTGGCGATTCGCGCAGGTGGGACGGCGCTGTCACGCGCGGGCGGCAGTCGTGGTGGCGGTGGTTCGGGCGCGCCTTCGACCAGCAGCACGTCAGCGTTGCCACGCAACGCATCAAGGCCACCTTCCAGCATCGATGCAAGCCGGCTGTCCTCAAAGCCTGCCACTTGCCCGGCGGCAACCCACAGCGCATGTTCGGCGCGGGTCAGGCCCACGTAAAGCAAACGTGCATCTTCGGCATCGCTGGCGGCGCTGGCCAACTGGTTGGCAGTGACCCAATCGGCGGCGTCCTTGTCGAGCTTCCAGTGCAGCTGTCGGTGCCCGTCCTGGTGGATGACGTGATGGCTGCCACTGTTGGAACCACGCGTACCGATGCCGACAAAAGGCAGGTACACCAGCGGGTATTCCAAACCCTTGCTTTTGTGCAAGGTGATGACCTGCACGCGATGCGCATCCGATTCCAGACGCAACAGTTGCGTTTCATCGTTGGCATCGGCCAGCGCGACCTGCTGCTGCAACCAGTCAACCAGTCCCTGCATTCCCAATGCATGCGTGCTGGCCTGCTGCAGTTGTTCCGCAAGTTGCAGGTAGTTGGTCAGGCGGCGCTCTCCGTCGAACAGGCCCAGCAGGCGCTCGGCATGTTGCGCACAAAGATCGGCGACCAGCGCGAATGGGCCGCTTCGCTGCCAGCGCTCGCGCCATTCCAGCATGTGGCCCTGGTCGATGCGCAGTTGGTCGTTGTTGGCGAGGTCCGCTGCGACATCGAGTCGCGCTATGTCATTGGCATCACGTCCCAAGAGCACGGTGGACAAGGCGGCACGCAGGCGACCCTCATCGGCAGGTTGCGACACCGCCAGCAACAACAGGTGCAGTTCGACGGCCTCGTGGGTGGCGAACAGGCTCTGCTTGCCTGCAGCGATAGCCGGAATACCCGCCAAAGCCAATGCCTGCCGGATGCGTGTCGCCTCGCGGTGGCTGCGCACCAGGACGGCGATATCACCGGGCTGAACGGGCTGGCCATCGATCAATGCGCTGCCATTGCGCGCTTCGGTCAACACACGATGGATATCAGCCACGCAGGCCGCAGTGGCCGCGGCGCGCGAACTGTCTGCGCGCGGTTTGTCGGTGTGACTGTGCAGCATGCGCAGGGTCAGTGCTGGCGCAGGAAGTCCGCCGCGCGTGTAATCGGCATCGCTGCGTCGATCACCGGGATTCACTTCCACGAACTGGATGCCTGCTTCCACGAAGGCCTGTTCGCCGGCGTTGGCGTACAGCGCCTCGATGGCGCGCAGTACGCTGGGACGTGAACGGAAATTATGGTCCAGCGCGGGCGCGGTCTCGGCATGCGCCCGCGCCCGCAGATAGGTCTGCACGTCACCACCACGGAAACCGTAGATGGCCTGCTTGGGGTCGCCGATCAGGAACAGCGCCGGCGACGCGCCCGCGTCACGGGCTTCGGGCGAAGCACCAAACACGCAGCGGAAGATATTCCACTGGCGTTCGTCGGTGTCCTGGAATTCATCCACCAAGGCAAAACGGTATTGCGCGCGCAACTGCGCGACCAGGCGCTGGCGCTGCGGACTTTCCAGTGCATCGGCCACACCGTCTATCAGGTCGTCGTAGGTCTGCAACCGTCGCTGTTGCTTGAGCAATGCCAGCCGTTGGCGTGCTTCATCGCGAATCGAATGCAGCAGCGCGATGGCCTGCGACCGGCGCCATGCCGCAAGCGCAACCTGCAGTTCAACATGGTCGGCAATCAGCGGCTGCAGTGCCGACACGGGCGCCTTGCCTGCGTGGGCCTTGTTGGTCCTGGCGTTGAGCGCCTGCAGGGTGAGCCTGCTGATGCGTTCGTCCAACTCAAGCTGCGGATCAGGCTGCTGCGCCCATTGCTGCAACTGCTGGCCCAGTGCTTTTATCCAGTCGTCCTTGTAGTAGGTTTTGTTGAGCACGCCACCCGCGACGGCCGCCAGCAGGGCGTTGAAGTATTCCTCGCCATGCAAGCGGATGCCGGCAGCCAGTGCTTGCGCCACCGCAACCCGGCGTGGGCGTGGATCTTCGAGTTCGTATTCAACCGGCACGGGAAAAAGCGGTAGCGGACCGGCCAGCACGGCCAGCGATTGCACCAGCGCCTTGGGTGAACGCCATAGACAAAGCAGCGCATCCAGTGAATCATCATTGCTGGCATGGTGGCGCCAGAGGTCGGCGGCGACTTCCTCATGCAGTGCACGGGTATTGGTCAGTAGTTCCGGCACCGCGAACCCATGGCCGATTTCAAGCGCATGCTCGGACAATACGCGCGCGCAGAACCCATGGATCGTGAAGATGGAAGCAAGGTCCATTTCTTCGGCGGCAATGCGCAGGCGTCGCGAAAGCGACTGCGGCGACTCGCCGCTATCGTCAAGATGGCGGCGAAGGATGACGCGGGTCAACACCGTTTCATTGTCGTCATCGCTGCCGCCGCCTGTTGCGACCAGGCCTGCGGCCAGCAACAGGCGCTCACGGATGCGCTTGCGCAGTTCCTGCGTGGCGGCTTCGGTGAACGTCACGACCAGGACCTGGCCAATGCGCAATTCGCGCTCGACCACCAGCCGGGTGAACAGCGTGGCCAAGGTGAAGGTCTTGCCGGTACCAGCACTGGCTTCTATCAGGCGCACGCCTTCCAGTGGCAACGAAAGATAGGGATTGTCGGCGGGTGTCATCGCGGTCATGCGTGCAGCAACTCCTCAAAGGCCACCAGCGCATTGCCATGACAGACCGCTTCAAAAATGCGATGGCTGTTATGTGCGAATTCGGCATAGCCTTCGGTCGTGGCAAGCGGATCGCGACCCCTGAATGCCAAGGCGATGGAAGCGTTGGCGCTTTCGGCGAAGTCGGAAAATTCATTGCCGTACCACTTCGCCTGCGCTGCGGACTCGGCGCGCTCGGGATTGGCGGTGTAGATCGCCCAGCCGGTATAGGGCGCGAATGGCAGGGGCGTACACATGCCCTGGGTGCGCATCTGCAACAGCATGCGCAATGCCGCTCTCGCTTTTTCCTGGGCTAATGGTTCCGAAACACGCAAGTCCGCGCGGTCTTCGTCCTTGTCCTGACCGGCCAGCACCACCAGCGGCAGGTTCGCGCCCGCGGCATTGGCCAGCAACCATTCCAGTCCGAAACGGATGGCGGCATTGCCGCTTAACTTGCCGGGACGCAGGCGCGCGATACCGTGTGGATGTATGCCCTGCACGCGACCGTGCAATTGCAAGCCGTCTATTTCGACTGCAAACGGAAGTGACGTCGCCGCCGAGCCTTCCGCCCACGCGGCATAGGCCGCCGCATACGGACGCAATGTGGCCTGCAGCTGGCGCAATGCGCGCTGCCCCAAGGCACCCGAAGGCAACAGCGCGCGTGCACGCATGCGCTCGTACAGGTCGTCGGTGTCGCCTGCCAGCTGTGCTTCCAGAGCGGCCTGTTGCAGATGTGATTTCAGCAGTGCCCCTTCCATTTGTAGTGGCTCAACGTCATCGCCGTCGTCTTCAACGCTTGGCAGGCGCAAGCCAAGGCGTTGTGACAGGAACTGCCCGGCCGGATCAAGCAGGAAGCGACGTAGTGCGTCGAGGTTCAGCGATTCGGATTCTTCTTTTTCTTCGACGGATGCAATGTCGGGCAGAGAACTTTCCACCCAGGGCGCCAGCGAATGACGCGCGTGGCCGAGTGATGCGGCGGCGGATCGCCATTCACTGCGATAACTAAAGCGCCGCGACTCATCGCCTTCGCCAAACGCCGCGGCGGCGAAGGGTTGCAGAGGATGAGGCACAACTAGGGCCTTTGCGGCTTCAGCCGGTTGCGCATGGTATTGCGCGGAGGCATCGATCAATTCGGACACCAGCACCGACGGCTCGCGCACGCTGCCATCGCGCGGGTCCGCGCCTAGGTAGCTCAGGTAGAACACGTCCGAGGCGGCGGTGAACAGCTGCAGGAACAGGTAGCGGTCGTCTTCACGCAACGAACGATCACCGTGGCGGCGTTTGCTTGTTCCCAGCTCCGCAGTCAACTGGTTGAGACCGGCGACCGGATCACGGCGCGGATAGTCGCCGTCGTTCATGCCGAGCACGCAGATCGCGCGGAACGGCAACAAGCGCATCGGAACCATGCGCCCGAAACTCACGCCGCCGGTCAACAGCGGTGCGCGCGTGTCGGCTTCGGCCAGTGCGGTGGCGAAATGCGCGCGCACCACTTCCGGCGGTACCGGCTGTTCGAAGCCGGCGCGTCGCGCGGCGTCGGCGAAGCCTTCGATGCTGGTGCGCAGGCGTTCCAGCGCACGCTGGTCGGCCAGCGACTGTGGCGGTTGCGGCAGGACTGCGGCCAGCAAACCCAGCAGGCGTTCGCGCCATTGCGCCGGCGTCATGCGTTCGCCCAGCACGCGCTCGTGGCGGGCGAGTACGCGCAGCAGGCGGATCAGCGCATCCAGGGCAAGCACAGCGTTGCCTTCCAGACCTGGCCACGGCGCAACGCCGGCGATGTCGCCTTCGTCGCCACTGGCGTGACCCAACAACAGCCGATCGAGCGCGAAAGCCCAGGTATAGGCATCGTCGCGCGGTGCCTGGTGGCGTTCGCGATGACCGGCGTCGATGCCCCAGCGCGCGCCGGCCGCGGACAACCAGCCGTGCAAGCGCTCCAGTGCGGGCGCATCCAATCCTGCCGCCGTGGCGATTGGCGCGCAGGCCAGCAGGTCGAGGATTTCGTTGAGTCCAAATCGCGACACCGGCAAGCCGAGCAGGTGCAGGAAGACTTCGGCGAGGGGTTCACTGGCGAGCGGACTGGTGTCGGCCAGCGCATACGGAATGAACTCCGGCGTGCCGGCCACGCCGCCGAACACGGCTTCGATATAGGGCGCGTACGGATCGATATCCGGCGCGAGCACGGCGATCTCGCGTGCCTGCAGCGGCGGATCGAAACGCGGGTCTTCCAGCAGTCCACGCAACTGGTCGTGCAGCACCTGCACTTCGCGCAAGCGCGTGTGGCAGGCATGTACCTGCAGGCTGGGATCATGCAGGTCGATGGCATCGCGCCACGGAGTCGATGGCGACGCACGCCGATGCAGCAGGTCGCGCTGCAGGCGTTGCAGCAGGCGGTCGTGTTCGGGGTGGTCGTCTTCGCCCTGTTCCGGATCAGCGTAAGCGGCGATTTCACCGGACGGATGCACCACTTCGTAGCTGCCGAGCACGGCGACGAAATCGCGACCCGCGGCACCCCAGGCTTCCAGCAGCGGGTTCTCGGGTTCGTCCCGCGAGAATGGGTCCTGTTGCTCCGCACGCAGCTTCTCGCCCAACGTCTGCAGGTCGCCCCAGTACGAGCGCGTGGGCGTCGGCATGTAGAAATGCATCACGCCGACGCGCGCCTGGGTGGCGATGACGCGCAGCACGTCCGGCGACACATTGAGCGTGCCAAAGGCGAACAGGCGCGACGGCAGTCCAACGGGCAAGGCGGCATTGCCGTCGACGGCGCTGAACCTCGACAGGTAGTCGTCGATGCGACGCGCACGGTGCGCCTTGCCACCGGCGATGCGACGCCACAGCACGGCCTGCGGATCGCGTGGGGCCTGGCCGGCTTCCCAACCCAGCAGCCAGTCGCGGCGCCAGGCCTGGTATTTCTCGAACACCGCCGCCAGTTCGCCGGCCAGCGACCACGGTTTCAGCGCGTTGCCGTCTTCCAGGTAGCGCCGCAGCGGCTGCATGGCCGGGTCGCGCAGCAGCGCGGGATCGGTCAGCGCGGCATACAGCTGCCAGTGCAGGGCATCGGCGCCTAGGTCTTCGGCCGCGCCCGGGACAACCTGCCCCGGACCTGATCCGGGGTTGGCATCCAGCGCGCGAGCCACGAACTCGCCGGGGGTCAGGAATTCCAGGTTGGCGGCGATGCCGTGCGCCGCCGCCAGCGTCGCCTGCAGCCAGCGTCGCATCGCCACCTGCGGGATCAGCACCAGGTCCGGTGCCAGCAACGACTGGCCGGGCGCAGGCGTGCGCAGCTCGGTGGCCATCAGCCCGGCCAGCACTTCCAGCGAGTTGGAGTGGTACAGGCGGAAGTCGGAAGAGGGTGCGGGCATCGCGTCATCTTGCCGCAGTCGGGTCGCAGGGAGCGCGACGGATGAAATGTGAGGCGGCGCTTCATCCCGTACTCTGCTGTGGACGGGCCTGTTTCCACGCCACGGTGCACCCCCTGTTCAGCCGCAGCCCCCGATCCTCTGCGGTCGTTTTGGAGTTCCTTGCGCCAATGCCAGCCCCCGATTCCCCTGCAGTACGCCTCACCCAGGCCCGGCTCGACCGTGGCGGGCGCACGGTGCTGCGCGATATCGACCTGTCGGTGCCGCGCGGCAGCATCACCGCGGTGCTGGGGCCGTCGGGCAGCGGCAAGTCCACCTTGCTGGCCGCGCTGACCGGCGAGCTGGTGCCGGCGGCGGGCACGGTGGAGGTCTTCGGCGAGCCAGTACCGCGCACCACCCGCGCGCTGTTGGAAATGCGCAAGGGCATCGGCGTGCTGCTGCAGGGCAATGGCCTGCTCACCGACCTGACCGTGGCGGACAACGTCGCCCTGCCGCTGCGCGCGCATACCAAGCTGCCGAAGGCGCTGGTGCAACGCATCGTCGACTTCAAGCTCAATGCGGTCGGCCTGCGCGCGGCGGCGGAGGCCTGGCCGCGCGAGCTGTCCGGCGGCATGGCCCGGCGCGTGGCCCTGGCCCGGGCCTTGGCGCTGGATCCGCCGCTGATGATCTACGACGAGCCCCTGACCGGGCTGGATCCCATTGCCAGCGGCGTGATCATGAGCCTGATCCAGCGCCTCAACGACAGCCTGGGCCTGACCAGCATCATCGTCAGCCACCACGTGCATGAAA
Source organism: uncultured Lysobacteraceae bacterium (assembly GCA_937897645.1). GTDB lineage: Bacteria > Pseudomonadota > Gammaproteobacteria > Xanthomonadales > Xanthomonadaceae > Pseudoxanthomonas_A. The sequence continues at coordinate 17,838 of CALCNV010000014.1, forward strand.
CCCTGCCCATCGCCGACCGCGCGGTGGTGATTGCGAACGGCGGCATAGTGTTTTCCGGCACTCCGACCGATCTGGAAGCCAGCACCGATCCACTGGTGCGGCAGTTCCTGCGGGGGGAGCCGGATGGGCCGATCGGTTTCGATGCGAGTCCTCGGACGGAGGCGGCATGAACCTCCGGCTCGCCTTGATCCCGTCCGCAGGACCAGAGCCTGCCCCCTTTTGCAAAGGGGGCAAATCCGGGCAGCCGCTTGTTGCTTCGATCGGCGCGGCGAACCACGGGACGGTGAACTGAATGCCTGTTGCCGCCTCCCTCCGCTCCCTCGGCCGGGCCGGGCTGTTCACCCTTTCGGTGTTCCGCTCGTCCGTGCCCACGCGCGACTTTTTCGCCGAACTTACGCGCGAAATCTACAAAGTAGGCGCACGTTCGCTGCCGATCATTGCCGTGGGCGGTGCCTTCGTAGGTCTGGTCCTGACCCTGCAGGGCTACCGCACGCTGACCACGTTTGGCGCCACTGACGCTCTGTCCACTCTGCTCGGGCTGTCGCTGTACCGCGAACTCGGCCCGGTGCTGACCGCGCTGCTGTTCATCGGCCGCGCCGGTTCGTCCATCGCCGCCGAACTGGGCCTGATGCGCGCCACTGACCAGATCAAGGCGCTGGAACTCATGGCCATCGACCCGATCGCCAAGGCCGTGGCCCCGCGTTTCTGGGCGGCGGTGATCTGCGTGCCGCTGCTGACCGGCTTCTTCTGCAGCCTGGCCATCAGCGCCAGCTATTTCCAGGCCGTGCACGTGCTGGGCCTGGACAACGGCGTGTTCTGGTCGGCGCTGAGCAACAGCGTGGATTTCCGTGATGACTTCGGCGTCGCGCTGTTGAAGTCGGCGGTGTTCGGCGGCACCTGTGCCCTGGTGGCGGCGTATGAAGGCTTCCACGCCGAGCCCACCATCGAAGGCACCTCGCTGGCGACCACGCGCGCGGTGGTCAATGCCTCGCTGCTGGTGCTGATGTTCAACTTCGTCATGTCTGCGCTGCTGTTCCAATGATGCACTCCCTTCGCAAAACCCCGTGCCTGTGGGCGCGGACCGTCAAAGGCCGATAACCATGTCCATCCGCGGACCCCGTCTTGAATTCGCCGTCGGCGCCTTCCTGCTGCTGGCCCTGGCCTCGCTGCTGGTGCTGGCCTTCGCCTCGACCAACCAGAAGTTCGGCTTCGGTGGCGGCACCTACGAACTCACCGCCCGCTTCAGCAACCTGGGCCAGCTGCGCCCGCAGGCACCGGTGAAGATCGGCGGCGTGGTGATCGGGCAGGTGTCCGGGATCACGCTGGATCCGGTGAAGTTCGATTCCATCGTCACCTTGTCCATCGACAGCGCCTTCAAGGACCTGCCCGCCGACACCTCGGCCGGCATCTTCACCAGCGGTTTGCTGGGCGAGAACTACATTGGCCTGTCTCCGGGCGGCGACCCGGACGTGCTGAAGCCCGGCGAAGAGATCGCCTTCACCCAGCCCGCCGTCGACCTGCTGCAGCTGGTCGGCAAGTACATGTTCAGTGGTGGTGGCAAACCCGCCGAGGGCGCCGAAGCAGGCGCTGCCGACGATGCGACCGCTGCTCCCGCGCCTACCGAGGAACAAACCCCATGAAAGCCCGCTCCATGAACAAGCCCCTGTTATCCCTGTTCATTGCTTCCGCCCTGCTGGTCGGTGCGCCCGTGCTCGCCGTAGCGCAGGCCGCCAAGCCCGCCGCAGCACCCGCCGCGCAAGGTTCGGCCAGCAAGCTGGTGCTGGACAGCAGCACCCGCATCCTGACTACGCTGGAACAGCGCCGCGCCGAGTTCCGCAGCAATCCGGCGGTGCTGAAGCAGTTCATCACCGGCGAATTCAACCGCATGTTCGACCGCGACTACGCCGCACGCCTGGTGCTGGGCGTGCACGGCCGCGGCGCGTCCGAAGCCGACGTGAAGCTGTTCTCCGACGCGCTGGCCGACAACCTGATGGCCCGTTACGGCACCTCGCTGCTCGACTTCAACACCAAGCTGCGCGTGCGGGTGAAATCCGAGTCCGCGCTGCCGGGCGGACGTGGCGTCAAAGTGTCCAGCGAGATGCTGCGCGCCGGTGGCGAGCCGATCCCGGTCGACTACCTGATGCGCAACGTGGGCGGGCAGTGGCGGGTGTTCGACGTGATGGTGGAAGGCATTTCCTACGTGCAGACCTTCAAGAACCAGTTCGACGCACCGCTGCGGCAGAAATCCATCGCCCAGGTCGCCGCCGACCTGCGCGCCGGCAAGATGCAGGCCAATGCCGGCAACTGAGGCCACGCTGCAACGCGAAGGCGACGCGCTGGTGTTCACCGGCGCGATCGACCGCGCGGCCGCGCTGGCGCTGTGGGCCCCGGCACTGGCCGTGCTGGCCGGCGCGCAACGCATCGTCCTGACCAAGGTCACTACCGTCGACAGCGCCGGGCTGGCATTGTTGGCCGAACTCGCCGCACGCCTGCGCGCGGCGGGAATTGCGCCACGTATCGAAGGCGAGCCCCCCGGCCTGCCGGATCTGCGCGCCGCGTACCGCTTGACTCCCGGGCTGGATTTCCCCGGGGCGACCCCCACGTCGTAACAAGGCGTCCCCACGGCGCCGGGAACAGGATGAAACTCCCACGCATTGCCATTGCTGTCGTACTTGCCGCGCTGGTGTCTGCCTGCGCGTCGGCTCCGCCTGCAAGCTCATACGCCCCGCCAGCCGAGACGGTCGTTGTCGGAAGCGCCGGGCAAGGCGACCTACCGGAAACAGCGGAAAGCTCCGCGCCGCCAATTCCGCAGGACGATGCTCCGGTCGCTCAGGCCGAAGCCGTTGCAGCAGACGCCACCACCACGAGCCAGGTACAGGCGCCGACCGCGGCCGAGGATGACTTCGCCGCCATCTACGGGCAGGACGACTACAACCCGGTTGCCGACCCCACCTTGCCACCAGGCGTTGAACTGCCGGCCAGCTACGACCCGTGGGAGAAATACAACCGCAAGATGCACGCGCTCAACAACGCCGTGGACGAAGCCATCGCCAAGCCGCTGGCGCAGGGCTACGTGAAAGTGGTGCCGCGCCCGGTACGCCTGGGCGTGAGCAACTTCTTCAGCAACCTGGGCCAGCCGGTCAGCGCACTCAATGCCCTGCTGCAGGGCAAGCCCAAGCAGGCGGGGCAGTCGATGGGCCGTTTCCTGCTGAACTCCACCCTGGGCATCGGCGGCATCTTCGACCCGGCCAGCGATGCCAAGCTGCCGCGCAAGAGCGAGGACTTCGGCCAGACCCTCGGCGTGTGGGGCTGGAAACGTTCGCGCTACGTCGAACTGCCGCTGTTCGGTCCGCGCACGATCCGTGACGTGGTGGGCCTGGTCGGCGACGCGCCGCTGGCGCCCTTGCAACAGGTCGACTACGACGCGCTGCGCGTGTTCCTGCAGGGCACGCAACTGGTCGACGTGCGCGCCGACCTGTTGTCCGTCGACAGCCTGCGCGAAGGCGCGGTGGATGAGTATTCGCTGTTCCGCGATTCGTGGCTGCAGCGTCGCAATTACCAGATCAGTGAAGGCAGCAAGCGCACGGATGCGGACGCAAACCTGCCCGACTACCTGCTGGAAGAAGAAAACAATCCCACCGTCCCGATTGATGCGATGCCGATGGTGCTTCCGCCGCCGGGTGGGTGATGCAGCTTGGTTGGTGCTTCCCCCAGTCCCGCGCCGTGCATCCCGCGTTCGCAACACAACTAAAGAACAAAAATAGTAAACAGCATCGTCATCCCAGCGAACGCTGGGATCCATCTTGATCTTTGTAGGGTGGCAGACGGAGTCAAAGGCAAGAACAACGTCAAAATGGGTCCAAGCGTTCGCTGGGATGACGATGCGGGTAAACCTATTCCTGTGAGTCCTGATCCGTCTCGTTTTCCAGCAAATCTTGTCCGCTCTCGGTATTCAGCGACCCAACCTCTCGCAGGCTGCGTTCGATCGCCCTCGTGCGTGCACCGGTATTGTCGATCTGCTTGCTGGCTTGATCGAGCTTCACCTTCACCGAATCCAATACATCGCCAAACTTGCCGAACTCCTTCTTCGCAGTGTCAAGGATTCGCCACACTTCGGAGGAGCGCTTCTCGATTGCCAGTGTGCGGAAACCGACGTGCAGGCTGGTCAGCAGGGCAAGCAGGGTAGTGGGGCCTGCGAGTGTAATCCTGTGGTCGCGTTGCATGGCCTCAAACAAGCCCGGGCGCCTCAATACTTCGGCATAGAGCCCCTCAGTCGGCAAAAACATCACTGCAAACTCGGTCGTGTGAGGCGTTGCTACATACTTGCGGATTTCCAGCGCCTGTTTCTTGATAGTTCGTTCCAGCGCGTCACCTGCAGCCCTCACGCCATCGATGTCGGCCTTTTCTTGGGCATCTAGAAGGCGCTCGTAGTCTTCGCGCGGGAACTTCGCGTCGATCGGAAGCCATACCACGGCATCCGCATTGGAACCGGGGAATCGGACGGCAAATTCAACGCGCTTTCCGGTTCCCGGGATGGTTTCCACATTGGCTGAATACTGATCCGGCGCGAAGACCTGTTCCAGCAAACCCGCCAGCTGCACCTCGCCGAACACGCCGCGCGACTTCACATTGTTGAGCACGCGTTGCAGTCCGCCCACGTCGGCGGCCAGCTTGTTCATGTCACCCAGGCCCTGGTGCACCTGCGCCAGCATGGCAGTGACGTTGCCGAAGCTTTCGGTCAAGCGCGTTTCCAGCGTGGCGTGCAGTTTCTCGTCGACGGTGGCGCGCATCTGCTCCAGCTTGGCGGCATTGTCGGCCTGCAATTCCTTGAGGCGCGATTCCAGCGTGGTGCGCATTTCGCCAATGCGCTGTTCATTGCGCTGGGTGAGTTCGTTGAGGCGCTGGCTGAGCGTGTCGCTGAAACGCTGCTGTTGTTCGCTGCTTTCCTGTCTACCCTTGCGTGCGTCCTCACCCAGCGCCTCGCGCAGCAGGTCAAGACGCTGGTCGGTGCGTGTGCTCAGCTCGGTGAGATTGCGACCAAAGCCTTCGATCCGCGTTTCCTGCTGCTTCGACAGGCTATCCAGCTGCTCGCGCAACTCGCTGCGGCCGCTGCGCTGCTCCTCGCGCAGGGCGAGTTCCATGCGCTGCTCGGGGCGGCGCAAGAGCAGCGCTAACAACAATGCGATGGCGGCCAGCACCAGGCCGGCCAGAAGCATGAGGAGTGTGTTGGTATCCATGGCTACAGTGTAGCGGGGTCGGTCTCAAGAGCTGATTCCGCGGTGGTTGCCCCCACGACAGCTCCGTTGCACTATGTTCCTGACGCCTTGATCGTGAAGGTGCCGTGTTGCCGGGTAACGCCAAGGTTGGCACAAGGAAACCCGTTCGTGAAAGTCAGGGAACTGATGGTATTGGTCGAAGCGGATGGGTGGCGACTGGTGCGCCAGAAGGGCAGCCACCGCCAGTATCATCATCCGCTCAAATCCGGCACGGTGACCGTGTCCGGCAACCTGGGCATCGATGTCCCGCCCGGCACGCTCAACAGCGTGTTGAAACAAGCAGGTCTAAAGCCAGCAAGGTGAATGCTATGCGCTACATGGTCGTGGTTGAAAAGGGACCGGAAAGCTACGGCGCGTATGTGCCCGACCTTCCGGGCTGCGTGGCGGTAGGTGAAACAGAGCAGGAAGTCCTGCAACTCATCCAGGAAGCCATCGAGTTCCACCTCGAAGGACTCAAGGAAGAGGGGCAATCCATCCCTTCCCCGCATTCCTCAAGCGCGTTCGTCGAAGTTCGCGCCGCCTGAGCCAGATCAACCTGGACGAGGCCATAGAGCCGCCTCGTATCTCCCAGCTACTTCTTCGGCTTCCCGTCCTGTTCCTCGCGCATCTTGCGGCGCAGGAAAGCACCCAGCACCAGGGGCAGGCCGATGATGACCAGGCCGCCGATGATGGTCATCCAGCCGACCGGTTCCATGAATATCTCGCGCAGTATTGGATGCATCCGCCGGCTCCCTTCGCCATGAGTGACGGTTGCAGCCTAGACCCAATACAGGCAAGCGCATTGACCGAAATCAACCGGGCCAATGCCGCCGGGCTGTGCCCGTCGCTCCTACCAGGCTTGCCTGGATCCCGTGGGCGGCACATCAAGGGCATCGGGGCAAGCCCGGAACTGCAACGCATGAAGCCGTCCTTCCGGGTCGCGGTTGATGCAACCAACGCGGCGCGCGTATCGGCAACGACACGCCATCGCCGCACTGCACATCGCATCGCCGCGTCGAATAAGCGACTATGCGCCACCCCCTTCCACCCAATAAATCCGAGGGTTGTATGCAGACATGGTTCCGGCGCAAGGATATCGACCAGGTCACCGTGCATGAAGAGGGGCGGCGGCTGGTCCCCACGCTGAGCTGGCCGCACCTGGTCGCGCTGGGCATCGGCGCCATCGTCGGCACCGGCATCTATACCTTGATCGGCGTCGGCGCCAATCTCGCCGGGCCTGCGGTGCTGCTCTCGTTCGCGGTCGCCGGCATCGTCTGCGCCTGCGCGGCGCTGGCCTATGCGGAAATGGCCACCATGATGCCGGCAGCCGGCAGCGCCTACACCTACAGCTACGTCGTACTCGGTGAAGCCATCGCCTGGATCGTGGGCTGGAGCCTCATCCTGGAGTACTCGCTGGTGGTGAGTGCGGTGGCGGTGGGCTGGTCGGGGTCGGTGATCGAATTCCTCAACGGCATGGGCGTGCATGTGCCGCAGGCACTGGCGGTAGGCCCGCATGCGGGCGGCATCGTCAACCTGCCGGCGGTACTGATCACCTTCGTGGTCGCCGGCATCCTGATGGCGGGCACCAAGGAAAGCGCCACCCTCAACGCCGCGCTGGTGATCGTGAAAGTGCTGGCGCTGTGCGTCTTCGTCGCCATCGCCATGCCGCACTTCGACAGCAGCAACCTGCAGCCGTTCATGCCGTACGGTTTCGCCAAGGAAATGGGTGCCGATGGCGTGGAGCGCGGGGTGATGGCGGCGGCGGCGATCATCTTCTTCGCCTTCTACGGCTTCGATGCGATCTCCACCGCGGCGGAGGAAACCAAGAATCCCGGCCGCGACCTGTCCATCGGCATCATCGGTTCGATGATCGGTTGCACCCTGATCTACGTGGTGGTGGCGCTGGCCGCGGTGGGTGCGCTGCATTACACGGTGTTCGCCAATAGCCCCGCGCCGCTGGCCCTGATCATGCGCGAACTGGGCCAGGGCACGGCGTCCAAGATCGTCGCGGGTGCAGCCGTGGTGGCGCTGCCGACGGTGCTGCTGGCGTTCTTCTACGGGCAGAGCCGCATCTTCTTCGTGATGTCGCGCGACGGCTTGTTGCCGCGCAGCCTGTCCAAGGTCAACACGCGCACCGGCACGCCGGTGGCGATCACCGTGTTCACCGCGATCCTGGTGGCGGCGCTGGCTGGCGTGGCGCGGCTGGATGAAATCGCGGCGCTGGCCAATGCCGGCACGCTGGCGGCGTTCATCGCGGTAGCCGTGTGCCTGCTGGTGCTGCGCAAGCGCGACCCGTCACGCAAGCGCGTGTTCCGCACGCCGCTGGCGTGGGTGGTGGGACCCATTGCGATCTTTGGCTGCCTGTACCTGTTCTGGAGCCTGCCGCAGAAGACGCAGCTGTGGTTCCTGCTGTGGAACGTGCTTGGCATCGTGGCCTACGTGGTCTACGGCAGGCGCGGCAGCGTGCTGGGGAAGCGCGGCGACGCCTGAGCTTTGCCTCCCCCTTTGTAAAAGGGGGACCGAGGGGGATTTGCTCTTGCTTCGAGAGAAGCAAGATCAAGATCAAGAGCAAATCCCCCGTCAGCGACGTTGTCGCTGCCCGCCCCCTTTTGCAAAGGGGGCAACGGCATATTCAAAACACCCGGCAGAACACCGCCTTGAGGTAGCGCGATTCCTGCACATGGGCCATGAACGGATGGTCTGCGCCGGCGCCTGACAGCTTCAGTATCTGGATGGTGCGGCCGGAGAAATACGCGGCGCGGCGCAGCATGTCCAGGAACTCCTGTTCGCTGACCAGGCCGGTGCAGGAGAACGTGGCGAACAGGCCGCCCGGCTTCACTACGCCCAGCGCCAGCTTGTTCATGTCCAGGTATTTCTTCAGCGCGGCGATCACCTGCTCACGGTCGCGGGTCATCTTGGCCGGATCCAGGATCACCACGTCGTACAGATCCTTGGCGTTGCCGGCATCGCGCAGCCACGGGAAGATGTCGGCCTGCACGAATTTCAGTTTCACATCGTTGAGCTTGGCGTTGCCCTTGGCGATGGAAATCACGTCTTCGTCGATATCCACGCCGACCACTTCTTCCGCGCCACGCACTTTCGCGTATACGCCGAAGCCGCCGGTGTTGCAGCACAGGTCGAGCACGCGCTTGCCGGCGACCTGCCGTGACAGCCACTCGCGGTTGTCGCGCTGGTCGGCGAAGAAACCGGTCTTGTGCGCGCCGGCCGGGTCCGCGCGGAAGCGCACGCCGTTCTCGGTGATGATCGCCGGTGCGGGCGGCTCCGTACCGCGGAAGTCGAAGCTCTCCTGCTTCTGCACGTGTTCCTCGGCAAAGCTGTAGAAGCGTGCACCGGGGAACTGTTCCTTCAGGGCTTCGTAGATCCACTCGCGGTGGCGGAACATGCCGGCGCTGAAGAACTCGACCACCAGCAAATCGTCGTAACGATCCACGACCAGGCCGGACAGTCCATCGCC
>CALCNV010000015.1 GCA_937897645.1 uncultured Lysobacteraceae bacterium
TCGGATTCATCTCGCCGGAGGATGGCAGCGCCGATGTCTTCGCGCACCACTCCGCCATCAACAGCAAGGGCTTCCGCAGCCTGCAGGAAGGCCAGCGTGTCAGCTATGAGCTGACCCAGGGCCCGAAGGGCGCACAGGCGTCCAACATCGAACCTGTTGCCTGAGCCTGGAACAAGGATTGCATTGAACCCCGCTTCGGCGGGGTTTTTTTCATGGCGCGCGACAGAAGTCCGATGGCCAGCAGCATGAACATCGCCATCATCGGCTATGGCACCGAGGGGCAGGCGCTGGCCGTACTGCTCACGCGCGATGGGCACCAGGTCGAGGTCTTCGAGCGTGCCGCCGAGCCGGGTCCGGTCGGCGCGGGTTTCCTGCTGCAACCCACCGGCCTGCAGGTGTTGTGGCAGATGGGCATCCTGCCGGCAGCCTTGGCGCACGGTGCGCCGGTTACGCGTCTGTATGGAGAAACCCCGGAAGGTCGCGGGGTCATGGACATGCGCTATCGCGGACTTGATGCGCGCCTGTTCGGCCTGGGCATGCAGCGTGGTGCTTTGTTCACGCTGTTGGCGGAGGCGTGGGAAACCAGCGCACACCTGCATCGCGGCACGCGCGTGACCGAAGTCGATCATGTGTCCGGTCGCCTGCTCGACGAACACGGGCGCCAGCACGGCCCGTTCGACTTGGTGATCGCCGCCGATGGTTCGGCTTCTCAACTGCGTCGGCAGGTCAATGCCACGCGCCTGGATCGCATCTACCCCTGGGGTGCTTTGTGGTGTCTGCTGCCGCGCGGCGACTGGCCGTGGCCGGACGAATTGCGGCAGCGTTACGTGGCGGCGCGCAAGATGATTGGGCTGCTGCCGGTGGGCACGCGACCGGGCGATGACGTGCCGAAGCTGAGTTTCTTCTGGAGCTTGCCTACCGCGGATTTCGACGGATGGCAGTTGCGTGGCCTTGATCATTGGCAGGAGGAAGTCACGCGCATCTGGCCACAGGCAGCAGCATTGGTAGCTGGGGTGCATGCACCGGCCCAGCTTGCACGTGCGAGCTATCGCGATGCCGTGCTCGAGCGCTGGCATCGCGGGCGCCTGGTGCTCGCCGGCGATGCCGCACACTCGATGAGTCCGCAACTGGGGCAGGGCGTCAACATGGCATTGATGGATGCGATGGCCTTGCGGGATGCTTTGCGCGAAGAAACGGCAGTGGAATCAGCGCTCATGCGCTATCAGCAGCAGCGCAAGGCGCACGTATCGATCTACCATTTCTGGAGTCGCTGGCTGACGCCGTTGTTCCAGTCCGAGCGCGACACCGTGGCGCGCGTTCGCGACGTCAGCATGCTGCCCCTCGGCAAGCTTCCCGGCGGCAGCGGGCACATGCTGCGCATCCTTAGCGGCACGCAGCAGGGTTGGTTCGGAAAACTGGCTTTGCAGCCTGATTTCGTCGCTGCGCTATCGGAGCATCAACCGACGTTGTAGGAGCTGCGCAAGCTGCGACCGTAAGAGTAATGCAAAGAAGGAATGCGCGAAGGCCGGGAGATTCCGGTCGCAGCTTGCGCAGCTCCTACAGGGTGTCTTTCCCTGTCACTCCGCCGCCATCGCCCTTGAGCCGGTGATGATCATGCGGATCATCTGTGAAAGCTGCTTGATCAGCTCTGGATCCTTCTCCAGCGGCATATCCATGGCGCTGGCGCCGGCTGCGAACACCAGGCGCGTGATTGCCTTGGAAACCAGTGCTGGCTCATAAAGGCGCGCGCCGTCGGCGGCGGCCAGGCGGACCAGGTCGATGCACAATTCGTCTTCGAAGAAATTCAGCTCCCGATCCACTGCTTGCTTGAACGCGTCGGAACCGACGGTGCCCTCGCGCAACAGTACGTGCAACAGTTTGTCGTCGGCGCGCAGCTGTTCCATGAAGGTTTCCAGCGAGCCTTGCACCACGCTGCGCTCGGTACTGGCGCGTTGTCGGGCCTGGCCGATGATCTTGCGCAACGAGCGGCCGGCCAGGTCGATCAGGGCCACGGCCAGTTCGTCCATGTCGCGGAACTGGCGATAGAAGCTGTTGGGGGCGATGCCGGCTTCGCGGGTCACTTCGCGCAGGCTCAGCGTGGACAGGCTGCGGTGCGGGCCAATCAGTTTCAGGGCAGCCGCAAGCAGGTCGTCGCGCGAGATCGCCGCCTTGCGGGGCAGGGCGTGTTCCAGACCCATGTGGTCAGGGGCATCGATTGCGTCACTGGGGCGGCTCACGAGGACTGTCATATCCGTGCAGGTCTAGGCGGGCATCATATCGGCTGAATGGAATATACAGTTGTATAGACAATTGTATCTGTATCCGTATAGTGAGACCCATGAGTGCACTGCCCACCCCCCCGTCCCGCACCCGGCATAGCCGCATCCAGCGCCTGCTGAGGCCCGTGGTTGCCCCCGGCGTGTTCGATTTCTGGGCTTCGCGGGTTAACCGCACCTGGTCCTGGGAGCGCCCGCTGGCGCGGATTGTGGCCCGCGAAGAGGCCTCCAGCGATTCGGTCACCCTGGTGTTGGCCCCCAATCGCCATGTCGGCGGCTTCGCGCCCGGCCAGCACGTCAATGTCACCGCCGAAGTCGATGGCGTCCGCATCACGCGCAGCTACAGCCTGACGGGCCTGCCACGCGCCGACGGTCGCCTTTCCATCACCGTGAAGGGCATTGCCGGCGGCAAGCTCAGCCAGCACCTTTGCCAACGTGCCCGGGTAGGGGATGTGCTGGGGATCGGCCCGGCCTTCGGCGAAATGCAGTTGCCGAAGAACCACGAAGGCGAGTACCTGTTCTTGGCGGCCGGTAGCGGCATTACACCGCTGATGGCGCTGACCCGTTCGCTTGCCGCGCAAGGCATGCCGGTGCCGCTCACCTTGATGTACTGGGCGCGCACGCGCGGCGAGCTTTGTTTCGTCGACGAACTGCGCGCACTGGCCGCGGCGCAACCCAACTTCCGCCTGCATCTGCTGTTGACGCGCGACACGCCACGCGAAGCCGATGAACCCACAGGTCGCATCAGCGAATCCTTGCTGGCAACCCTTATCGAACAGCCATCCTCGCAGCATGTAATGGCCTGTGGCCCGGGCGGCTTCGTGGAAGCGGCGCGCGGTTTGCTCGATGGGCATGTGCGCTCGTTCCAGTCCGAAGCCTTCACCTTGCCGCCGGTCGAGGTTGTCGACACCGGTACCGTGCAAGTGCGCCTGGTGAAGCGTGGCGTCACCCTGCAACTGCCACGTGGGCAATCCCTGTTGACTGCGCTGGAAGCAGAAGGCATCCGGCCTGCGTCCGGCTGCCGCATGGGCATCTGCAATACCTGCGCCTGCGGCAAGGCCGCCGGCAGCACCCGCCACCTGCCTTCCGGCGAATTGGTGCATGAACCCGCCTCCGCGCTGAAGCTGTGCATCAACAGCGCAGTCAGCGACCTTGAACTTGACCTGTGACCAAGACCTGCGCATGAGCCCCGTCAAATCCAACCGTGTCCTAAACGTTGCCGAGCTGGAAAGTTTTGGCAATGAACTTGATGCGCTGCGTGCGCGTACCGTCGCCGATCTTGGCGAACGCGATGCGATCTACATCCGCCGCATCGTCAAGGCCGTGCGTTACACCGAAATTGCGGGCCGCGGCGTGCTGTACGCCAGCCTGTTGTTCGGATCTGCGTTTTGGGTGCTGTGGATCGTCGGCGTGCTGCTGCTGGCGTTGTCCAAGATCCTGGAGAACATGGAGCTAGGCCACAACGTCATCCATGGCCAGTACGACTGGATGAACGACCCGCACCTCAACGGCAAGACCTACGAGTGGGACATCGCCGGCACCAGCGAAAACTGGCGCCACACGCACAATTTCCGCCACCACACGTACACCAACGTGCGTGGCATGGACGACGACATCGGCTACGGCCTGCTGCGCATCTTTCCGGAGCAGCGCTGGCGTCCGTTCTACCTGCTGCAGCCGGTCATCGCGGTGGTCTTCGCGCTGCTGTTCGAGTGGGGCGTGGCCATCCAGAACCTCAAGCTGGGTCGCTGGTGGGCGGGCAAGACCA
>CALCNV010000016.1 GCA_937897645.1 uncultured Lysobacteraceae bacterium
TCGGAATTGCAGCGTGACGGCGCGGATCCGGAGGCGGACGCGGCGAGCAAGAAGGAACGGGCGAGCGCGGGATTGGCGGCGATACAGGCCTTATTTGACTGAATCATTCTTGGCAAGGAGTGCCGATATGAAGAGAAAGAGACTCTGTAATTTCCAGGCGGCCGCCATGGCGTGGCTGTTGTGCTGGTCGTTCCATGGCCATGCACAGGACGCCGCGTACGAAAGCGAGCTCAATGGCTGGCGCTTGCTGCAGTTTATGCAGGCGGTTGACCCGGTGATGGGCGAGCCTTTTACAACCAGGGACGATCCACCGCTGCGCTATCGCGCCTACGGCCTTGGCACAGACGCCTACATGCTGTTTGGCATGCACGACGACCAGCCCCAGGTCATTGACAGCCTGCAACTGACAGGGACCGCTGCAAGGGACATGCTGCCGTTCAAGGGACTGAAACTCGGCGATGATCGCGGCAGGGTCATCGCTGCACTTGGCGAACCGACTTCGAAAACGGAAATCGACGAACCCAAGGTTACTCGTTGGGATTACGAAGGCACGAATTATTCGGTCGAGCTGGATAGTGATGACCGCCTCAACAGCATTCGTATCGGCATGGGCCACGGCTTCATGGAACCAGCTGAAGATAGGGAAAAGGACTGGGAGATCTTCATGGCGGCGGTGCGATCACGTGATCCAGGCAAGCTGCTGGACAGGCTGCGTCCCGACATGGAGGTCTACCGCGATGGCGAGGTACTCGCCATCCGGCGCCGTTACAGTGATTTCGCCACATCGCCAGACGCCGCAATCCTGGACGCATTCTTTTCCACCACATCGGGCGTTTTGCGCTATCTGGATACCTGCAAAGCCGAAGCAAATGTGCGCGTCACGGAGAAAATGGGTGTCGGCCTGGCCTACAAATTCAACCCGGAGTGTCCTCTGGCCGAAGTGGTGCTGTTCCCCTATGCGGGCCAGTATCGGGTGTATGAAGTCGCCTTCCGGGCCACCGCACACGGCTATGCGGTGGCTGCACGCGACAAGTCCGTGCCGTAAACCGCCCACAGGGGTTTGCTGAGCAAGAGCAGCCGAACAAGCACGGCTCTACAAAGGAATGACGCGGATGGAATTGGTGGCGATCGCTGCGGTAGTCTTCGTGCCTTGCCAATGGCGGTGAACACCATGACCCGTTCCAGTCCTGCTTGGTTATTGATCGGCTTCTTCATTGCTTTCGTCGCCGTGGGCTTCGCGCACTGGCAACTGCCTTACGACAAGGTAAGCCTGCCGAATTCGTTGTACGGGCCGGGACTGGTTGCAGTCGGACTGATCGCGATGATGTTGCGCGCATTCGGAACGGGTCGCTTCCTGACCATCTGGTGGTTGATCGCGGCGACGGTGCCGGCTGCGGTGATGGCGCGGGTGTTGTTGGAAACCTCACGCGACCCAACGTCACACAACCTGTGGCCGTTGGAAATATTGATCGCGCTGGCCGTGGGTCTGATGTGTGCCTTGCTCGGAACCGCTCTGGGCAGCCTGTTGCTGATGCGCAGTAGCAAGCGGCCCGATTGATTGATCCGACGTCAGGATTTCTCTTCACTGCCCAACGCCGCGATCATCTCCCGCAGCTGCGCCACTTCGTTTTCCAACACCAGCACCCGCGCTTCCAACGCCGTCGATGCGGCTTCACTTGCAGAAGAAGCGGACGACGATGCAATCCGCGCCGTCACCGCCGCCACGTCCACCGCGCCGCTCATCAGGTGCACATAGCGATCCTCGCGCTGGCCGGGACCGCGTGGGATCTGCAACGCGAGTGCGGGCTGGCGCTGGATCAGGCGATCCAAATGATGGCGCACGTCGTCGGCGTCGTTGAACTTCACCAGGCGCTCGCTGCGTGCCAGCAACTCGTGCACGGTCTGTGACCCGCGCAACAACAGCAGGCCAATCAAGGTGAGCTGCTGCTTCGGCAGGTCCAGCACCTTGTCGGCACGATGCTCGTAGCGTTCGGCGCGCGACGAGAACACCTGCTTGGCCAAACCTTTCTGCTCCAGCTGGCGCAGCGCATGGTTCACGTCGCCCACGTTGAGTGCCAGCACCGGATCGCGCGCGGTCTTCTGGTTGGCCGCGACCTGCGCGGCGTTGACGGTCAGCGGATAGGCGTCAGGCGTGGTCGCCTCTTTCTCGATCAGGCAACCCAGCACGCGTGCTTCGGCGGCGGTCAATACCAGCGGTGATGCAGCTTCCGTCGAATCCATGTGCGGTCTTCCCTTGAATGGAGCGCAAGGATAACGGAGCGGCCGTATCTAGGTCCGAGCTTGCTCGGATGCTTTTGCTTCGATACGGAAATGCATCCGAGCAAGCTCGGACCTACAACAGCAGAGCCACGGCTCGCGGCGGGACGCCGCTCCCACGGGCGGCACGGCGGGAACCGGCTGTCATCGGCAGCCGGTAAACTGCGCGCATAGCCACTGCCGAAACCGACTCCATGCGCCTACTTGTCCTTGCCGCCTGCACCGCCCTTGCCCTGTCCGCGTGCAAGCGCACCGAGGCCCCCGCCGCGCCTGCGACACCAGCCGCGCCGATGGCTGCAACACCAGTGCCTGTCGAAGCGCCCGCCAACGCCAACCCGCCCCACGACAACCTCAACGCCGTGGCCTGGGTGCAGACCTCGGTGGAATACAAGGCGCTCAGCGAGCAGACCTACCGCGCCGCCGCCGAACAGCTCGACAAGGCGCTGAAGGAAAAGAATTGGGATGCGCTGGTGCCGGAAGAGCGCGGCTTCACGCTGGATGACAGCCGCGCCACCGGCCTGAAACCGGCCGTGGTGATGGACGTGGACGAGACCGTGCTGGACAACTCGCCCTACCAGGCGCGCCTGGTGCGTGATGGGCTGGACTACGACGAAGTCACCTGGGCCCAGTGGGTCGCCGAGAAAAAAGCCAAGCCAGTGCCCGGGGTGGTCGATTTCGCCAAGGCCGCGGCGGCGAAGGGCGTGACCATCCTCTATATCTCCAACCGGGCGGAACACCTGAAGGACGCCACCTTGTCCAACCTGCGCAGCGCCGGCCTGCCGGTGGCCGACGACAGCGTGTTCCTGGGGTTGGGGACCTTCGTCGAGGGCTGCGAGCAGAACGGCAGCGAGAAGAATTGCCGGCGCAAGCTGGCCGGGCAGAAGTACCGCGTGCTGATGCAGTTCGGCGACCAGATCGGCGACTTCGTGCAGGTGGTGTCCAACACCCGTGAAGGCCGCGACCAGCTGTATGCCGATTACAACGACTGGTTCGGCGAACGCTGGTGGATGCTGCCCAACCCCACCTACGGTTCGTGGGAGCCGGCGCTGTTCAACAACGAGTGGTCGCTGCCCAAGGACGCGCGCCGCCAGGCCAAGCGCGACGCGCTGGACTATGCGCCGTGAGCACGCGCCTGCCGCTGACGCTGGGGCCGCGCGAGCGATTGATCTTCGCCCTGGATGCACCGGGGCGTGACGAGGCCCTGGCGTGGGTGGACCGGCTGGGTGACTCGGTCGAGTTCTACAAGATCGGCATGGAGCTGCTGGCGTCCGGCGACTACTTCAACGTGCTGGACGAACTGGCGCGGCGCGAGAAGAAGGTCTTCGTGGACCTGAAGTTCTTCGATATCCCGGCCACGGTGGCGGGGGTGATCCGTGGCCTGTCACGCTGGCCGGTGAGTTTCGCCACGATCCATGGCTGGCACACCGGCATGATGCAGGCCGCCGCCGAAGCGCGAGCAGGCGATCTGCGCCTGCTCGCGGTCACGGTGCTGACCTCGATGGATGGCAATGACCTCGAAAAGATGGGTATCTCCCTCCAACCTGCAGACATCGTGGTGGAGCGCTCGTTGGCCGCCCAAGCGGCCGGCATTGATGGCGTGATTGCCTCGGGGCAGGAAGCGGGCCTGATCCGTGCTGCCTGCGGGCCGGGTTTCTCGATCGTGTGCCCGGGGATCCGCCCGGGCGGTGCCGGTGGCGACGACCAGAAACGCACGGTCGGCGTGGCGGAGGCGTTTGCGCGGGGTGCGGATGCCATCGTGGTGGGCCGACCGATCAGCCAGGCCAGTGATCCACGTGCGGCCGCCGAGGCAATGCAGAACGAAATTCGGAACGCCATCTCAATATAAATCAGTTATTTACATAGTTTTACTTGAGGTGTTGCATTAACTTTGAGTCGCCGTTAGCATGGCGACGTCCGGTTTCGGCCGGAAATGTGCCACAACAATGTCTTCCGGCTTCGGCCGGCTTTCAGGAGGCCCCAACGGGCCTCCTTTTTTATTGATTTCTGCAATGCGGATGCTTGTGGTACGCGCTCTTCCCCAGAGGGCAGAGAATCCTTGATCTTGCTAAGACGCATTCGGAAACGCCCCTCTCCCCTTGTGGGAGAGGGTGCCGAAGGCGGGAGAGGGGAAGGCCGGAGCTAATTGCTTATCAGACCAGATGGACGCGTCGAGTGTCGCTTTGCTTCAAGAGTTGCCTCACTCGAGACAATATGGCGACTAGAGACAGCCTGGCTCCGGCGGCCCCCCTCTCCCGGCCTGTCGGCCACCCTCTCCCACAAGGGGAGAGGGGCGCTTCCG
>CALCNV010000017.1 GCA_937897645.1 uncultured Lysobacteraceae bacterium
GTCATCGATGTTATGTATGGCGTTTCATTACCGAAAGCGGCCTCCAAGCTCTTGTATAGACGCGCCTCAGGCGCGGTGTTATCAAAGAACTCAGTGCGCGGCTTCCCGTCATCAAACACCACGCCAACCGGAATGGAAGTATTAGGGCGGTAGATGTAGCCTGAAGGATCAGTGTCGTCGTCGCGTATTACCTCCTTACGGGTGCCACTGGCGATATCCATCGCCAAGATCGCATCTGGTCCTTGAGCCTTGTCTGTCCTCAGGTAGGCAGTTTGATCATCTGCCGAGAATCCAATAGGCGCTTCGCTCCGCCCCGTAACGGCTTCATCGTTGATCAGCTCCCACTTCGCGCTTTCGCCGGCACGGTAATAGAGCTTGGTGTTGCCCTCACTATCCTCACCCAAAGCGAAGCGCACGACGCCTTGGTTGTCCGTATCGAAGCTAGCCCCACGGATGGGAGCACGCGCAACCTGCTTGCGCCGCCCGTTGTAGACGTCCATGAGTTCGACCCGCGTAAGAGGTTCTGCATCAAACGGCGAAACCGAGATCAGGACGTTCTTGTCATCATTTGGCAAGCTATCGATCAGGAAAGCTGCCAATCCGTCGTTATTGTTATAACCAATCAGTAACTCAGTCCTGCCACCGTCCGCATTGACCGCATAGAGTTCACCGGTAAGGCTTGGCTTATCAAGTTCACCAAATTTCTCCGAGGTGCTGATCAGAAGTCGTTCCGGATTGACCCACCAGAAACCTGCCACATGGGAATTCTTGCCAAGTGCAAACCTTCCCGTCACCTGATTATCGGAACGACGAATGATCGCCAGTGCCGTCTTGCCTTCGCCTGGAATCGTCGCAGCGAAGTATTCGCCCGTTGGGGAGATCTTTATGCTCTCGAATGCGTCCCGCTTGATGTACGGCTCCACGTCGACCTGTGCGACTACCGGCCCGGAAAACCCAGCCAGCAGCACGGCCGCCAATATCACTCCCAACTCCTTCATGATCTCTCCCCTGTCCATTAATCGGAAAATTACAAACCAGACATGGCTGCACACAAGCCACCCCCCCCCTTTACAACCTTGAAGACACTGCAAAAGTGTTGCGGCAATCAGTTCTTCACGGCATCCAGCACTTGCACCAACCCCATGCGCCAATCCGGCAAGGAGAGCTTGAACCCATCGCGCAACGTGGACGTATCAAGGCAGGAATATGCAGGTCGGTGCGCGCGCGTAGGGTATTCTGCAGTAGTGATTGCAACCACTTCCGGAATCCTGGCTAACAGCCCGCGATCGAAAGCCTGCTCGAATATCTCCTGCGCAAACGCATGCCAACTCGTTTCACCCAAGGCGGTCAGGTGCCATGTGCCGGACCTCGAATGACCCGACTCGATTGCGTGGCGAGTGACTTCTGCGATCAAGACAGCGGGGGTGGGAGTACCGAATTGATCGGCCACCACGCGCAACTGATCGCGCTCGGCGCCAACGCGCAACATAGTGCGCATGAAGTTATTGCCGTGGTTGCCGTAGACCCATGCCGTGCGGAAGATCATGTGACGGCAACCAGACTCCCGTATCGCAACCTCCCCGGCCAGCTTGCTTGCCCCATAGACACCCAGTGGCGAAGTAGCATCATCCGGGCGATAAGGACGCGTGGATTTCCCGTCGAACACATAGTCCGTGGAGTAATGCATCAGCAGCACATCGCGTGCCGCGCATGCGCGTGCGAGCTGTCCCGGCGCTTCGGCATTGGCACGGAATGCTGATGCAACGTCATCTTCGGCTCGATCAACCGCCGTGTATGCGGCCGCATTGACGACGACGTCGGGGGAAATGCGGTCGACCAGCGCTGCCAATGATTCTGGCTGGTCGAAATCCGCGACTTCAGTTGCAATGCCGTCTTCCAGAACACCGCTGCGCGTAGTGAGGATCGATTCACCCGAGCCGGCAAGGCTGCGCCTCAGCTCATGTCCAACCTGGCCATTGGCCCCAAGCAACAGAATCCTGCTCATTCGACGTATATCGGCAGGCGATCAGGCAACACATCGCCAAGGAACGGAGCCTTCGCGTCTTTCTCCGAAAGTAGAGGCTCGCTGATTGGCCAGTCGATGCCAATACTCGCATCGTCCCAGCGAACCCCTGCATCCGCCGCCTTGTCGTACTGCGCGGTGCACAGATAGCTGAAAATGGCACGCTCGGAAAGCACTGCAAAGCCGTGGGCAAACCCTTCCGGTATCCAGAACTGACGCTTGTTCTCTGCGCTCAGCACCACGGCTGACCATCGACCAAAATGAGGGGAGCCGCGGCGAATATCCACGGCCACGTCATAGACCTCTCCCTCGAGCACACTTACCAGTTTGCCTTGTGGATTTGGCCATTGGTAATGCAGGCCGCGCAACACGCCTCGTGCAGAAGCAGAAACGTTGCTCTGGACGAATTTCGTGGGCAAGCCGTGCTCGCCGTAGCGATCCGCATTCCACGTCTCGAAGAAGAATCCGCGATCATCGCCAAATACCGCTGGCTCGATGACCACGCAACCCGGCAGGCTGGTTTCGATGACTTTCAACGCACCACTCCGCGCGAGGCCAAGGTCAGGAGGTACTGGCCGTAACCATTCTTTGCCAGCGGAGCAGCAAGTTTTTCAATCTGCGCCGCATCAATCCACCCATTGCTGAATGCGATTTCCTCGGGACAGCAGACACGCAGGCCTTGGCGCGCTTCGATTGTTTCAATGAAGTTGGAAGCTTCAAGCAGCGACTGGTGAGTGCCGGTATCCAGCCATGCGAAGCCACGGCCCAGCGGTTCCAGATGCAATGATCCGTCTTCAAGGTAACAGCGATTGAGGTCGGTGATCTCCAGCTCGCCCCGCGGCGATGGCTTCAACGACTCGGCAAAGTCGCTCGCGCGTCCATCGTAGAAATACAGGCCAGTCACGGCATGATTGGAGCGTGGATTGACGGGCTTTTCCTCCAGGCCCACCACGCGTCCACCATCATCGAACTCCGCTACGCCGTAACGCTCTGGGTCGCTGACCCAATAGCCAAACACGGTGGCGCCATGCGTGCGTGTATCTGCGCGCTTGAGGATTTCGGTCAAGCCATGGCCGTGGAAGATATTATCGCCAAGGACTAGGCAGCTTGGCTGACCGGCCACGAACTCCTTTCCAATCAGGTAAGCCTGCGCCAGGCCGTCGGGACTTGGTTGCGCGGCGTATTCAATGTGCATGCCCCATTGCGAGCCGTCACCCAGCAATTGCTTGAACAAGACCTGTTCATGCGGCGTATTGATGACCAGCACTTCCCTAATGCCGGCGAGCATCAAAACGCTCAGCGGATAATAGATCATCGGCTTGTCGTACACAGGCAATAACTGCTTGCTGACGGTTTGCGTGATCGGATAAAGGCGCGTGCCGGAACCACCGGCGAGGATGATGCCTTTGCGTTGAGTCATCGTATGCGTTCCTTTGCGTTATGCGACGGTGCCAATGCGTTCAAGGCGATAACTGCCATCAAGCACGCGTTTGACCCAGTCCTGGTGCTCGAGGTACCAATCAACCGTTTGGCCGATGCCTTGCTCGAAGGTATACCGCGGCTTCCAGCCCAACTCATCCTGCAGTTTAGACGCGTCGATGGCGTAACGACGATCGTGCCCGGGACGATCAGCCACGTAGGTGATCTGGCTCATGCGCGACTGGCCATCTTCACGCGGACGTCGCTCATCCAGTAACTTGCAGATAGTTTCGACCACGGCGATGTTCTGCATTTCCGCGTCGCCGCCCACGTTGTAGGTTTCACCGACGCGGCCTTTTTCAAGCACGGTACGGATGGCGGCGCAGTGGTCACTCACATACAGCCAGTCGCGCACGTTCTTGCCATCCCCATAGACCGGCAGCGGCTCGCCGGCCAAGGCGCGGGCGATGATGAGCGGGATCAACTTCTCCGGGAAATGATAGGGGCCGTAGTTGTTCGAGCAATTGGTGGTGAGTACTGGCAATCCGTAGGTATGGTGGAAAGAACGCACCAGATGGTCCGATGCCGCCTTGGAGGCGGAGTATGGCGAATTCGGCGCATAAGGCGTTATTTCCGTGAACTTGCCGGTCTCGCCGAGCGACCCGTACACCTCGTCAGTGGACACATGTAGGAAGCGGAACGCATCACGCTTGCCAACCTCAAGGCCACGCCAGTAGTCACGTACGCTTTCCAGCAGCGCAAGCGTACCCACGACGTTGGTCTGGATGAAGGCACCCGGGCCGTCTATGGAGCGATCCACGTGGCTTTCGGCTGCAAAGTTCACAACGGCATCGGGCTGGTATTCGGACAGCAGTTTCGCGACCAGTGCGTGGTCACCGATATCGCCGTGCACGAACACGTGGTCTGGATTTCCATCCAGCGAGGCGAGCGTATCCAGGTTGCCTGCGTAGGTCAGTGCGTCCAGATTGATGACGCGGATGCCTTTGCCCACGGCCTCCAGCACGAAATTACCGCCAATGAATCCAGCACCACCGGTTACAAGCCAAGTCGGCACATTCAACTCCATGTATTGATCTCGGGAAATTGATACAGCGGCAGCGATGGATCAGAACGG
>CALCNV010000018.1 GCA_937897645.1 uncultured Lysobacteraceae bacterium
GCGCCTGCCACCGCAACGAGCCGTCCGGCGCGCTGCACGGCATCCTGCGCGTGCGTGGTTTCACCCAGGACGACGGTCACATCTTCTGTACCGAAGACCAGATCGAGGCCGAGGTCACCGCGTTCCACCAGCAGGCGCTGGCCGTCTACACCGTGTTCGGCTTCGAAGAAATCCAGATCAAGATCGCCCTGCGCCCCGAATCGCGCCTGGGTGACGACGCCACGTGGGACAAGGCCGAGTCCGCGCTGCGTTCCGCGCTGGGTGCCTGTGGCGTCGAATGGCAGGAGCTGCCGGGCGAGGGTGCGTTCTACGGCCCCAAGATCGAATACCACCTCAAGGACGCCATTGGCCGTACCTGGCAGCTGGGCACGATGCAGGTCGATTTCATGATGCCGGGCCGCCTGGGCGCCGAGTACGTGGACGAGAATTCCGCGCGCCAGCACCCGGTCATGCTGCATCGGGCCATCGTGGGCTCGATGGAGCGCTTCATCGGCATCCTGATCGAACACCACGCCGGGGCCTTCCCGTCCTGGCTGGCCCCGCGCCAGGCCGTGGTCATGAACATCACCGACGCCCAGGCCGATCACGTGGCGGAAGTCCAGAAAACCCTTGCAAATCAAGGCTTCCGGGTCGCTTCGGATTTGCGCAACGAGAAGATCGGCTATAAGATCCGCGAGCACACGCTGCAGCGCGTGCCCTACCTGCTGGTGGTCGGGGACCGCGAGAAGGAAAATGGGGAAGTCGCCGTGCGTACGCGCTCGGGTGAAGATTTAGGCACAATGAGCATCGCAGCCTTTGCCGAGCGCCTGCGCGCCGAGCAAACTGCATAACGAAATGTCCCGGCCCCCGCGGGGGTCGGCATGGATGGTTCCCTTGGGAGATTGCAACAATCAGTACCCCCGATAACAAGCAAAACCGCAAGAACAACGAAATCCGCGTGCCCAACGTGCGCGTGATCGGTGCAGACGGCGAAATGGTGGGCGTGTTGTCGCGCGATGCCGCGATCGCATTGGCCGAGGAATCCGGCATGGACCTGGTGGAAATCCAGCCGCAGGCCGATCCGCCGGTCTGCCGCATCATGGACTTCGGCAAGTTCAAGTTCGAAGCCCAGAAAAAGGCCAACGCCGCCAAGAAGAAGCAGAAGCAGGTCGAGATCAAGGAACTCAAGTTCCGGCCGGTCACCGATGAAGGTGATTACCAGATCAAGATGCGCAACATCCGCCGCTTCCTGGAAGAAGGCGACAAGGTCAAGATCAACATCCGTTTCCGTGGCCGCGAGATGAGCCACCAGGAGCTGGGCCGCGAAATGGCCACGCGCATCGAAACCGAACTCGGCGACGAGATCGTGATCGAATCGCGCCCGCGCCTGGAAGGCCGCCAGATGGTCATGATGATCGCGCCCAAGAAGAAGTAAGGATTTTCCTTCTCCCGCCGGGAGAAGGTGGCGCGCAGCGACGGATGAGGGTACAGCGAAGCGACAGAGTCCCCGCTTGCCGGGGCACGGCAACGAGCGGCTTTGCGGATGCGGCTGGTGAGCCGCGACCTGCGCCATAGGCCGCTCCGCCGTACCCTCACCCCAACCCCTCTCCCGACGGGAGAAGGGAGCAAAAGATTGATTTGCAAGGGAAAGCCGTCGCGGGCATAATACGCGGCCCGGTAACACGGGCGGTCGCCTGCAGGCATGGGGCAACCACAGGACACGTCGTTTATTTCGTAACAGATTCAACGACTTACAAGCCGATATTGGGCATGGATGGAAAGCGTGGCCGCTTCATGACGAAGCACCAAGGCCGCCGCCCAGATCAGTTACAGAAACCCACAAGGATCACCGCAATGCCCAAGATCAAGACCCATCGGGCGGCGGCCAAGCGTTTCCGGAAGACCGCTTCCGGCAAATACAAGGCTGGCCACGCCAACAAGAGCCACATCCTCACCAAGAAGTCGACCAAGCGTAAGCGTGGCCTTCGTGCAACGAACATCATTCGTGCCGAAGACTCCAAGCGTCTGGATCGCATGCTTCCGTATCTCTGAGGACTGAACAATGGCACGAGTCAAACGTGGTGTAACGGCGCGCCGCCGTCACAAGAAAATCCTGAAGCTCGCGAAGGGCTACTACAACGCCCGCCGCAAGGTCTTCCGCGTCGCCAACCAGGCCGTCATCAAGGCTGGCCAGTACGCGTACATCGGTCGCAAGCAGAAGAAGCGCAATTTCCGTTCGCTGTGGATCACCCGCATCAACGCGGCTGCCCGCATGAACGGCTTGAGCTACAGCCGTTTCATGAACGGCATGCTGAAGGCTGGCATCACCATGGACCGCAAGGTGCTGGCAGACATCGCCGTGCACGACGCGGTGGGTTTTGCGGCCTTGGCAGAAAAAGCCAAGAGCGCACTCGCGGCGTAAGCCGGCGATCTCCAACGTAAAAGCAACACTGGCAATCCATCGCCAAACACGTGGGGAAGGGCGCAAGTCCTTCCCCATTGTTTTTTGCAGGCCAATCCCGTGGGAGCGACGTAAGTCGCGATGAAGCATTACCGAGAAAGCCCCTCGCGACTTACGTCGCTCCCACGGAAGCCAGCCAAGCCAAGGTTTGATCGCCCATGAGTGAAATCAAGTCGCTTTCCACCCAGGCACTTGCCGACATCGCCTCGGCACAGACGCCTGACGCGCTGGAATCCTTGCGTGTCGCGCTACTCGGAAAGAGCGGCACTGTGACGGCACAGCTCAAGCAACTGGGCACCCTGCCCGGCGACCAGCGCAAGGCGGCCGGCGAGGCGATCAACGTCGCCCGTGATGCCATCGCCAACGCGCTGTCCGCACGCAAGACCGTGCTGGAAGATGCGGTGCTGGATGCGCGCCTTGCTGGTGAAAACATCGACGTCAGCCTGCCGGGCCGCAACCCGGAGCGCGGTGGCCTGCATCCGATCAGTCGCACCCTGGAGCGCATCGCCGACATCTTCGGTCGCCTGGGCTACGAGCTGGCTGACGGCCCGGAAATCGAGGATGACTGGCACAACTTCGAAGCACTCAATTTCCCGCCGCACCATCCGGCGCGCGCCATGCACGACACCTTCTACTTTGGCGACGGTCGCCTGCTGCGCACGCATACCTCGGGCGTGCAGGTGCGCTACATGGGTCAGCACGCGCCGCCGCTGCGCATGATCGCCGCCGGCAAGGTCTATCGCAGCGACAGCGACCAGACCCACTCGCCGATGTTCCACCAGGTCGAAGGCCTGCTGGTCGACGAGCATTCCACCTTCGCCGACCTGAAGGGCACGTTGGCCGAATTCGTGCGCGCGTTCTTCGAGCGCGATTTCGAGATGCGTTTCCGCCCCAGCTATTTCCCGTTCGTGGAACCCGGCGCGGAAGTCGATATTGCCTGGCAACAGCCAGACGGCAGCACGCGCTGGCTGGAAGTGCTGGGCTGCGGCATGGTGCATCCCAACGTGCTGAGGAGTTGCGGCATTGATCCCGAGCGCTACACCGGTTTCGCCTTCGGCCTGGGCGTGGAGCGTTTCGCCATGTTGCGTTACGGCGTCAACGACCTGCGCGCGTTCTTCGAGAACGATGTGCGCTTCCTCAAGCAGTTTGCGTAGGGTGGGCCTCGGCCCACCGGCTTGGTCCGGTATTCATTGAGTTTGATACATGGCAATGGTGGGCCAAGGCCCACCCTACGGATTACGAACAATGAAATTTTCTGAAAACTGGTTGCGCAGCCACGTTCCCACCAGCGCCTCGCGCGATGAACTCGCGGCAACGCTTACCGCGATCGGCCTTGAAGTCGAAGAAGTGACGCCGCTTGGCGAGTCGCTCGCCGGCGTGGTCGTGGCACGCATCGTCGAGTGCGCCAAACATCCGGAAGCCGATCGCCTGCAGGTGTGCCAAGTCGATGCGGGGCAGGGCGATTTGCTGCAGATCGTGTGCGGTGCGCCGAATGCGCGGCCGGGCCTGGTCGCACCGTTGGCCACGGTGGGCACGGTCGTCGGCGAGATCACCATCAAGGCGGCCAAGCTGCGTGGCGTGGAGTCCAACGGCATGTTGTGCTCGGCCAAGGAACTGGGCATCGACGCCGATGCGTCCGGCTTGCTGGAATTGCCGGACGATGCGCCGATTGGCGCGCCCATCGCCGACTACCTGTCGCTGCCCGATGCCAGCATCGAGATCAAGCTGACTCCGAACCGCGCCGATTGTTTCAGCGTGCGCGGCATCGCGTTCGACGTGGCGGCGGCTTGCGGAAGCGAAGTGGTCGCTTTCGATGCGACGCCCATGCCTGCACTGAATGACAGCACGTTGGCGGTCGAGCTGGACGCAGGTGCGAAAGTGCCGCGTTTTGTCGGACGCGTGATCGAAGGCGTCGACGCCACGGTGGCCACACCGGTGTGGATGGCGGAGCGCCTGCGTCGTAGCGGCGTGCGTCCGATCAGTTTCCTGGTGGACGTGACCCAGTACGTGATGCTGGAGCTCGGGCAACCCATGCATGCGTTCGATCGCGACACGCTGGTGGGTCCCATCGTGGTGCGTCACGCGCGCAAGGGTGAGGAAACAAAACTGCTTGATGGCCGCACGGTCCCGCTCAATGACGACTTCCTGGTGGTGTCCGACAGCCAAGGTGGCAAGGCGGCCCGGGCCGTCGCACTGGGCGGCATCATGGGTGGCCATGACACGCGCGTGACCGATGCGACGCGCAACGTATTCCTGGAAGCGGCGCACTGGATACCGTCGGCGATCATCGGCCGCGGCCGCAAGCTGGGCCTGCATACCGATGCGGGCCATCGCTTTGAACGCGGCGTGGATCCAGAGCTTCCGCGGCAGGCTGTCGAAGTCGCCACCAGGTTGTTGGTGGAATTGGCCGGAGGTTCACCTGGGCCAGTCATCGAAGCTGTGTTGCCAGAACATCTGCCCAAGCCGACCAGCATTGCGCTGCGTCGCGCGCGCATCGCGCGCGTATTGGGCATCGAAATCGAAGATGCCGAAGTTGAGCGTATCCTCGGCGCGCTCGGCATGCAGGTCGAAGCCAATGCGAATGGGTGGGACGTGGTTTCGCCCAGCCGCCGCTTCGACATCGCCATCGAGGAAGACCTGATCGAGGAACTGGCGCGTATCCATGGCTATGACCGCATTCCGACCACCTTGCCCGGTGGCGCGACCCGCATCGTTGCACCGAGCGAAACTCAGGTCGAGGAATCCAGCACGCGTCGTCATCTCGCCACACGTGACTATCTCGAAACGGTGAACTACGCCTTCGTCGATGCCGCGCTGCTGGAGCAGTGGAGCGCCACCGGGCACGCCGTACCGCTCGCCAACCCGCTCAGTGCCGAACTCGGCGTGATGCGTACCCGCCTGCTGCCTGGGCTGGTCTCGGCGCTGCAGCGCAACCTCGCGCGCCAGGCGGGACGCGTGCGTCTGTTCGAGCTCGGCAATACCTTCGCTGCAGTTACCGGTGCCGCACCGACCGAAACCCAGCGCATTGCCGCGGCCATCCACGGTGATGCCACCTCCGAGCAATGGGGCGCGCAAGCGCGCAAGGTGGATTTCCATGACATCAAGGGCGACCTGGACAGCCTGGCCGCGGCATCAGGCGCCGTGCTCGAATACCGTCCATCCACGGAGGCGTTCGGCCATCCTGGCCGCTCCGCGGACGTGTTCCGCGATGGCGTGCGCATCGGCTGGATCGGCCAGTTGCACCCACGCCTGCAGCGGGCGCTGGACCTGGATGGCGATGTGTTCGGTTTCGAGCTGGACCTCGCTCCCCTGGCGGCACGCGCATTGCCGAGGGCGACGGAGCTTTCACGCTTCCCGTCCGTCCGCCGGGACCTCGCGTTCGTCGTCGCGGACAGCGTGCCGTGGGCGGCCATTTCCGCCAGCGTCCGCAATGCGGTCGGCCCCTTGCTGCGGGAGGTCGTGCTGTTCGACCGCTACGTTGGCGCGGGGGTCGAATCTGGTCAAAAGAGCTTGGCTATGGGCTTGATTTTGCAGGACAACTCACGCACTCTGACCGACCGCGATGTGGAAGAGGTAGTGACCGGGGTGGTTGCTGCCATCGGGCGCGACCATGGCGCACGCATACGCGGATGAAGGCAAGGGGAAGCACGGCATGGCACTGACTAAAGCGGAAATGTCCGAACGCTTGTTCGACGAAGTCGGGCTGAACAAGCGCGAAGCCAAGGAATTCGTTGACGCGTACTTCGACGTGCTGCGCGAGGCGCTTGAGCAGGGTCGCCAGGTGAAGCTGTCGGGTTTCGGCAACTTCGACCTGCGTCGCAAGAGCCAGCGTCCCGGCCGCAACCCCAAGACCGGCGAAGAGATCCCGATTTCCGCCCGCACCGTGGTTACCTTCCGCCCGGGCCAGAAACTAAAGGAACGCGTGGAAGCGTACGCCGGAGTCGAGCATGCTTGATCCGGGCAGCAACCGCGAGCTCCCGCCCATCCCGGCCAAGCGCTATTTCACCATTGGTGAAGTCAGCGAGCTCTGCGACGTGAAGCCGCACGTGCTGCGTTACTGGGAAACCGAATTCCCCAGCCTGGAACCGGTGAAACGCCGCGGCAACCGCCGCTACTACCAGCGTCATGACGTGCTGATGGTCCGCCAGATCCGCGGCCTGTTGTACGAGCAGGGCTACACCATTGGCGGCGCGCGCCTGCGCCTGGAAGGCGAGGGTGCCAAGCAGGAATCTGCGCTCAGCAACCAGATCGTCAAGCAGGTGCGCATGGAGCTGGAAGAAGTCCTGCAGTTGCTGCGTCGCTAGCTTTCCTTCTCCCAAAGGGAGAAGGAAAGATCAAATACGGCTATAATTGCCGCCCGCCCACAAGGCGGGAGTCGTGTCAGTTCGGGGCGTAGCGCAGCCTGGTAGCGCATCTGCCTGGGGGGCAGAGGGTCGTCGGTTCAAATCCGGCCGTCCCGACCAACGCGAAAGCATCCAGAAACCCGCACTGCGAAGTGCGGGTTTTTTAGTGCACGCAATCACGCGCCGTTGGCTTACGATGCAGGCATGCATCCACGCGCACTCGAACTCATCCGCACGCTCGACCTCGCCCCGCACCCGGAGGGAGGCCATTACAAGCGCGTCTACCAATCCAGCAAGCAGGTGGAAGTGAATGGCGTGCTGCGCCCGTCGTTGACGTCGATCAGTTTCCTGCTGGTGGCCGGCGAGGAAAGTCGCTGGCATCGCGTGGATGCGTCCGAGGTCTGGGACTGGCAGGAGGGCGCGCCGCTGGAGCTGCGCATGTACGACGCGGATGCACGCTCCCTGAGCCGCACGCAGCTGGACACCTCGGTGCGTGGCGGACAACTGGTGCAGGTAGTGCCGGCAGGGATCTGGCAAAGCGCGCGCAGCCACGGCGAGTACACGCTGACGAATTGCTCGGTCACGCCCGGTTTCGTGTGGAGTGGTTTCGAGATACTGGACGACGACAGTGACACTGCACGCGACCTGCGTGCGGTCGGCGGCCTGGCCGCCTGATCGTCCCGTCCTCCTGCGACGCCTGAACGGAAGGCTGCCTTCCGTCAGGTCGATGCGCAGGCAAGTCATCGCTTGCCGTTACCCTTTCCTGAAATCCGCATAGGTCAGGAGAGTATTGATGCGTGTGTTGCTCACCGTTTTGCTTGCCGCTGGCGTACTGGCGCCACTGCAGGCACAGACACCTGCAGAAGCGCCGCCAGTGCAGATGGGCGAAGACGGCGTGCTGGAGCTGGACACGATGGTGGTGACCGGCGTGCAGCCTGGTCCCGGTTTGTGGAAGGTGCGCCACGGCGACCACCTGCTGTACGTGCTGGGCACGCAGTCGCCACTCCCCAAGGGCATCACCTGGCGGTCCGACGAGGTGACGGAAGTGCTGAAGCTTGCCGACGAGGTCATCGGCGGGCCCGGCGTGACGGTGGGTTCCGACATCGGCATCTTCCGTGGCCTCACCCTGTTGCCTTCGGCGATGAAGGCGATGAAGAACCCGGAAGGCGACAAGTTGCAGGAGGTACTCCCGCCCGAACTGTATGCGCGCTGGAGCATGTTGAAGCAGCGCTACATGGGCCGTGACGCGGGCGTGGAAAAGAAGCGTCCCCTGGTTGCGGTCTTCGAGCTGTACCGCGAGGCGTTGTCGCGCAATGGTTTGCGCGAGGGGGGAGTCATTGATCCCGTTATCAGTGCGGCCTTGAAAGCACGCAAGATGAAACGCACGCCGGCCTTGTTGGAGATTGCCGTGGACGATCCGCGCGCTGCGCTCGCCGATTTCCGCAAGGAAACGCTGAAGCCCGAGGACCTGGCATGTTTCCGCAAGACCCTTGATCTGATCGAGAACGATCTTCCCCAGGTCGCGGCGCGCGCGAACGCATGGGCGGTGGGCGACTGGACGGCGTTGCGTTCCGTGGCGCGGGAGGACCAGCAACTGGCCTGTCTGTCGGCCTGGTTCAATACCGAGACCGCACGCAAGCGCGGCATGACCGACATCGAGCAGCGCGTGCGTGCGAAGTGGCTGGCGACCGCTGACGCGTCCTTGCAGAAGAACAAGATCACGTTCGCCACGCTGCCGGTGTCGCAGCTGGTCAAGCCGGACGGTTACTTGGCGGCGTTGCAGGCTAAGGGATATACGGTCGAGGCGCCTGAATAAGTCACTGATTTAACCAGATAGCCCTGATGCGAGCTCGGCTTGAATGAATTACTAGCCTCCTGACGGATCGCGCTCCACCCTTATTATTTTTCCATCCTCAATTTTCCAGAGTCCACCAGATGTGGAGACGTACATGGGCTTGGCTGCCCAAAGTGACCAGAACACATGCGCCTCGGTCGGCACTGGATCAAGCAAGTGCGTGACCATCATGGCCACTACGCCCGGCTCTGAACCGAGTTGGATGCAGGAGCGCGTGAAGCCCCGCTGGGTGAGCACGGACGTCCCTTCAGCTCCTATCTCTAAACGATAAGTGCCGCCCAGTGGAACAATGTTCTGCTTGGTTGTTCCTGGCAGTAGATAAACACGCCAACCAGGCAATGGAGTGTCATCGGTTGGCAGAACAACCGGGTTATAGGTAGATGCACAAGGCGAAAACTCTGAGGAAAGGGCTGTCGAACGAGCTGCAAACGCCCTAGCCTCGAATGCTGTCAGCGCCTCCGGAGTTGCCAAAGCAACTGGTGCTCCGATTATGAAACCTCCGGTTGTAACAACCGTTCGATACAAGGCGTATTTGGTCGGGGTATCGCGCGGCCCCACAAATGTGACTGCAATGTTCCCGTCTTTTTCCTCGGTGATCCAGCCTGCGACGCGCTTATCTTTGCGAAATTCCCGGAGTTGCATCAAGGCATCAGTTGTCACGGCAGCTGCGCGGTCGTGGACAAATATATTTTTGCCGGCAGATTCAGCTGCGGAGATGAGGGCCTGCTCCTCTGTTGGGGAGAGCGCCTCGGGCCGTTTGTCCTGCGCCACTAGGGGTGTGGCTACGAGGAGCAAAGCTAACAAAAAGGTTCGATGCACGGGAATCCTCATCAGAAGGCCGACAATCGTATGTCGCGCAGCGTGTTCTCGGAGGATGAGGCCTTCAGCCGGCCGCAGTACGCGTCGGCTGCGCTACCGCAAGCTGCGGCCAACGCCCAAGCACGCTGTTACGGATTCCATCTGCATCAATCCCCGCTTCACTCAACAACTGCTCACGACTGGCATGGTGCTGGAATGCATCCGGCAGGCCAAGGTGCAGGATCGGAAGCAGCACGTTTTCCGCGTTCAGCACTTCGGCCACGCCGGAACCTGCGCCGCCCATCACCACGTTGTCCTCGACGGTGACGAAGCCTTCGTGGGTCTTCGCCAGTTCGAGGATCAAGGCGCGGTCCAGTGGCTTCACGAAGCGCATGTTGACCACGGTCAGGCCCAATTCCTTGCCGACCTGTTCGGCAGCGGCCACGGTGGAACCGAATGCGAGCAATGCCACGCGCGTGCCGCGCGTACGGACTTCGGCCTTGCCGATGGGCAACATTTCAAGCGAAGCATCCAATGCGATGCCCGGCCCGGTACCGCGCGGATAACGCACGGCGGCGGGACCTTGGTGCTGGAAACCCGTCGTCAACATCTGCCGGCATTCGTTTTCATCGGCGGGCGCCATCACCACCATGTGCGGCACGCAGCGCAGGTAACTCAGGTCCAGGTTGCCCGCGTGCGTCGCGCCGTCCGGACCGACCACGCCACCGCGATCGATCGCGAACAGCACGTCCAGTTCCTGGATGGCCACGTCATGCACCAGCTGATCGTAGCCGCGCTGCAGGAAAGTGGAATAGATCGCAACGACAGGTTTCGCACCCTCGCAGGCCATGCCCGCCGCCAGCGTCACCGCGTGCTGTTCGGCGATGGCCACGTCGAAATAACGCGCGGGATATTCCTTGCTGAAACGCACCAGCCCGGAACCCTCGCGCATCGCCGGCGTGATCGCCAGCAGCTTGGGATCGGCGGCCGCCATGTCGCACAGCCAGTCACCGAACACATCCGTGTAGGTCGGCTTCTTCGCGCCGCCCTTGCTGACCAGTCCCTTCTCGGGATCGAACGGCCCCACCGCGTGGTAGCCGATCTGGTCGCCTTCGGCCAGTTCGTAGCCTTTGCCCTTGGTGGTGATGATGTGCAGCAACTGCGGGCCTTTGAGCGTCTGCAGCGTCTTCAGCGCGCTGACCAGGGCGGGCACGTTGTGGCCATCGATGGGTCCCGTGTAGTGGAAGCCCATCTCTTCGAACAGCGTGGACGGCACGAACATGCCCTTCCAGTGTTCTTCCCAGCGGCGCATGAAACGCGCCGGCGGCTTGCGCTTGTCGCCGAGCAGTTTCTTTCCGCTTTCACGCAGCGCGTTGAGCGTGCGGCTGCTGCTGATGCGGCCCAGCATCTTGGTGAGGCCGCCGACGTTCTCCGAAATCGACATCTGGTTGTCGTTGAGCACCACCAGCAGGTTGGGCTCGGGATCTTCCATGCCGCCCGCGTGGTTGAGCGCCTCGAAGGCCATGCCCGCGGTCATCGCGCCGTCGCCGATGACGGCCACCACGCGTCGCGCATTTCCAGCCTGCGCGTTGGCGATGGCCATGCCCAGCGCGGCGGAAATCGAGGTGGAGGAATGACCGACGCCAAAGGTGTCGTAGTCGCTTTCTTCACGCTTCGGGAATGGTGCGACGCCATCGGCCTGCTTGACCGTGTGGATCTGGTCACGGCGGCCAGTGAGGATCTTGTGCGGGTAGGTCTGGTGGCCCACGTCCCAGACTAGGCGGTCGTCAGGCGTGTTGTAGAGATAGTGCAGGGCCACCGTGAGTTCGATCACCCCCAACCCCGCGCCGAAATGCCCGCCGCTCTTGCCCACGGATTCGATCAGGTAAGCGCGCAACTCGTCTGCAATGGTGGTCAGTTCGGATTCGTCGAACTGGCGCAGGTCGGCAGGTACATCGATGCGGGACAGGCGCGGATAGCGGGTGGGGTCGATCATGCCGACCATTTTCCTCCCCATTGCGGGGGTGGGCAAGCAAACCTGGTAGGAGCGCCCCATGGGCGCGAGCTTTCCATCACGCACGCGTCAACAAAGAGCTCGCGCCCATGGGGCGCTCCTACCGGGTCTCGTTCAGGCGGAAAGCTTGGAGCGCTTGGGCAAATGCGCCTTCAGGAACGCCATCTGGTCGGCCAGGATGTTGCGGTTGGACAGGATCAGGTGCTCGATCCAGCTCGGCCGGTAAGGCACCGCCAGCAGTGGCATGTTGGCCTGCTGCGGGGTGCGGTTGCTCTTGCGTGAATTGCAGTGGAAGCAGGCGGTGACCACGTTTTCCCAGGTGTCGCGGCCGCCCTTGGACAGCGGTAGCACATGGTCGCGGGTCAGGCTTGGGCGTGAGAACTCGTGGCCGCAGTAGAGGCACAACTGGGCATCGCGCGCGAACAGGGCGGTATTGGTCAGGGTAGGCGTGGGCGACAGCGCCTGCGCGCGCGCATGGCCGCGGGAGGCGACGATGGGGTGCAGTTCGATGACGCTCTGTTCGCCAGTCATGCGGCTGGTGCCGCCGTGCACGCGCAGGCAGGGCTCGCCCAGGGTCCAGGCGACGGCATCGCGCGCATACAGGCAGGTGGCGTCCTGCCAGTTGATCCAGTCCAGCACGCGGCCGTGCGCATCCAGCGACAGCAGGCGCACGGTGGCGGAACGGGAGGAGGGATGGGCCGCAAGGCCGATGGGGGTAACGAGGCCCCCGGTGCCGATCATTTGAAGCTGGCTAGTGTCTGCTTCCATCGGGGAAACAGGTTATACCTAAATGTTGACGTTTTGTGTATCGCCCAGCCGCTGTTGTAGGAGCGCCCCATGGGCGCGAGCTCTATGAATGCGTGGACCTGGGACAAGAGCTCGCGTCCATGGGGCGCTCCTACAGGGGATCAGGCACCGAAGCGTTCGGCTGCCATGTCCATCAGCGGTGCCGCGCCGGATTCGATGGCAGCGGCGTGGGCCAGGGTGCGCGGCAGGATGCGGGCGAAATAGAAGCGCGCGGTTTCACGCTTGGCCTGCTTGAAGGCGTCGTCGTGGTTCGACGCATCGGCGGCAGCCACGCTGCGTGCCCACCAGTACGCCAGCACGACATAGCCCGAATAGAACGTGTAGTCGGTGCTGGCCGCGCCCAGTTCTTCCGGATCGACCGCGACGCGCTGCAGGATGCCTTGGGTCAGCTGACCCCACTCGGCGGCCTTGGCGCGCAATGGCCCGATGAATTCCGCCAGTGATGCGTCGCCTTCGTGCTCTTTCGCGAAGGCCTCGATCTGCGCCAGGAACAGCTTCAATCCCGCCGCCTTGGTCGACGCCGTCTTGCGTCCCATCAGGTCCAGCGCCTGGATGCCGGTGGTGCCTTCGTACAAGGTCGTGATGCGTGCGTCGCGTGCCAGCTGCTCCATGCCGTGTTCGTGGATGTAGCCGTGGCCACCGAAGCATTGCAGGGCGTTGTAGGTGTTCTCGATGCCCCATTCGGTCTGGCAGGCCTTGGAGATCGGGGTGAGGAAGCTGACCAGCACGTCCGCTGCTTCGCGCTCGGTGGGATCTTCCGCGTGATGCGCGACGTCGATCAAGGTGCCCGCATGCAAGGCGAGCAGGCGGCTGCCTTCCACCAGCGACTTCACCGTCAGCAACATGCGGCGTACGTCGGGATGGACGATGATCGGATCGGCAGGCTTGTCCGGGAACTTCGCGCCACTCAACGAACGTGTCTGCAGGCGGTCCAGCGAATAGCGCAGTGCATTCTGGTACGCGCGTTCGGACAGCCCCACGCCCTGCAAGCCCACGCCCAAGCGCGCGGTATTCATCATGGTGAACATCGCCAGCAGCCCCTTGTGTGGTTCGCCGACCAGGTAGCCCTCGGCACCATCGAAGTTCATCACGCAGGTGACCGAACCCTTGATGCCCATCTTGTGTTCGATGGAGCCGCAGCGCAGTGCATTGCGTTCGCCCATGGTGCCGTCGCGCGCGACCTTGAACTTGGGCGTGACGAACAGGGAAATGCCCTTCGCGCCGGGTGGTGCGTCCGGCAGTTTCGCCAGCACCAGGTGCACGATGTTGTCGGTGAGGTCGTGTTCGCCGGCGGTGATGAAGATCTTGGTGCCGGTGATGGCGTAGCTGCCGTCGGCGTTGGGTGCGGCCTTCGTTTTAAGCAAGCCCAGGTCGGTGCCGCAATGCGGTTCGGTCAGGCACATGGTGCCGGTCCAGCGGCCTTCGACGATGGGTTTCAGGAACGCTTCGCGCTGCCAGTCTTCGCCGTGTTGCTTGAGTGCTTCCACCGCGCCGTGAGACAGCAGCGGGAAGTTGCCCCAAGCCAGGTTCGCCGCGTTGATCATTTCATTCAACGGCACGCCCATCGCGTGTGGCAGGCCCTGTCCGCCGAACTCCGGTGCGGAAGTCAGCCCGGTCCAGCCGCCTTCGATGAATTGCGTGTAGGCCTGTTGGAAACCCGGCGGCGTGGTGACGTCGCCGGTGGCCTTGTCGAAGCTGCAGCCGATTTCATCGCCCACGCTGTTGAGCGGTGCCAGTACGGTTTCGGTGAAGCGCGCGGCTTCGTCGAGTACGGCATCCAGCACGTCGCGCGTGGCGTCGGCATAACCGAGTTTCGCGAACAGGGCTTCAGCACCCAGCACGTCGTACATGGCAAAACGGATATCACTCAAAGGGGCTTTGTAGCTGCTCATGCGTCAATGGGCTCTGTGGTTTTCAGGGATGTCGTAGGAGCGCCCCATGGGCGCGAGCTCTTCGATAGAGTGCATGGAAGGCAAGAGCTCGCGCCCATGGGGCGCTCCTACCAGGAAGGTCAGCGCAGTACGCCGTCTAGGCCGGGTACCGGATTGAGGGTGTTGTTGCTCTTGATGTCGAACGTACGCGACTTGCCTTCTTCGGGTACCGCGTCAAGCGTGCCTTTCAGCGCATAGGCCAATGGACGGCGTCCCGCCAGCGCGTCGGCCACCACGATGCGTGCTTCCACCGTGGGCTTGAAGGGCAGGGTGACCACGTCGGCGGATTCCGGGCCGATGGAAATCTGCGGCGCACCCTGCAAGGTGCCGGCAGGCTGGTCACTGACGGTGATGGCCAGCGTGGCGCTGGTGAAGCGCATGGGAATGCTGCTGTAGTTCTGCAGGCGCAGGTCGACCGACCAGCTGCCATCGGCATTGACGGTCAGCTGCTGGATGCTGGCTGCCGGTGGTGACACGCGGCGCACCGGCCCGCTGCTGCAGGCTGCAAGCGCGGCGCATAGAAGCAAGAGTGAAGCCCAGGCAAGACCACGGTTCATACGCATACTTCTGCATCTCGATGCAGGCAAGGATACTACGGCGTATGGGGCTGGTTCCTATCGCAGTGGCGCGGACATGATCAACGGGTTCAGGTCATAGCCCATGGCGATGGCGCGCGCCTTGATCTGTTCGAACAGCTTGCGATCCATGGTCGGCTCGCGCGCGAGTATCCACAGGTAGTCGCGATCCGGTTCGCCCACCACGGCCCAGGTGTAGCCGGGATCCTTGTCGATGACCCAGTAGTCGGCCCATACGAAGGGCAGCCACGACAGCCAATCCGGCGCAAAACGTACTTCAAGGCGACCGGGGTGTCCTTCGACCCTACGTGCGACACCCTCCGCCACGCTGGTCTCACCGTCTGCGGTGCGACAGGCATTGCGCACGCCGACCAGGTCGTCGTCTCGCAGCGTGTAGGACGCGGTCACGTCGCCGGCGCACTTGTCCTGGAATGACATCGGCAATCGCGCGATTTCGTACCACTGGCCGGCGTAGCGCGAAATATCCAGGTTGGGCACGGAGGTGACCGGATTGGCGGCATGGGCAGCCGGGGCCAGGCAGGCCAGCAGGCAGGCCAGCAAGGACGGGGCGATCAGGCTACGCATGCGGCGGCTCCGGGTTGGAAGCGCAGCTTATGGGGCTTGCCGGTGCGATATGTAAAGCAGTTGTTGGCTGGTATCCGTTTGCTGGAAGGCATCTTGCCGGCTGGCCTGCGCGGATTTCCGTAGGGCCCCCCGCGATATTCCGAAGGGGCTGCAGTGTCAGCCGTAGGTGCTGACTCGTTCGGTCACGGCACCTTCGGTTTCCACTTCCACCCCGGTCGGTTCGTTGGAATAGATATGCCGGGCCTCCGCGATGGTGTTGGCGACCTCGATGGCGGCGGATTTCTCAGGAAACCAGAACACGGGCCTGCCCTGGTCCAGCAGTTTCCAGCCTTCATACGACGGGCGAAGCATCAGCACGGATCGTTTCATGGACTTACCCCAGGCTCTGGCGAAGCGCTCTGCGATGCAGCTTCGCCTGCGGTACAACGCAGCACTCTGCTCCCTGTGCGTGGGTGCCTCCATGGCAAGGCCAGAGTGCCGGGCATGCCGGGCGGGCGCAGTCAGGGGACGGTGCGGCGCAGGGTAGGGAAAGTCTGACGGGTTGCCGCGCAGCGCCCACGCCCGTATCATGCCGCCCCTCACTTCGGCTCGGCCGGTTGTGCAGTGGCCGGGTAGCTCAGTCGGTAGAGCAAGGGATTGAAAATCCCTGTGTCGGGGGTTCGATTCCCTCCCCGGCCACCATTTTGGTGGCGTGCAAAGTGTTGATATGAAAGGGTTTCCAGCGGTGGAAGCCCTTTTTTGTTGCAGGGTCGGGTGTGGCGCAGCAAGCAACCTGTGCGCTGAATGGGGTGGAGTGGGGTAGGTGTTGGCGATGCGTGGCCCAGGCGCATCATGCGGGTGCCCGCTTCATTTTCCGCATCCGGAGATTCCCATGAAACGAATTCTGCTCCTTGCCATGTTCCTCGCCGTGGGCGCTTGTGCCAGTACGCCCAGGCAGACCGATGCCGAAAAACTTGCCCTGTACCGGGCACATTCCGGGGAACCCGTCAACGATTTCCAGTATTTCGGCAGCATCAATGGCTGGAGCCCGATCGGTGACAGCGCCTTGATGGTCTGGACCAAGCCCAGCCAGGCCTACCTGCTGGAACTGTTCGGGCCTTGCACCGACCTCGGCTCTGCGCCGGCGATCAGCCTGAGCAATTCAATGGGCCGGGTGTCATCGCGTTTCGACAGCGTGCATGTGCTGGGTGGAGGCGGCAACAGCACGATGCGTATCCCGTGCCGTATTGAAACCATACGGCCGTTGGACGTGAAGGCATTGAGACAGGCGCAGCAGGAACTGCGCGAGGCCAAGGTAGTGGAGCGGGCAGCGGCAGGCTGATTGCCTGCGCTTCCCGCAATCGCGGCAAGACTTATTCTTCCGCAACGTATCCCGCAGGTTTCTCCGCACCGCCGCCGAACAGGAATTTCTCCAGCTCTGCTTCAAGGAATGCGCGGTGTTTCGGGTCGCGTGGTGACAGCCGGTTCTCGTTGATCAGCATGGTCTGGTGCGCCAGCCATGCGGCCCAGGCGGGCTTGCCGATATGCGCGTAGATGCGCTGGCCGAGTTCGCCGGGATACGGAACGAAATCCAGGCCGTCGGCATCGTGTTTTTCGTAGTCGCAATGGATGGTTCTTGGCATGGTCAGCCCTGGTCGCGGAGGAGTTTGCGGATCGGTGCGGGAAGTCCCAGCGAAACGAGATCGCCACGCGCTACCCAACGCAGGTCGTCATTCTCGCGCACCCGCTCCTGCGCGGCGAGCGCCCGCCACAGCAGCGGCTGCATGCGCAGGCGGTAATGCGAAAAGGAATGCAGGATTTCAGCCAGAGGCTCCGCGTGGTCGTAGTCGCCATGCATGTGCGCGGAAAACCACTGGCGCGCCTGTTCGTGGTCATCGGCTTCGGGCAGTGACCACAGTGACGCCCAGATACCAACGGGGGGCCTCCGCTGCAACAGGATTTCACCGCTGCCGTTTTCAAGCAGCAGCATGAAGGCGCTGCGTTCGGGCAATGGCTTGCCGGGTCGCGGGGTCGGCAGTTCTTCGACGCGACCCTCGCGCAGCGCCACGCAGTCTTCCCGCAGCACGCACTGCATGCAGGCCGGATTCTGGCGCGTGCACAGGGTCGCGCCGAAATCCATCTGCGCCTGGGTGTAGTCGGCCATGCGCTCGCCTGGAAGGTGCTCGCGTGCAAGTATCCACAGTTGTTTCTCCACAGCGGGCGTATTCGGCCAGCCGGCAATGCCGTGGTAACGCGCGAGCACGCGCTTGACGTTGCCGTCGAGAATCGCGAAACGGTCGCCCCAAGCCTGCGCAAGGATGGCGCCGGCGGTGCTGCGCCCAATGCCGGGCAGTGCGACCAGGGCGTCGTAGTCACGTGGCAGTTCGCCATCGTGCAACTCCACGCACAGGCGCGCGATGGCATGCAGGTTGCGGGCGCGGGCGTAGTAGCCCAGTCCCGACCATTGCGCCAGGACTTCATCAAGTGATGCGCCTGCCAGTGCGGGCAAGTCAGGGAAAACGGAAACAAAACGCTCGAAATAAGGTGTCGCCGTCTTCACCTGCGTCTGTTGCAGCATGATTTCCGCCAGCCATACGCGGTAGGGCGCGCGCGGGTGTTGCCAGGGCAGATCGTGGCGACCGGACTGATCGAACCAGGCAAGTAGGCGCGACGCGAAGCTGTCAGTTGCCTCGTTCATTGCGTTGGCGAAACCGTGGGAATGCCGTCGTCTTTCAGTTCGACTTCCACGCCTTCCAGCAGTGCGCCGGATATTTCCAGCGTTGGCGTCTGCAGGGTGCCGGTCATCGGTGGCAGTGGAGAACCTGTCGTGCCTGCATCCATCCACTCCATCACTTTGGGCAGGCGGAAGCGTGCGGCGAAGCGTGTCTCATCGCGTTGCAATTGAAGGCCTGCAACGCCTGAAAAATCGCTTGCGCCGCTGTAGTGCAGGATGAAGGGAAGCGGTGCGCTGGATTCGCCGAGCGGCGCGGGCAGGGCTGGCCAGGCTTCCGGCCAATCGGCCAGCGTGCCGTCCAAATCGAGTTTCATTTCTTCAGTCAGGGAAAATCCGCCGATTGCATCCAGCGTCGGCATCGCAGCTTGGCCGCGCAGCGCGACCGCTGCAGGCTGCAGCGTGAATCCGTTGCTGTCGAAGTTCAGTGGTCCGACAAGTCCAAGTGCGAACGGTAGCGAGGTCTCGCCGGAAACATAACGTGCATGCGCGCCGAGCACGGCACGCTGAAGCAACACGCCTTGGCGGGTGTCCAGTTTTGCAGAAAGGCTGAGTTCGGAAGGCATCTGCCATTCCCCGGTTTCGACCGAAACCTTCCCCACCACGCCAACGCCTGCTCCGGATGCAGGTTGGGTCATGCCTACATGCACATCGAACGGTGCGTTGATCCCGTCGCCGACGTAGCGGCCACCCAGGCGGCTGCGTATCGGCTTGCCGGCAGCCAGTGATTGCAGATCAACGTCGACGCCATCGATCTTCCATCCTTCGCCAAGGATCACGCCACGCACGACCCGCACGCCCTTGGTCAGCGTGGGCATGGGCGCATCACTGGGCGGTCGCTTGGCCTGCCAGCGCTGGAATGCCACAACATCCAGCACCGGTGCGTCCAGCTCCACGCGCGTGGCAGTCAGGTCGCTGCCGCGTGCGCGCAGCGTGGACCATGGCACGGAAATCAGCAGGCGGTCCGCATGCAGAACAGCGGTATCCGTCCCTGCTTCGCGCGCGGTCACGTTGCGCACGATCAACTGTGGCGTGCCGCGCAGGCGGTATTCGCCCACGCCGGTGGCGGTGATTTCCAGGCCGAGTGAATCGCCTGCAAGATCCAGGATCGCGGGCGCCATGTGCTCCGGTTTCATCAACCAGCGCAGCAGTAGTGCTGCGACCACAAGCATGGCAACTATCGCCAGCACTACGGTCTTGCGCCGCCGGGTCACTCCTGCGTGCCCCGCACTGCGCTCACGCGCCCAGTGCGTCCGGAAGGAGGGCATCCACGAACGCTTCCGCATCGAACACGCGCAGGTCTTCCGGTCGTTCGCCAATGCCGGCGAAACGAATCGGGATGCCGAACTCACGCGCCAGGGCGAACACCACGCCGCCCTTGGCGGTGCCATCGAGTTTCGTCACCACCAGTCCGGTCACGCCGACCGCGGCATGGAACTGGCGCAGCTGCGAGAGCGCGTTCTGGCCGGTAGTGCCGTCGATGACCATCAAAACTTCGTGCGGCGCGGCCGGATCCAGCTTGCCCAGCACGCGGCGGATCTTGCCCAGTTCGGCCATCAAGCCTTGCTGGGTGTGCAGGCGGCCTGCGGTGTCGGCGATCAGTACTTCGATGCCGCGGGCCTTGGCAGCCTGGAGCGCATCGAACGCGACCGAGGCAGGATCCGCATCCTGACCTTGCGCGATCACCGGAACGCCGTTGCGTTCGCCCCAGGTCTGCAACTGCGCCACGGCGGCAGCGCGGAAGGTGTCACCAGCGGCCAGCATCAGTGCATGGCCCTGGTCCTTGAAGCGGCGCGCCAGCTTGCCGATGGTGGTGGTCTTGCCCACTCCGTTCACGCCGACCGTCAGCACCACGAATGGTTTTGCGCTGGCGTCGATCTGCAGCGGTATCGCCACGGGTGCCAGCAGCGCGATCAGATCGGCGCGCAGGGCCTTGAGCAGGGCGTTGGCGTCGGCGAATTCGCGCGACTTCATCCGCTTGCGCAGGCTGTCCACCAGGGAAGCAGTGGCAGGCACGCCAACGTCGGCGGTCAGCAGGGCGGTTTCGATTTCGTCCAGCAGGTCGTCGTCGAGTTTGGGGTTGCGCGAGAACAGGCCGCCCAGTCCGAGCGCGAAACCCGTGCCACGCAGGCGCTCGCGCCAGCCGGGCTTGCCGGAGGAAGTCGGGCGTTCCTGGGTAAGCGGTTGTGCAGGCGTGGGAACCGCTTCAACGGTGGCAGGCGCGATCGCGATTTCAGTCAATGAGGGCGTCGGCGCTGCAGGTGCAACTGGCGTGGGTTCGACCGCAGCGATGTTGGGCTGGTCTTCGGCAGTTGCGTGCCGAGCAGCGGGCTCAGGGAACGCGGCCGCCAGTTCTTCCACGCTGTAGTGGCGCGTGGAATCGGGGGCGGGTAGGGTCTCGGGGGCCGGATCGGGCTTCTTGCGACGGAAAAAACTGACCATTGCTCGGGGATATCGGAGAATGCGTACATGCTAGCACCGGCACCCTGCAGGCCTTGATGAAACCCAATCCCCGAACCGCCATTGGCACGGTCCGCATCATTGGCGGCCATTGGCGTGGCACGCGACTTTCGGTCCCCGCCAGCCCGGGCCTGCGTCCCAGCAGCGACCGGGTGCGCGAAACCCTGTTCAACTGGCTGCTGGCGGCCTTGCCGGGCGCGCGCGTACTGGATCTTTTCGCAGGAACCGGCGCGCTGGGGCTGGAGGCCGTATCACGTGGCGCATCCCATGCCGTGCTGGTGGAACGCGACCCGGCCCTGGCCAACGCCTTGAAGGAAACCGTCACCCGGTTGTCGGCCTCGGCCAAAGTAGAGGTGGTGCAGGGGGATGCGCTGGCGTGGCTGCCGCGGCAGGCAGACTACGCGTTCGACCTGGCCTTCGTCGATCCGCCCTTTGCACAGGACCTGTGGCAGCCGACGCTGGTAGCGCTGTTGCCCAAACTGGCGGCCGGAGCATGGCTGTACGTGGAGTCGCCCGTGGATCAGGTCCCACGCCTGCCGCAGGAATGGACGCTGCATCGCGAAGGAC
Source organism: uncultured Lysobacteraceae bacterium (assembly GCA_937897645.1). Classification (GTDB taxonomy): domain Bacteria; phylum Pseudomonadota; class Gammaproteobacteria; order Xanthomonadales; family Xanthomonadaceae; genus Pseudoxanthomonas_A. The sequence goes on from CALCNV010000018.1 coordinate 21,086, forward strand.
GCACCCGCGAGGTGCGCTTCGCCCTGTACCGCGCCCCGGACCGGCATGGCGCTGATACACTGAACGGCGACGTTTCCATGGCGGTTCCTGAATGACTGTGGCACGCACCCGCATCGCGGTTTACCCCGGCACCTTCGATCCCATCACCAACGGTCACATCGACCTGATCGACCGCGCCGCGCCGCTGTTCGAACGCCTGATCATCGGCATCGCCGAGAGTCCCGGCAAAGGCCCGACCCTGCCGCTGGAACTGCGGGTGCGCCTGGCCCGTGAAGCCGTGGCCCACCATCCCCATATCGAAGTCCGCGGATTTGATTCGCTGCTGGCGCATTTCGTGCAGCAGGTCGGGGGCGGGGTCCTGCTGCGCGGCCTGCGCGCCGTGTCCGATTTCGAATACGAATTCCAGTTGGCCAGCATGAATCGCCACCTGATACCGGAAGTGGAAACCCTGTTCCTGACCCCGGCCGAGCAATACGGCTTCATTTCGTCTTCGCTGGTGCGCGAAATCTCGCGCCTGGGCGGTGACGTGTCGGGGTTCGTGCCGCCTGCGGTGGCCGTGGCGCTGACCGAGGAATGGCAGCGTCGCAACAATCCATGATCCATGTCCTATCATTCATCACCAGACTCACCGGAGGGGAACACACCATGAAGATCGCTACACGCCTGCTGCTTGCCACCTGCCTCGTCCTGCCATTGGCAGCCTGCAAGAAGGAAGAAGCCGTGACGGTGGACGCCGCGCCCGTGGCGCTGGTGGCGCCAGCCAAGACCGATGAGGCCGGTTGGAAGGCCTACCTGTCCGAAGTGGTCCTGCGCAACATGGGCGAGATCACCAACCAGCCGTTCCTGTACTACCTGCCCAACCAGGCCGATCCCGAATTCCAGGCCAAGTACGACCGTCAGTTGGAACAGGCCAAAAATGCGATCGCCCGCGGCATCGTCGGCGGCAATCTGATCGCCTTCGGTTCGCCGGAGTCGGCCAAGATGGCGGATATCGCGGTGGCCTCGTTCACCGGCGTGCCGGCCGACACCATGAAGAAGGTCAAGATCGTGTTCATCGGCGAAGCTGCCGACAGCGAGCGCGTGAAAGCCGCCGTCGCCCCCACCGGTGCCGACTACGTCTTCGTCGAAGCCAAGTGACCCTTTGGCGCGTGGCCGCAAAGCGGCCACGCCTCTGCCAAAGGGTCATCCCCGCGAAGGCGGGGATCCAGCTCTTGAGCTTTTGATTCCGCGTGGCCGCAACGCGGCCACGCCTTTGCCGAATGGTCATCTCCGCGAAGGCGGGGATCCAGCTCTTGAGCTTCTGATTCCGCGTGGCCGCAACGCAGCCACGCCTTTGCCAAAGGGTCATCCCCGCGAAGGCTGCCTCCATGTAGCACCAACCTGTGGGAGGGGCTTCAGCCCCGACGCTTTCCAGTTTCCGAGCGTCGGGGCTGAAGCCCCTCCCACAAGTATTTCTCCCACACATGCGATCGTGCGCTTGTCGCTCCGCCTGATGCACTGACATGTCGCTGAAGATCAACGAACTCTGCGTCAACTGCGATGTCTGCGAGCCGGCATGTCCCAATCAGGCCATCCGCATGGGCGAGACCATCTACATCATCGACCCCGCGCGATGCACCGAGTGCGTAGGCCACTATGACGAACCCCAATGCGTCGTCGTATGCCCGGTGGAATGCATCGACCCGGATCCGGAGTTCAAGGAAACCGAGCACGAACTGCTGGCGAAGCTGCGGCGGCTGCAGGAAGCGGCGTAGTTAGGCGCGCATGGCGGACAATATCGCTACCGAAACAAAGTGGATGCAGTACCGGCGAATGCGCCTGCTGACCTGGGTTTCGTTTTCTGTAGCGGTTGTCTGTTTATTCCTTGGCAGTGGCACCGCAATTGTTCTATCTATTGTTGTCTGGGGCGTGCTTTCCTTTGCATCCGCATTCTGGCCGTGCCCTATCTGTGGCGGCCGCGTTGGTTACATCCCTGTTGGCCCTCTTATGATTCTTTGGCCGTTCGGGGGTTGGTGCACAACCTGTGGTCGCAGGCTGGTACGGGCTCGGTAGCGCATCCAACAATTCATTCGAGCCGAGCAAGTTCCAGAATATGGCTCACATCTGTCGAGAACTCTTAGTCGTATTGTGCAGATTACGCAGCGAGCTTGCAGCGTCTCCAGTAGGCTTGGCGCGACATATCACAGGCTTACCTGCGCGCGCGTGAGTGGCTTTATTAACTCTATTCCCCAATTTCCTCACGAAAAGTGCCTTTGCTCTGAATAACTCAATTCCGCCAATCGCGCCCAGCAGCGTTTGCTTATGGCAAAGTGCAACACAGGCCCAAGGCAGGAGTAGCCGTGAAATTCCGCAGTAGTTTCGCCATCGCATTGACGCTGGCCTTCACCACGTCCGCATTTGCCGCACAGGCTCCCTCCAGCGACAACGCCAAGCATCCACCCGGTGCCGCCATTGCCAGCGGCCATGCGCTCGCCACCGAAGCCGGCTTCGAAATGCTGCGTGCCGGTGGCAACGCTTTCGATGCGGCTGTCGCGGTCTCCGCGGCATTGTCTGTGGTCGAGCCGATCAGTTCCGGCATCGGCGGCGGCGGTTTCTTCCTGCTGCACGATGCGAAGACAGGCAAAGACGTATTCATCGATGCGCGCGAAGTCGCGCCTGTCGCAGCGACGCCAGCGGCGTTCCTGGACGCCAAAGGCGACCTGGACCGCAACCGAGCCGAGAACGGCCCGTGGTCGGCTGGCATTCCCGGGCTGCCAGCCGCTCTGGTGCACGTGTCGCAGAATTACGGAAAGTTGCCGCTCAGCACCACGTTGGCGCCTGCCATCCGCCTCGCGCGCAATGGCTTCCCGATTTACGCGCGACTGGAAAGAGGCTACGGCTTCCGGCGCGAAGTGATGGAGCGCTACGCCGGTACGCGTGCGGTGTTCCTGGCCGACGGCGATCCGCCCAAGGTCGGCGAAATCCTCAAGCAGCCCGACCTGGCACGCACGCTGGAATTGTTGGCGCAGAAAGGTTTCGATGGTTTCTATCGCGGTGATGTCGCCAAGAAGCTGTTGAAGAGCGTGAAGGACGAAGGCGGGCAGTGGACGGCGAATGAGCTGGCCGGCTACCGCATCGTCGAACGCGAGCCGCTGCGCTTCAACTACCGGGATTTGCGCATCACCACCGCACCGCCACCATCTTCGGGCGGTGTCGCCATGGCGCAGATCTTCAACATCCTGTCCGGGTGGGATCTGTCCACGCTCGACGACGCGCATCGCACCCACCTGCTGGTGGAGGCCATGCGCCGCGCCTACCGCGATCGCACGATCTACATGGGCGATCCCGACTTCGTCACCATCCCCTTGGCGCGCCTGACCAGCCGCGACTACGCCGCCGGCCTGCGCGCTGGCATCCATCCGGAAAAGGCCACGCCCAGCACGTTGCTGCCTGCAGTGCCTGCGCCGCTGGAAGACGATGAAACCACCCACTTCTCCATCATCGACGCGCAAGGCAACCGCGTGTCCACCACGCAGACGGTCAACCTGCTTTACGGGTCGGGACTGATCGCGCCAGGCACCGGCGTGCTGCTCAACAACGAGATGGATGATTTCGCCTTGAAGCCGGGCACGCCCAACGCTTTCGGCGTGATGGGATCGGAAGCGAATGCGCCTGTCGCCGGCAAGCGCATGCTCAGCTCGATGACGCCCAGCTTCGTGGAAAGCGACGACAAGGTGATCGCCATCGGCGCGCCCGGCGGCAGCCGCATCATCACCCAGGTGCTGCTGGGCATTCTGTCCTACGACGAAGGCCTCGGCGCGCAGGCGGTCGCGGCACGTCCGCGCATCCACCACCAGTGGTTCCCGGATGTGATTTCCGCTGAAGATGGCGCGCTGGACGCCGCGACCGTTGCGACGCTGCAGGGCATGGGCCACACCGTCAACGCGGCTGAAAAGCCCTGGGGCAACCTGCAGACGGTGATGTGGGACCGCAAGGCCAATACCTTGTCGGGCGGAACAGATCCGCGTAATCCGGTGGGTGAGGCGAGGGTGGAGTTGGTGGAGACGCCTTAGGGCTTGCATCGACAGGTCCAACGGAGACGGAGAGGCCTGGTCTGCAGAAGTCGGGTGAATGCGTCCCTCTCCCACAAGGGGAGAGGGACGCGTATCCCGCATTCTGCAAAGCCGAGAAGTTCCAGGGATGTTGAACGGGGCTGCAGCACTAATCCGCCCAGCCACATCCAACACTGGGATCAGGGATAAAATCCCCTCAGACAGCAACCCCGCAGGAACCACACGTGGCCGACAACGAAAAGAAACCCGTCATCAATTTCGTGCCGGCCATCCTCACCGGCGCGGCTGCCCTGATTGCGGCGCTGACCACGGTCTACGTGAACCTGCGCAACGACCTGAAGGATGACCCCGCGCCGCCTGCTGTGGCGGCCATCGCGGCACCCGCGAAGACGGAAACAACCACGCCGGCGGAGCCGCAAACCGTCCAACTCCAGTTGCAGCGCATCGCCGTGCAGCAGGATGGCGCGGTAGGCAATGCCGACTGGCGCTTCGCCATTGAGGCCGATGGCCAGCCACTGTTCGCTTTCCAGCAGGACGCGATGACTTCGGAAGGTGGCCGCAATATCGTGGTCGCGGCGAATGACCGGGATGCCAATGCGGAACTGGACCTGGCTCCCGGCAAGCCCATCGCCATCACCATCAAGGGTTGGCGTGGTGGCTGGTTCAAGAAAGCCGATGAACCGCTGGCGGTGGGCGAAGGCTGGTTGACCTCGACAGGTGCGCTCGCGCCGATCAAGGTCAAGGCGCAGGATGAGAAGGATGGTGCGTTCACGTTCTACCTGAGCGCGTCGTCCGGGCAGGAATGAGGTCATCGTGCATTCGTTGGCCGTCGAGGCTTGGCGAAGAGCAACCGAGCAAGCTCGGCTCAACACGGAATATTCGCCCGAACAACAGGGCTGGGAACCACGCCATGAAACTCTGGTCGCTACTCGGTAATTCACAGAAGCTCGATGGTGGGGCGATGTTTGGCAACGCGCCGCGTGCGATGTGGGAAAAATGGTCGCCGCCGGATGCCGAGAATCGTATCGAGCTCGCATGCCGTGCGTTGCTGGCGAGTCCACTGAACGGCAAGACGGTCCTGTTCGAGGCCGGTATCGGTGCGTTCTTCGAACCGAAGTTGCGCGAGCGTTACGGTGTGCAGGAAGCACGACATGTGTTGTTGGACTCCCTGCAGGCCGCGGGATTCACCCATGAGGACATCGATGTCGTAGTGTTGAGCCACCTGCATTTCGACCATGCGGGTGGCTTGCTCGCGTCGTGGTCCGAGGGTCGTGCGGCGGAGTTGCTGTTTCCCAATGCCACGTTCTTGGTGGGCGAAGCGCATTGGCAGCGGGCGCTGAATCCGCATCCGCGTGATCGCGCCAGTTTCATACCGGAACTGACCGGCCTACTGAAAGCCAGCGGGCGGCTGGAAATCGTGCAGGGCCAGCACTCACATGCGCTCGCCGACAGCGTGCGCTTCAGTTACAGCGACGGGCATACGCCTGGCCTGATGCTGGCGGAAATCGTCGGCCCCGAGGTGGTGGACGGCAAGGCGCATGGTGGCGTGGTGTTCTGCGCCGACCTGATTCCCGGCCGTTCCTGGGTGCATGTGCCCATCACCATGGGCTACGACCGCAACGCGGAACTTCTGATCGATGAAAAGCGCGCGTTCCTGGAAGACAAGCTGGCGCGCAACGTGCATCTGTTCTTCACCCACGATACCGAGTGCGCCCTCGCGCAGGTGACGCGGAACGACAAGGGCAAGTTCGGCACGGCCCACGAAGTGGCGGAATTGCACGCCAGGCCGATCACAGCCTGAGCGCGGGCCGCCTGTCCGCACGCTGGTCGCGTCACCTATTACCGTAGAAGCCGACAGGTATTCCATATCGAGGCTTGCCGCGCGTACGCGCGCTGGCCAATATCCATGCATGAACCTCAAATCGAATTTCGTGTGTTTGCTGATGCTTGCCATGCCCCTGGCGACCGGTTCCGCAGCAAGCGTCGCTGCTGCAGAAGCAAAAGATCCAACGGCAGGCATCGTCCGCTTGAACCAGCTCGGCTACCTGCCCGGTGCGCAGAAGCTGGCGATCTTGCCCGAAGGTCCTGGCGGGGCGTTCAGCGTCATTGATACCAGGACGGGTGCGGCTGTCTACACCGGCGAGCAAGGGGCCGCAGCCGTGTGGGAGCCCTCCGACGAGCGCGTGCGCGTCGCAGATCTTTCATCTGTCATCACGCCGGGCGAATACGTCCTGCGTGCAGATGGCCTTGCCGATTCGGATCCGTTCCGCATCGATTCCAATGTGTACGTGGAACTGGAGGCCGCGGCGCTCAAGGCTTTCTATTTCAATCGTGCCAGCACGACCTTGTTACCAGGCCATGCAGGCGCCTATGCGCGCGCAGCCGGGCATCCAGACGACAAGGTGTTGGTGCATGCTTCCGCCGCATCGGCCACGCGGCCCGAAGGCACCGTGCTGTCGGCACCCAAGGGCTGGTACGACGCGGGCGATTACAACAAGTACATCGTCAACTCCGGCATTTCCACCTACACGCTGTTGGCGGCCTACGAACATTTTCCGGAATATTTCCGTCGCCATGACACCGGCATTCCGGAAAGCGGAGACGCAGTTCCCGACATCCTTGATGAAATAATGTGGAACCTGGAGTGGATGCTGGCGATGCAGGATCCGGCTGATGGCGGCGTCTACCACAAGCTGACCGACAAGCGATTCGACGGCCTCCGGGTCATGCCTGCGCAAGCAGAAGCGCCGCGTTACGTGGTGCAGAAAAGTACGGCGGCTGCCTTGGATTTTGCCGCGGTCATGGCGACCGCAAGTCGTGTCTATGCGTCGTATGAAGCCCGGTTCCCGGGGTTGCCCGCGCGCATCCAGGATGCTGCTGTCGCCGCCTGGCAATGGGCACAATCGCATTCGGCCGCGGTATACGTGCAGCCACAGGACATCAAGACCGGCGGCTACGGCGACAGGCAGTTGCACGATGAATTTTTCTGGGCGGCCACCGAGCTGTACCTGGCTACCGGCGACAAGGCGTACTACGCCGCCATGGCATCACCACTTGGAAAGCCGACGGTGCCGAGCTGGAGCAGCGTCGCGGGCCTGGCGTGGATGTCGCTGGCGCAGCATCGGGATCGGCTGCAGGCTGCCGACCGTTCGCGGGTCGAGTCAGGCCTCCAGGTCTTGGCAGGACAGCTGGCAAAGCAAACGCAAGCGTCTGCGTATCGGGTGGCGATGCAAGACGAAGATTTTATCTGGGGCAGCAATGCCGTAGCGCTCAACCAGGCCATGATGCTGGTGCAGGGCTATCGCGTGCACGCGGACAGCGACTATCTGCACGCTGCGCAGTCGTTGTTCGACTATGTGCTGGGCCGCAACGCGCTGGCCACTTCGTTCGTCACCGGGTACGGCGCCCGCTCGCCCATGCATATCCACCACCGTCCTTCGGTGGCGGATGGCATTGATGCGCCGGTGCCGGGCTGGATTTCCGGTGGCCCCAATCCCCGTCAACAGGACAAGCAGGACTGCCCGGTTGCTTATCCCTCCAGATTGCCGGCCAAATCCTGGCTGGACCACGAATGCAGCTATGCCAGCAACGAAATAGCGATCAACTGGAATGCACCACTGGTGTATATGGCTGCCGCGCTGCAGGAACTGACGCCTTCGCCTGCTCCCTGAGCTAGTGGTAGGCGACAGCGGATGTGAAATCGAATCAGCCTACGCGCGTGCCGAAAATGCGGTCGCCCGCATCACCCAGCCCGGGCAGGATGTAGCCGCGTTCGTTGAGGCGTTCGTCGATGGCGGCGGTGTAGACCTCGACGTCGGGATGCACTGCTTCCAATGCCTTGAGGCCTTCCGGCGCGGCTACGAGGAAGATGCCCTTGATCCGCTTCGCGCCGGCGCGCTTCAGCATGTCGATGGTGGCAATGAGGGTGCCACCTGTTGCAAGCATCGGGTCCAGGATTAGCGCATCGCGTTCTTCCAGGCGTCCGGTCAAACGTTCGAAGTAGGGCACGGGCTGCAGGGTTTCCTCGTCGCGTTGCAGGCCCACCACGCTCACGCGTGCGGTCGGAATCAGGGCAAGTACGCCCGGCAGCATGCCCAGCCCGGCGCGCAGGATCGGCACCAGGGTGATCTTGGCGCCGGCGATTTTCTGTACGGGAACGTCACCGGCCCAGCCGGCCATCGTTTCGGCGGTCAATTCCAGGTCGGCGGTAGCCTCGTAAGCCAGCAAGGTGCCGAGCTCGGTCACCAGCTCACGGAAATCCTTGGTGTTGAGGCTGGCGTTGCGCAGCAGGCCGATCTTGTGTTGCACCAGCGGGTGGCGGACTTCGACGGTTTTCATGGTGGCCTGCGGCGGAATGGGGTGGCTGAAGTCTGCATCAAAGCCCGCCATCCCACAAAGGAAAAGCCGGCATGCGCCGGCTTCCTCGATACAGTGCGAGCAACCGTGGTCAGAACGCCCAGCGCATGACCAGCTGATAGCTGGGGCCGGCCTGCTCGGTCTCCAGCTCGTACTCGTCGTAGTCACGGTCGATCTGGTCGGCCTGGTTGTCGAACTTGCCGATGAACTCGTCCTTGGAGGCATCCAGCACGTTGGCGGCGCTCAGGCGCACCGAGACCGCGGTGCCGAAACGCTTCTCGACGAACAGGTCCAGGTCTTCGCCATACCTGACCGTGACTTCCTCGCCCAGGATGCGGCTGAAGGCGTCGCCCTGCTTGCGGAAGGTCGCGCCGAAGCTGACGTCCACGGAAGGAAGGTCCTGGATGAAGCCGATGTTGTAGACGTTGCGGGCCTGCTCGTTGAAGCGACGCTCGCCGATGAAGTCGGTGACCTTGCTGTTGAGGTAGGAGTAGTTGAGGAACACACCGGTATTCGGCAGGCCGAACGCGGTCAGCGGGGTCGAAAGGTCGAATTCGAAGCCATAGACCTTGCCGTCGCCGACGTTCTCCGACGTGAACACGAAGCTTTCCGGATCGAACTCGAAATCATCCTCGGTCGCACCGGGATTCTCCTCGAGGAATTCCTCCAGGTCATCTTCGTAGCTGTCCAGCGCGTCTTCGCTCCACTCGCCGGTGTTCACCAGTTCGATCAAGTTGTTCACATCGCGGTAGAAGAAGTTGACGCCCACCACGCCCTGCTTGCCGATGCGATGCTCGAAGCCCAGGTCGATGCCGTTGGCGGTTTCCGGATTGAGCTTCGGGTTGCCGATGTAGTCGTTGTCACCGAATTCGCCGTCCAGCAGGACCGGGATCAGTTCGTTGAAGTTGGGGCGCTTGATGCTCTTGGCCAGCGACAGGCTGATGCGGTCTGCATCAGTCAGGTCCCAGCGCAGGTGAGCGGAAGGCAGCAGTTCGTTGTAGTCATTGCTGAAGGCGTCCTGCTGCTCTGCGTCCTCGCTGTAGCTGATATCCGACTTGGTCGTCTCATAGCGCAGGCCGGCTTCCCACGATATTGCACCGTTTGCTCCGGAAAGCATGATGTACGGATCCAGGCGGGTTTCCTCGATCACCGAGCCGAAACTGCCGTCCAGTTCATAGACCACCGCGTCGCCTTCTTCTTCCGCTTCCCATGCGAAGTTGGTGTAGGTGATGTCGCGCTTCTTGCTGCGGTAGTCCAGGCCGAACTCCAGCTCGGTAGTGCCAAGCGGGCGCTTGTGTGCCATCTTGAACGTGGTTTCATCGTCCCTGGCATCCACGGAGGAGGCTTCGGCTTCCGATGCATCCCATTCGCCATTCACGTATTCGTGTTTTTCTTCGCTTTCGGAACTGTCGTCGTTGAACCTGGCGTAGTTCAGGTCGAATTCGGTCTTGCCACCGGCCATGTCGAAGCCGTACTCGCCGCCGATGCCCCAGTTCTTCTGGCTGATCGGATTCAGGCCCGGCACCCTGGACTCGATGACGTCCTCGTCGTCGTATTCCACTTCATTTGAAATCTCGGTGACGTCGCGATCGGTCTTGACGTAGAAGCCATCGATGCTGAGGCGTCCGCTTGCGCCGACTTCGGCGGTGTAGGACAGGTTGGCCGAGTAATCACGGCCATCCTTCACCTCGCTCTGGTCTTCGAAGCTGACCAGCTCTTCCAGCGACGGGTCGGTGAAGCGGTCGGAACGCTTGATCTTGGAACGGTAGCGGTCCTGCACGTTGACGCCGGCAAGGAAACGACCGCCCAGCGCGTCGCCACTGGTCACGGCGCCGAAGGTGGGGTTGATCTCGCCATCGAACCAGCGGTTCACGCCAAGGCGCACGTAGCTGCCGTCGAACTCGTAGGCATCGCGCAGCACGATGTTGACCGCGCCGGCCACGGCGTCACCCGAGCGATTGGCGCTGTTGCTGCGCAATATCTCGATGTGGTCGACCATTTCGGCCGGGATGCGGTCCACCCAGAACGAGCGGTCGTCACCGGCGCCCGGCACGGTCTTGCCGTTGATCAGCACTTGGGTGTAGCCGGCGGCCATGCCGCGCATCATCACGCCATCGAATTCCATGATGTCGGAGCCGACGAAGGTCACGCCGGGCACGCGCTTGAGCATGTCGCCCACGGTGTTCGGCTCGAAGCGCTGGAAATATTCCAGGTCGTAGGAAAGTACGGGCGCGATGTCATCGGTGCGGTTGCGGAAGGCGATCTCGGCCTGCACGACGATGGTGTCCAACTGCTTGGCCTCCAATGCGCCGTCAGGCGTCGTAGTCGCTGTCTGTGCGAGGGCGATGGTGGAGGCAGGCGCAAGCATTGCGCAGGCGAGGGCACGCGAGAGGCGTGTCGCCAGCAGGTTGGTTTTCATTGCAGGGGTTCCCGTGGGTGGAATTTCTGTTCCCACTTTCTACGGGAGTGTTGTGGCGGAAATATGACGAAGTGGCCACGTCGAGTCGCCGTGTTGCAGTTTTTTGTAGTGCCTTCTATATCCGCAAAGATGGTCATGTGACTGACACATGGATTTCATGTGTCAGCGGTATATGTCTTGCATCTGCGGCTTGGCAGCGCCTTGATGTTGGGGAACCTGATGGAATTTCCGATGCGCCACAACGCGGCGCTGGTCTTGCTGGTATGCGGCGTGCTTGTTCCGGACCTGAAGGCGCAAACCAGCCCGTCCATACGCCATCCCTTCCATGCCATGCAGCCCAAGGAAGCGCCGGACCAAGTGGTGCTGGCAGTGGAGATTCCTGCCGGCAGCATCACCAAGTACGAGATCAATGAAGAAGGATTGGTCTACGTGGATCGGTTCCAGTCCATGCCAGTGGTGTATCCGGCCAACTACGGGTCGATGCCACGCACGCTTGCGGGCGATGGTGATCCGCTGGATGCGCTGGTGCTGACGCGCGAGGCGCTGCATCCGGGCGTGCTGATCGAATTCCGTCCGATCGGTTACCTGAAGATGCTGGACAAGGGCGAGCAGGACGACAAGGTGATCGGCGTACCCACCGACAAGGTCGATCCGACCTATTCGGGGATCCATGACCTTGGGGATCTTCCGGAAATCGAACGCCAGCGTATCGAGGCGTTCTTCCGCATCTACAAGGATCTGCCAGAGGGCAGGAATCCAGTGGTGCTGTATGGGTACGGCAATGCGGCGGAGGCCAAGGTGTTGATCAGCGAAGCGATGAAGCGTTTCGACGCAAAGACGCCGTAGATCGACGACATCTGGCTCGGCGTAGGAGCGACGTGAGTCGCGACTGATCATGCGTGTGTTTTCAGTCGCGACTTACGTCGCTCCTACACCGCTCCTACGGCGTTTGCCAAGGGCAGCCGAGCAAGCTCGGCTCTACATGGATGGATGGGTCAGGCGGCTGCGGCTTGCTGTGCGCGGGGGCCTTCGCGCAGGGCCTGGCCGACCATGCCGACCAGCAGGTCGAGTTCGTCCGAGGTCATGGCGAAGTGCGGGGTGAAGCGCAAGGAATTGGCGCCGCCGTGGATCACGTTGAGGCCGCGTTCGCGCAACCACTCCTCGGTGGACCCGGCGCCGTAGCACTTGAACTGCGGTGCGAGTTCGCAGGAGAACAGCAGGCCGGTGCCCTGGACCTTGGTGATCAGGCCGCCGAGTTCGGATTTCAGCTTCTCCAGTTTTTCCACTGCCTCGGCACCGCGGCTGCGGATATTGTCGCGAAGTTCCGGCGTCAGCAGTTCCATCACGGCGCAGGCCACGTCCAACGCGCGCGGGTTGGTGGTCATGGTGTTGCCGTACACGCCCTTGCGGTACAGGCCCGCGGCGCGTTCGCTGACGGCCAGCACCGACAGCGGGTATTGCGCGGCGTTCAGCGCCTTGGAATAGGTTTCCATGTCCGGTGCATCGAGGCCTTCGAAGCCCGGGTAATCGACGATCGACAACACGCCATGTGCGCGCAGGCCGGCCTGGATGGAGTCGACCAGCAGCAGGCTGCCGTGGCTGCGGGTCAGTTCGCGTGCGGCGGCGTAGAACGCGGGTGGCAGCGAGCGGCCGGGATCGCCTTCGCCCATCACCGGCTCCAGGAACACGGCTTCGACGAACCAGCCGTTGCTGTCCGCATCGGCGAACACGCGCTTCAGCGCATCGGCATCGTAAGGATCGATGGCGATCACCGAATCTTCGTTGCGGTAGCTGGCCAGGTGTTGCTCGTAGGCCTTGCGCGAGGAATCGGAATACAGGGCGGGGCGTTCGGTGCGGCCGTGGAAGCTGCCTTTCACCACGACGCGCTTGACCGTGCGACCGGCATGCTTGGCACCGGGATCGGTCTGCAGCTTGGTGTTGATATCGGCGATGCGCGCGGCCAGGCCCACGGATTCGGAACCGGAGTTCAGGCACAGGAAGCGGGCGTAGGGACAGCCGCCGCGCGTGTGGCCGATCTCCTTGCGCAGCGCGCGGTCGAAGCGCAGCTGCGACAGGCTGGGGGTCATGATGTTGGCCATGACCTGCGGCTTGGCCATCGCCGCCATCACGGTTTCCGGCGTGTGGCCGAAGCCGATCATGCCGTAGCCGCCGGCGTCGTACAGCACCGCGCCGTTGAGGGTGACGATCCACGGACCGCGGGCGGTCAACGCCACATAAGGGTTGATGGCGTCTTCGGCGTAGAAGTTGACGTAACCGGCCTGGACGGCGCGCAGCTGCGCGTCTTCGTCCATGGCGAACAGGTCGGCGAACTCGTCGCGCAGGGCTTCGTGTTCGGCGGCGGCAGCTTTGATGGCGGCTTCAAGATCGGGGTGCGACTTGGCCAGGCGCAGCAGGGTGGCGTCGTCCAGGCCGTGGGTCATGCGTTTGCCGGCATGGGCGCGCAGCGGCGCGAGCGTTTCGATCAGGTGCATGGGTTCTCCGGCGAACTGAAGGCAATCTCGTATTATCTGCAAATATTCGTCGTTTGACAGTTGTGATTCGTGCGAATTCAGGCTAATTTTCGTCGAATCGACGAAGATGACTCCGGCAAATGAAGATCACCGCCTCCGATGAGCTGCTCCTGTCCCTGTTGCGCGAGAACGCCCGGGCCTCAACTGCGTTGATCGCCCGGCGCCTGGGCCTGTCGCGAACCACGGTGCAAAGCCGTATCGAGCGCCTGGAAAGCGAGGGCGTCATCAGCGGTTACACCGTGCGCATTGATGACGAATATGAGCGCGGACATATCCGTGCCCACATCATGATCACCGTGCATCCCAAGCAGAGCACGTCGGTGACTACGGCTTTGCGCGCGATGCCGGAGTTGCGCGCGCTGCATTCTGTCAGTGGCTCCTACGACCTGATCGCGGTGGGCATGGTGCCGACGGTCAACGGCATGGACGTGCTGACCGACCGCATCGGCGCCATCGAAGGCGTCGAGCGCACGGCCACGTCGATCATCCTGTCGACCAAGTTCGAGCGTTGAGGCGGAAGGATTCCTGCATGTCGACGAGCGCGCTCCCGGTCATCGACATCACCGCACTGCTACAGCCTGCGGGTGAGTCGGAACGTCACGGCGTAGCGGAAAGAATCGGCCACGCTTGCCGCACGCACGGATTCTTCTACATCGAAGGGCATGGCATCGATGATGCGTTGCAGGCGGCGTTGCGCGAAGAGAGCCGCACTTTTTTCGCCTTGCCATTGGCGGAAAAGATGCAGGTGCAGATGCTGCAGGGTGGCCGCGCCTGGCGTGGTTACTTCCCGGTCGGCGCTGAACTGACCAGCGGGCGTCCCGACCTCAAGGAGGGCCTGTACCTGGGGACGGAGCTTCCTGCGGATGATCCGCGCGTGCTCGCGGGATGGCCGTTGCATGGCGCCAACCTGTGGCCGCAACATCCTCCTGGATTGCGTGGTGCAGTACTCGACTACATGGCTGCAGCGCGCCGTGCCGCGCATGGCGTTCTATCAGGCATGGCGCTGAGCCTCGGGCTGGAAGCCGACTGGTTCCAGCGCCACTACACGGCAGATCCCACCGTGCTGTTCCGCATCTTCCGCTATCCGCCGCAGGCCTCCGGCCCGCGCGAATGGGGTGTCGGCGAGCACACCGACTACGGCCTGCTGACCTTGCTGCTGCAGGATGAAGTGCCCGGATTGCAGGTGCGCACGCCGGCAGGCTGGCTGGATGCGCCTCCCATTGCAGGCACGCTGGTGTGCAACATCGGCGACATGCTCGATCGTTTGACCGGCGGCCTGTACCGCTCCACGGCGCACCGGGTGTCGAACGAGAGCGGGCGGGAGCGTTTTTCGTTCCCATTGTTCTTCGATCCTGATTTCTCGGCGCGGGTGACGCCACTGCCCGCGCATGCGCAGATCGATGCCGCACAGGTCGCGGCTGATCGCATGCACCGCTGGGATGGCAGCAGCGTGCTGGCACCCTTCGACGGCACCTATGGCGACTATCTGCTGGGAAAAGTCGGCAAGGTTTTTCCGCAATTGATCGAAAAAAGTGGCCTGGGCAGCACCATGGGCGGATGAGCCGTCGAGGCGGACGGCTACAATGCGCCCCCTGCCAAGCCCTGATGCGATGAAGAAATCCGACTTCCACTACGAATTGCCCGAGGCGCTGATCGCGCAGGCGCCGTTGCCGGAGCGTTCCGCCAGCCGCCTGCTGGTGGTGCCGCCGGGCGACGCCGGCTTCGTGGACCAGCAGGTGCGCGATTTGCCGCAGTGGCTGCGTGCGGGCGACTTGCTGGTGTTCAATGACACGCGGGTGATACCGGCGCGCATCTTCGGCCAGAAGGACACCGGTGGGCGGGTCGAGATCCTCATCGAACGCCTGCTTCCAGAGAACTGCGCACGCGTGCAGATCGGTGCCAGCAAGTCGCCCAAACCGGGTGGCCGCATCGCACTGGACGCAGGTGGAGAGGCCGAGGTGCTGGGTCGCGACGGCGAGTTCTACCAGCTGCGTTTCCACGTCGGCGATGGGCTGGAAAGCTGGCTGTTGAAGGCGGGGCGCTTGCCGTTGCCGCCGTACATCCAGCGCGACCCGGGCGTGGACGATGACGAGCGCTACCAGACCGTATTCGCGCGCGAACTGGGTGCCGTGGCGGCGCCAACGGCCGGGCTGCATTTCGACGAGGCCTTGCTCGCCACATTGCGCGGGCAGGGCGTTGAATTCGGTCATGTGACCCTGCATGTCGGTGCCGGCACCTTCCAGCCGGTGCGCGTCGACGACGTGCGCGAGCACCGCATGCACAGCGAATGGTTGAACGTGGGCGCGGCGCTGGTGGAACAGGTGCGCGCGACGCGTGCACGCGGTGGCCGCGTGGTGGCCGTGGGCACGACCGTGGTGCGTGCGCTGGAATCAGCGATGCGCGACGGCGAATTGCAGCCGTTTGCCGGGGAAACACAGATCTTCATCTTCCCCGGCTACCGCATCCGCAGCGTGGACGCGATGCTGACCAACTTCCATCTGCCGGAAAGCACCTTGTTGATGCTGGTGTCCGCGTTTACCGGAAAGTCGCGGATATTTTCGGCCTACGAGCATGCGGTGCGCGAACAGTACCGGTTCTTCTCGTATGGGGATGCGATGTTGTTGTTCCCGGAGGCATCGAAATGATGATGGCGTCCGATTATTCGCAGTCGTCATCCCAGCGAACGCTGGGACCCATCTTGATCTTGCTCTCCGTGCAATGCTCCAACGTCAAAATGGGTCCTAGCGTTCGCTGGGATGGCGGTTGCAGTTTTCGTTGTCACGGGATGTTCAACGCATGAGCCGCATGTCTTTCGAGTTGCTTAAGACCGACGGCGTCCCGCGTCGCGGCCGCCTGATCTTTCCGCGCGGCAGCGTGGAAACCCCGGCGTTCATGCCGGTGGGCACCTATGGCTCGGTGAAGGGAATACTCCCTGAGCACATCAAGGAACTCGGCGCGGAGATCATCCTTGGCAACACCTTCCATCTGTATTTGCGTCCCGGTCTCGAAGTCATCGAGCAGCACAAGGGGCTGCACGGCTTCGCGCGCTGGGACAAGCCGATCCTCACCGATTCGGGCGGCTTCCAGGTGTTCTCGCTGGCGCACCGGCGCAAGATCACCGAACAGGGCGTTACCTTCAATTCGCCGGTCGACGGCAGCAAGGTGTTCCTGGGTCCGGAAGAAAGCATGCGCATCCAGAAGGTGCTGGATTCGGACATCGTCATGATCTTCGACGAGTGCCCGCCGGTGAACATCGACGGCAAACCGGTGGACCCGCGCGTGGTCGAGCGCTCCATGGAGCTGTCGTTGCGCTGGGCCGAACGCTCGAAGCACGCGCACGCGGGCAACGACGCGGCCTTGTTCGGCATCGTGCAGGGCGGGGTGCATACCGAGCTGCGTTCGCGTTCGACCGATGGCCTGAAGGCGATTGGTTTCGACGGTTATGCCATCGGCGGACTGGCCGTAGGCGAGACCGAGGACGAGCGCAACGCGATGCTGGAGCACACCTGCCCGCAACTGCCCGCCGACCGCCCGCGCTACCTGATGGGCGTAGGACGGCCGGAAGACCTGGTGGAAGCGGTGGCCCGGGGGGTGGACATGTTCGACTGCGTCATGCCCACCCGCAACGCGCGCAATGGCCATTACTTCACCTCTACCGACACGGTGCGCATCCGCAATTCGCGTTATGAACATGACCTGGAACCGATCGAGCCCGGCTGCGGGTGCTATGCCTGCCGCAACGGGTTCTCGCGGTCTTACCTGCGCCACCTGGACAAGTGCAACGAAATGCTGGCACCGATGCTGGGCACCCTGCACAACCTCTGGTACTACCAGGCGCTGATGGCCGGGATGCGCGTGGCGATCGAGGAGGGCCGGTTCGAGGCGTTCAGGAAGGGGTTTTACGCGGCGCGGGCGTAGGAGCCCCGGCGTTGTTGGTATCTCGTAGGAGCGGCGTCCCGCCGCGAGCTTTTGATCCTGATTCTGGATGGATCAGCCCTTTAGGGGTTTGGACAGAGCAAGAGGATCAAGAGCTCGCGGCAAGAACAGGATCAAGAGCTCGCGGCGGGACGCCGCTCCCACATCCGCCTTCCAGCTTGAACATCCGGGGCGGGCAGGGCCTCTGAAAGGCGAGGGAATGCCATGGAACCTTTCCCCGACCCTGACGGTCTTCCCCTGCCAATCGGCGTCTTTTCCAAGCATTTCCGCCCATTTCCCCACTTGCGGGGACGCCGGCCCACCCCCATGGCATAATTCCCGGCTGTTTTCAGCCTTACTGGACAACCTGATGAACCTGATCGACCTCGTGATCCCCTCCGCCTACGCCCAGGCGGCAGGCACTGCCCCCGCCGGTGGTGGCTTCGGCATGCTGCTGTTCCCGATCATCCTGATCGCGGTCATGTACTTCCTGATGATCCGCCCGCAGATGAAGCGCGCCAAGGAACACAAGGGCATGCTGGACAAGCTGGCCAAGGGCGATGAAGTCATCACCTCCGGCGGCATCGCCGGCACCGTGACCGACATCGGCGACAACTTCGTCACCGTGGAAGTGGCCGACAACGTCCGCCTGCGCGTGCAGAAGGGTGCCGTGGGCAACGTGCTGCCCAAGGGCACGCTGAAGTCCGCCTGATCCCGTGCGCTTGCCGCCTTGGAGGTGGCAAGCGCGCCCAGGGAATGATCCAACGCAAACCCCCGCGCACTGCGATGCAGGCGCACGGGCCACGTCTATTCGGAATCTTTATCCATGCTTGAATTTCCGCGCTGGAAATACGCCCTCATCGCGCTGGTAGTGGCATTGAGCGTGCTGTATGCGCTGCCCAACATCTACCCGTCCGATCCTTCGGTACAGATCACGCCCAACCGTGGTTTCGCCATCGACGATGCACTGGTCGCGCGGGTCAATGGCTCGCTGAAGCAGGTGGGTGTAACCCCGAAGGCGCTGGACAAGGACACGGAAAGCCTGCTCGTGCGGCTGTCCAGCCTGGATGACCAGACCAAGGCCAATGATGAATTGGGCGCGGAGCTGGGCGATGACTTCACCGTCGCCTTGAACCTGGCCTCGACCGTGCCCGAGTGGATGGGCAAGTTTGGTGCGCGGCCCATGGTGCGCGGCCTTGACCTGCAGGGTGGCGTGCACTTCGTGATGCAGGTCGACCAGAGGGCAGCGCTGGACAAGCGCGTGGATGCCTATGCCGAAGACATGCGCGTCACCTTGCGCGACAAGCGCGTGCGGTACGAGTCCGTGGAGCGCCGCCCCGACAACACCATCGTGGTGACCCTGGTGTCCGCGGGCGATGCGGACAAGGCACGTGTTGCCCTGGCGGGCACTGCAAATGCAACGGCCGCCGCCGCCGCTTCCGCCGCCGCGATGACGTACGAGGTCGAAGGCAACCACATCACCGTGACCCTGCCCAAGAGCGAACTGACCCAGATCGCCGGTGATGCGATCGAACAGAACATCAACACCTTGCGCAATCGCGTCAACGAGCTGGGCGTGGCCGAACCCATCATCCAGCGCCAGGGCGACGACCGCGTGGTAGTGCAGTTGCCGGGCGTGCAGGACACGGCCGCGGCCAAGCGCCTGATTGGCGCCACCGCGACCCTGGAATTCCATTCCGTCATCGACGGCAATGCGCAGGATGCGTTGGCCAGCGGCAACATCCCGCCGGAAGCCCGCATCTACTACCTGCGCGATTCGGCAGGCCCTGATGGCAAGGCCACGCCGGTGCTGTTGAGCAAGCGCGTGCTGGCCTCGGGCGACCAGATGGTCACTGCCAGCACGAGTACCGACCAGAACGGGCTGCCAGCGGTCAGCATCACCTTGAACAACGCGGCTGGCCAGCGCATGTTCGATTTCACCAGCGCCAATGTCGGCAAGCTGATGTCGGTGGTCTACATCGAACGCATCCCGCAGGTCACCATCGTCGACGGCAAGGAAGTCCGCAGCACCAAGGTCAACGAAGAAGCCTTGGCCCCCACGCGCATCGCGGGCGTATTCGGCAAGAACTTCCAGACCACCGGCCTGGAGAAAACCGAAGCAGAGAACCTGGCCAAGCTGCTGCGTGCCGGTTCGCTGGCCGCACCGATGGACTTCATCGAAGAGCGCGTGGTCGGCCCCAGCCTGGGCGCCGAGAACGTGGAGCGTGGTACCCAGGCCGTGATGTATTCCTTCCTGTTCGCGCTCGCCTTCTTCCTGGTGTACTACCGCATGTTCGGGTTGATCACCTGCCTGGCGTTGCTGCTCAACCTGTTGATGGTGGTGGCGGTGATGTCGGTGTTCGGCGCCACCATGACCTTGCCGGGCTTCGCCGGCCTGGCCTTGTCCATCGGCATGTCGGTGGACGCCAACGTGCTGATCAACGAGCGAATACGCGAAGAGTTGCGTGCAGGCGTGCCGCCGCAGGCGGCCATCGCCACCGGTTATGACAAGGCCTCCGGCACCATCTTCGACTCCAACATGACCGCGTTGCTGGCGGGCGTGGCCCTGTTCGCGTTCGGTACCGGCCCGCTGAAGGGCTTCGCGATCACCATGATCGTCGGCATCCTGACCTCCGTCTTCACTGCGGTGACCGTGTCGCGCGGCATCGCCACTTTGATCTACGGCGGTCGCCGCAAGATCAAGTCCGTGGCCATCTAACGGGACACCCTGACCATGAAAATTTTCCCGTTGCACCTGATCCCCAACGACACCAACATCGACTTCATGCGCCTGCGCTGGATCTCGCTGGGCGTCGCGCTGTTGTTGGCAGTGGTCGCGATTGGCGCGATCGCCTTCAAGGGCTTCAACTACGCGCTCGATTTCACTGGCGGTACCGTGGTGGAACTGCGTTTCGACAAGGCGCCTGACGTCGATGGCGTGCGTGAAAGGTTGACCACCGCGGGTTTTGAAAGCGCGCAGGTGCAGACCTATGGCACCGGTAGCGACCTGCTGATCCGCCTGCAACCGCGCGATGGCCAGACCAGTTCCGATGCCAACAACCGTACTGCGCTGGATGTGATTGCAGCCGCTTCCACGCCCGACAACGCAGCCAGAATGATGCGCAACGAATTCGTCGGCCCCCAGGTCGGGAAGGAGCTCGCGCTCAACGGCCTGTACGCGCTGATCTTCGTGGTGGTCGGCTTCCTGATCTACATTTCGTTCCGCTTCGAATGGAAGTTCGCGGTGGCCGCCATCCTGACCACCTTGCACGACGTATTGATCGTGGCCGGCTTCTTCGCACTGACGGGAAGGGAGTTCGACCTGACGGTGCTGGCCGGCCTGCTGTCAGTGATGGGCTTCTCGATCAACGACACCATCGTGGTCTTCGACCGCGTGCGCGAGAATTTCCGCACCCTGCGCCTGCCGCCGGAGGAAATCCTCAATCGTTCGGTCAACCAGACCCTGTCGCGCACCATCATCACTTCGTTCGTGGCGTTCCTGACCGTGCTGGCGTTGTATATCTTCGGCGGCGGCTCGCTGGAAGGCATGGCCATCTCGCAGATGCTGGGCATCGTGATCGGCACCATCTCGTCGATCTTCGTGGCCTGCCCGCTGCTGACCATCGGTCCGCTGAAGGTCACCAAGCAGGACCTGATGCCGAAGGCTCGCGAAGAAGCCGCGCTGGCACGCCGGCCATAACGGCAGGCACCAGGGCAACGAAAAAGGCCGCGAATTTCGCGGCCTTTTTTTCATCGGGTTTTGTAGGAGCGCCCCATGGGCGCGAGCTCTCGGGGGGGGTACCGCGAAATCAAGAGCTCGCGCCCATGGGGCGCTCCTACCACCAGCGGATCAGAAGCTGGCGGCGTAGCCCGAGGACACGATGGTCTTCTGCAGGGCGTCGCAGAGCTTGATGTTGCCGGCGACGACCTGGTGCCCCTTGGCGCCCTGGAAATCCATGCGCGGGAGGTTGGCGCCGCGGAAATCGCAGACGCGGCCACCGGCTTCGCGTACCAGCAGCACGCCCGCCGCGATATCCCAGGCCATCACGCCGGCCTCGAAATAGCCATCGCTGCGACCGCAGGCCACGTAGGCCAGGTCCAGCGCGGCCGAACCGGTGCGGCGTACGTCTTCGGCTTGCACCAGGATCTCGCGCACGCATTCCAGTTGCGCGCCGGCGCGCGCACGTTCGCGTGGCGCGAAACCCGTGGTCAAGGTGGCGCCCGCCAGGTCTTTGCGGTCGGCGACGCGGATGCGGCGCTCGTTGAGCTGCGCGCCACTGCCGCGGCTGGCGGTGAAGAGTTCGTTGCGCAGCGGATCGAAGATCACCGCGTCGGTGGGTTCGCCGTTGTCCACCAGGGCGATCGACACGCAGTAGTGCGGGAATCCGCGCAGGTAGTTGCTGGTGCCGTCCAGCGGATCGATGACCCAGGTATAGCGTCCGTTCTTGCCTGCCTGTCCGCCGCTTTCCTCGCCCAGCACCGAATAGTCGGGGTAGGCACGCTTCAGTTCCTTGATGACGGCTTTCTCGGCGTCGCCATCGACTTCGCTGGCGTAGTCCATCCGCTCTTTTTCCACGACGTTCAGGCTGTCGAGCTTGTTGATGTTGCGCAGCAGTACGTTGCCCCCCTGGCGTGCGGCCTTGACCATGATGGTGATGACGGGATTCAGCATGCGAAACGGACCTCGGGCGGACTGGCGGGGGAGCGCGTGGAAAAGAACGGGTTGCAAAGAACAGCACGGCGCGAAGACCGGCGCGCGCAGTTTAACATCTGTACCCATGAAGACTCCTCCCGACCCCAGCGAAAATACATCCGCCAGCCCCGCCGAGACCGCCGCCGGGCGCATCCGCATCGTGCTGGTGGGCACCCAGCACCCCGGCAACATCGGCGCGGCGGCACGTGCGCTGAAGACCATGGGGCTGGCACGGCTGGTGCTGGTGGGCCCGGAGCAGTACCCGGCCGACGAGGCCTTCCGCCGCGCCGCAGGGGCAGACGACCTGCTGGCGCGGGCCGACGTCCTGCCCACCCTGGCCGAGGCCGTAGCCGACTGTCGCTTCGTGCTGGGCTGCACGGCGCGCAGTCGCCGGGTCGCGCTGGATGAATTGGCCCCGCGTGACGCCGCCGCCCGCGTGGTGGCGCTTGCAGGCAGCGACGAGGTGGCGCTGGTCTTCGGCCGCGAGCGCACCGGCCTCAGCAATGAAGAACTGCAGCTGTGCCATGCCGCGGTGCATATCCCGGCCAACCCGGAGTACAGCTCGCTGAACCTGGCGGCGGCGGTGCAGGTGCTGGCCTACGAACTGCGCCTGTCCTTGCTTGCACTCGGCGAGCAGCCTGTCCCCATGGTTGCGGCTGCCCACGAAGCGCTTGCCAGCCACGCGCAGATGGAAGGCATGTTCGCCCAATTGGGCGAGACGCTGGACGACATCGATTTCCACAAGGGACGCGCGCCCGATTCGGCGATGCGCAAGTTGCGGCGCATCTTCCTGCGCGCCAACCTGAACGAGCAGGAGGTGCGATTGCTGCGCGGCATCCTGGCGGATGCGCAGCGCATGGCGCGCCTGGCAGGCGAAAACGGGGCTTGAATCACTACCCCTGCACCATGCTTTCGTCTACTCTCACATTTGCTGTTGAAGCGAGCCCTGACGTTGCGCACCACCTGGTTTGGACTTGCCCTGTTATTGCTGCATTCCGTTGCCTGCGCGGCGACTCCCGCACCGGCCAAGGCCGATGAGGGCAGCGTGCTGGTCCTCGGCCGGATCAGCGACGACCCCAAGGCGCACTACGAACAGCTCAAGCCGTTGCTGGATTACGTGGTGCCGCGCATGCGCGACGTCGGCATCACCGAAGGCCGCATCCTGATGGCGCGCGATACCCAGCAGATGACCAGCTACCTGCGTCGTGGCCGGGTCGACTGGGTCACCGAGACCTCGGGCACCGGCATGCAGTTGCAGCGGCGCGCGGGCGCCAAGCCTTTGTTGTTGACGGAACGCGGCGGGGTCAGCCGCTACCATTCGGTTTTCTTCGCGCGCAAGGACAGCGGCATCAACAGCCTGGCCGACATGCAGGGGCGCAGCATCGCCTTCCAGAGCACCGGTTCCACCAGTGCCTACATCGTGCCGGCAGCCGCGCTGCTCGACCAAGGGCTGCAGCTCGAAATCCTGCTCTCGCCGATGGACCGGCCCACGCCGGACTCGGTGGGCTATGTGTTCGCACGTTCCGAATTGAACATCGCTGCCTGGGTGCACAAGCGGCTGGTTGATGCGGGCGTGTTCAGCAGCCAGGACTGGGGCGACGTGCGGCGCATGCCGCCTGCCTTCCGCCAGGACATGAAGGTCATCCATGAAACCCCGGACTATCCGCGCGCACTGGAAATGGTACGCAGCAACCTGGACCCGAAAGTCGAGGCACGCCTGCGCGAAGTGTTGCTGCAAGCGGCCAACGATCCTGCCGCGCGCGAGGCCATGAACCTGTTCTTCCGCACCACGCGTTTCCTGCCGGTGGATGCCGATGCGCAAGCGGGCCTGGACCGCGTGCGTGATGGTGTGGTGCGCGTGCGCGAGCAAGTCGAATGAACCTGCGTTTCGGGCTGCAGGCGCGTTTCCTGGTGGCCATGGCCATCACCCTGGCCTTGGTGTTCGCGCTGCTCGCCTTGTTGTTGCAACGCCAGTCGATGATGCAGCGCGAAGTCGACGTGCTGGGTCGCGAGGCCATGCAGGCGATGGCAGCTGACGCGCTCAACCGGCGCGGCGAGGCAATGGTGGAACAGTTGGCGGACGCGCTGACCAATCCGTTGTACTACTCGGACCTGGATGCGATCGGCAGCACCGTGCGCGCCGCTTCGCGCCAGCCGGACGTTGCCTACGTGCTGGTGTATGACGCCGACGGCAACATCGTGCATGACGGTTCCTACGACATATCGGCCTATGGCCAGGCCATGACCGATCCGCTGGCACGCGCCGCGGTGGCTTCCGACCAGTTGCTCACGCAGTGGTCGAAGCAGGTGGTGGATGTGTCGCAGGTAATCAGCATCGGCAACCAGCGCATCGGTGGCGTTCGCGTGGGTTATTCGCTGGCCGAGATCCGCGCCAGCGAGGAGCGCGCGGCGGGAAACCTCAACAGCCGCCTGCAGGAACTCGGGCAGCGGCACATGGGCTGGTTTGCACTGTTGCTGGCGGCCTTGGCGGCGTTGTGCGTGGGCATCGCGTGGTATGCGCAGCGCACCCTGGTAAGGCCGATCCGGCAACTGGCGGATGCAGCGAATGCCATCGGCGTTGGCAACTACGACGCGAAGCAACTGGTCAGTGACCGCCAGGATGAAGTCGGCGACCTGGTGCGCGCCTTCAGCCACATGAACGACAGCATTGCCCGCCACGACCGCGACGTACGGCGCATGGCGTACACCGATGCACTCACCGGCCTCACCAACCGGCTTGCATTCCGCGAAAGCCTGGACCACCGCCTGATGATGTTGCGCGGCGCGGGTCGCCAGTTGGCGCTGCTGTTCGCCGATATCGATGACTTCAAGCGCGTCAACGACACGCTGGGCCACGAAGCCGGTGACGAAGTCCTGTTGCAGTTCGCCAACCGCATCCGTGGCGTGGTGGAACTGATGGGCGGCGACGAAGCCTTGCTCGCACGCTTTGGCGGCGACGAGTTCGTGATCCTCATCCAGAACGGCGACGTGCGCTCCGCGGCGACGCGCCTGGCCGAAGCGCTGGTCAAGGAGTTGGGCCAGCCGCTGGTAGTGGAAGGGCGCCAGGTATTCCTGGGCACGTCCATCGGCATCACCTTGTTCCCGGAAGATGCCTCCGGCGCGACGGCGCTGATGAAGAACGGCGACATCGCCATGTACCAGGCCAAGGTCGCCGGCAAGAACTGCTACCGCTATTACAGCCGTGCCATGGACCAGGCGGTCGAACGCCGCGTACACATGGAGCAGGAATTGCGCGGTGCCTGGGAGCGCGGCGAACTCAGCCTGGTCTACCAGCCCATCGTGCGTCTCTCGGACAAGCGCGTGGTCGGCGCAGAAGCGCTGCTGCGCTGGCAGCACCCGGAAATGGGCGCCATCGCGCCGTCGGTGTTCATCGACGTGGCCGAGCAGAGTGGCCTGATTGAAACCATCGGCCCGCGCGTGTTGCGTGCGGCGTGCATGGCGGCTGCGCACTGGGCCGCCACGTCCGGTGCCTACGAGCCGCCGTTCGTGTCGGTCAACGTGTCACCACGGCAACTGCGTACTGGCGACTTGCCCGAGGAAGTCGCCGCCTGCCTGCGCGACACGGGATTGCCGGCTTCGCGCCTGCACCTTGAGCTCACCGAAACCGCGGTGATCAGCGACGAGGCCCACGCCAGCGCCTTGTTGGCCAAGCTGCATCGCACCGGCGTGAAGGTGTGGCTTGACGATTTCGGCACCGGTTTCTCCGGTCTGAGCCACCTGCGCCGCGTGCCGGTGGATGGCGTGAAGATCGACCGCAGTTTCATCGCCGACATGCAGCGCGATCCGGATGACCTGGCGTTGACCACGGCGATCATCGCGATGGCCCACTCACTCGGGATCACGGTCGTCGCCGAGGGTGTGGAGAAGGAAGCGCAATTCGAGATCCTGCGCGCGCGTGGTTGCAATTTGGCGCAGGGCTACTGGTTGGGTTACCCGATGAGTGCGACCGAGTTTTCGCAGTTGCTCATCTAGGACCGCGCGCGGCCCATGGCAGGCGTGCCCGGGTTCATCGCGGCGGCCGGTTCACGCGATTGTCCGTGGCCGGGCGGTGCGTCGAGGTACCTTTGTCGGGATCAATCCAGAAGGCGGGTTAGACGAAAATGAAGGTAGCCATCAACGGGGCAGGTATCGCAGGCACGGCCTTGGCGTACTGGCTCAGCAACATGGGCCACGAAGTGCTGCTCGTCGAGCGGGCTCCGACGCTGCGCGCGGGTGGCTACGTCCTGAACCTGTGGGGCGTTGGCTACGACGCAGTTGAAAAGATGGGATTGCTTCCAGAGTTGCTGGAACTTCAGTACCACACCGATGAGCTGCGCATGGTCGACAGCAAAGGCAGGACGCGTGGCGGTTATCCTTCACGAGTCCTGCAGCGCCTGGCGAACCAGCGCATTGCCACCTTGGCGCGCGGAGACATCGCCACTGCAATCCACGGCTTGTTGGATGGTCGCGTGGAAACAGTATTCGGGGGCAGCATCGTCACGATCGAAGGCGATGGGGTGCGGGCGCGCGTTGGCTTCGAACACGGACCTGCAAGGGAGGTCGACCTCGTCATCGGGGCTGACGGGCTTCACTCGAAGGTACGTCACATCGCATTCGGACCGGAGCAAGAGTACGAATATCCGATGGGTTGCCACGTCGCGTCGTTCGAGGTGGCCGGCTATCGGCCGCGCGACGAAGATCTGTATGTGGCCCACACGGCGCCGGGGAGGTATATCGCCCGGTTTCCGATACGCGAGGACAAGACCCTCTTCTTTATGCTGCTCAGGAATGAATATCTTACTGGCGTCCTTCCTGCAAATGAGTCCGGGCGCATAGCTGCACTGAAGGACGCGTACTCCGGCATGGGCTGGGAATGCCCTGCAATATTGTCTGCCCTGGACGAAGCAGATGGCGTCTACTTCGACAGCATCAGCCAGATCAGGATGGACACGTGGACGAAAGGCAGGGTAGCCCTGGTCGGCGATGCGGCTGCGTGTCCGTCGCTCATCGCCGGAGAGGGCGCAGGCCTGGCACTTGCCGAAGCGTATGTGCTGGCTGGAGAACTCTATCGGCACGGGGCTGACATCGACTCAGCGCTCGCGCAGTACGAGAAGCGCATCAAGCCCTACACCGAACGCAAGCAGAAGTACGCCGAGGGCCTGGTTCCGTCATTCGTGCCGAAGACAGCGATGGGCGTTAGAGCCCGGGACTTTGCGACCCTGATGATGCGGCTCCCGGTGTTGTCCCGTGTCCTGATGGGCCGATATTTTCGAGACGCGATGGAACTGCCGGAGTACGGGATGGGCCGCCACGTGACGCAGATGCCGCTTGGCGATGCATTCAATCCGCGCGTACAGCAAGGCGACAGGGCCTAGCCTCAGAACCACCCCTGGACAACTTCCGCCAGCACCTGCAGCAGGTTGCCGGAGATGAATCCGAACACCACTACCGCAATCGCGCCCGCCAGCCACGCGACCAGCATCAGCGCGCCGTCGCGTTCCAGCAGCGAGAACACGAACAGCAGCATCAATACGCCGAACACATAGTTGGTGAACGGGATCGGCAGGGCCAGCAACATGCCCAGCAGGATCAGCAGCAGGCCGGTGAAGGCGCTGGCGACGGGGTGTTCCAGCACCCACGGCAGGCGCGGACGCACCAGTTTTTCCAGGCGACGCAACCACGGTGCCATCACGTCATGGAAGCGCTGCATCGACTTGCGCTGCGGACCACGGCGAGCGAGGAAGCCCGGCAACCACGGCTTGCTCAGGCCGATCAACAACTGCGCGCCGATCAGCATCACCAGCGGCCCACTGATGGCGCCGGCCACGCCGGGAATCGGCAGGAAGGCCGGCAGGATGCCAACGAACAGCAGCATGCCGAACGCCGTCTGGCGCAACCCGGAAACCACGTCGCCCAACTGCAGCTGCTCTTCCGGATCGCCTTCGGCGAAGGCATCCAGTACCGCACGCGTGGTGACGACGTGGCCGCTGCCACCGGGTTCGTGCGGGTCGTCCGCACCCTGTGTCGCGCCGTGCTCAGGCTCCGGCGTCGTCATCGTCGTCCTGCAGCAGTTTCTGTACCAGCAGCTTGTCGATGCGTGCGCCGTCCAGGTCCACGACTTCGATGCGCCAGCCGGCCCAGTCGAAATGCTCGCCGACGTGCGGGATGCGGC
This sequence comes from uncultured Lysobacteraceae bacterium, assembly GCA_937897645.1. Classification (GTDB taxonomy): domain Bacteria; phylum Pseudomonadota; class Gammaproteobacteria; order Xanthomonadales; family Xanthomonadaceae; genus Pseudoxanthomonas_A. Next base: position 49,224 of record CALCNV010000018.1, read on the forward strand.
CAAATTGCTCGATCACCAGCCCGGCAATCGTGTTGTAGTCGGCTTCGTCGCCGTCGGGCAGGGCCACGCCGCCCAGCAGTTCGCGCAGGTCGTCATTCGGCAACGAACCATCGACCAGCAAGGAACCATCGTCGCGTACCACCACCAGCGCGTCTTCATCGCTGTTTTCCGAAGCCTGCAGGCGGCCAACCACCGCGCCCATCAAGTCACTCAGCGTCACCAGGCCCTGGATCTCGCCGTATTCGTCCACCACCAGCGCCAGCGATTGCTGTTCTTCGCGCAGGATCTCCAGCAGTTTCATTGCGTGCGTGGATTCGGAAACGAACAGCGGTTCGCGCAGGTTCTGGAAGATCTCAGGTGATTTTTCGGCGAAACGGTCCAGCAGTGACTTGACCTCGAGTATGCCGATCACGTCCTGGTCATTGCCGCGGTAGACCGGGAAGCGCGAGAACTGCGACTTGCGCATGGTGGCAAGGTTGTCTTCATAGCTGGCGGATTGATCCAGCCACACGACTTTCTTGCGCGGGGTCATCAGGCTGTCCGCGGTGCGGTCGCCCAGGCGCAGCACCCGGTTCATCATGTTGCGCTCGTCCACGTCGATCACGCCCTGGGCGTGGCCTTCGCTGACCAGCATGCGGATTTCCTCTTCGCTGACCGCGTTGCGGTTGTCGTCGCGGATGCCGAGCATGCGTAGCACCAGCCGGTTGATGGAGCCGAGCACGAACACCACGGGCCGTGCGATGCGCGACAGCCAATCCAGCGGGATGGCGACGGCGGCGGCGATGTTTTCCGCATTGGTCAGCGCCAGGCGCTTGGGAATCAGTTCGCCGAAGATGACCTGGGCGGCGGTGATGAGGCTTACCGCGGTGACGATGCCGATGGTGGCCGCGTAGCGCTGGGCGGTGGGCCAGATGCCCGACACCCAGTCGGCGATCATCAGGCCGATGGCTTCGCCACCGAATACACCCGCCAGCACGCCGATCAGGGTGATGCCGACCTGCACGGTGGACAGCAGGTTGTCCGGATGCTCGGCCAGGGCCAGCGCCTTGGCCGCGCCTTTGCTCTCCTGCGCCATCTGCTTGAGGCGCAACTTGTGCGAGGTCATCAGGGCCATCTCCGACAGGGCGAAGAAGGCGTTGAGCACGATCAGGGCGGCAACGATCAGCAGTTCAAGCACGCGGGCGATTCCGGCCGGGGCGGGCGGCGGCTGGGGCACGCAGCGCATGGAGCATGCGGGCGTGCAGGGGTTGCGTAGGGTCGTCGTCCATAAGATGCGCCGCGGCGCGGGGGGAGTTTAACAAAGTGGGAGGGATGGGGGTGGGGCGGTTGTTGGTTCCTGGTTGTTGGTTCCTGGTGGGATAGGGGCCGGGCTCTTTGCTTTTGCCAACAACCAGGAACCAGCAACCAGGAACCTCCTCCCCGCACCAGGTCACCTGAAAGTCACGAATCAGTCATAATTCCGCCCGGTTGCCGTCCCTCCCGTGACGGCCGGGGATGCTCCAAATGTTCTCGCTGCAGACGATCTTCGGCTCCGGCCAGTTGTTCTACACCCTGCTCGACGAGGCGGCACAGGCGGCCTATGACAGCACCAAGGCCCTGCACAGCATGATGAAGGCGGCCGACCGGCAGCCGGCGCTGGACGCCTTCAAGCTGGCCCGCCAACGCGAACGCACCGCGTCGGACAAGATCAGCCACGCGCTGGTCGACAGCTTCATCACCCCGATCGAGCGCGAGGACATCGAGGCGCTGG
>CALCNV010000019.1 GCA_937897645.1 uncultured Lysobacteraceae bacterium
GCCGAAGGCGACAACAGCGTCGATTACCTGCAGCCGATCGTGGCCGACGCGGAAGCGGGTTTCGGCGGCGTGCTGAATGCCTTTGAATTGATGAAGGCGATGATCGAGGCCGGCGCAGCCGGCGTGCATTTCGAAGACCAGCTGGCCAGCGTGAAGAAGTGCGGCCACATGGGCGGCAAGGTGCTGGTGCCCACGCGTGAAGCCATCGAGAAATTGAACGCCGCGCGCCTGGCCGCCGACGTGCTGGGCGTGCCAACCCTGCTGGTCGCGCGTACCGATGCCGAAGCTGCTGACCTGTTGACCAGCGACATTGACGACAACGACAAGCCGTTCGTGCGCGGCGAGCGCACGGTCGAAGGGTTCTACAAGACCGACAACGGCCTGGACCAGGCCATCAGCCGCGGCCTGGCCTACGCGCCCTACGCCGACCTGGTGTGGTGCGAGACCGGCAAGCCGGACCTGGAGTTCGCGCGCAAGTTCGCCGAAGCCATCCACGCCAAGTTCCCCGGCAAGCTGCTGGCCTACAACTGCTCGCCCAGCTTCAACTGGAAGAAGAACCTGGACGACGCCACCATCGCGAAATTCCAGAAGGAAATCGCCGGCTATGGCTACAAGTTCCAGTTCATCACCCTGGCCGGTTTCCATGCGCTCAACTACTCCATGTTCAACCTGGCCCACGGCTATGCCCGCCGCCAGATGAGCGCCTTCGTGGAATTGCAGGAAGCCGAGTTCGCCGCCGCCGACCGGGGCTTTACCGCGGTCAAGCACCAGCGCGAAGTGGGCACGGGTTATTTCGACGCCGTGACCCAGGCCATCCAGCAGGGCCAGTCCTCGACCACGGCGCTGAAAGGTTCGACCGAGGAAGAACAGTTCCAGGGCGACAAGGCGGCGTAATTCCCGGGCAGCAGCCCTGTCCATGGCCTGGGTTGAGGAGGGCGGATAGCCCTCCTCAACCGGCCTAGGCCTGCACATGACAGGCCCAGAAACGCGCAGTATCCTGCGGCAAACCATGAAAGGGATGCCCAGTCATGTCACCCATGAAACTGATCCTTGTCGTTGTTCTTGCCGCCGCCTTCGCATTACCCGCGTGGTCCGAGCAGCGCACCCCCCTCGATTTTGACGAAGTCAGGGTTCAGCAGCAGCAGATACGCGCCGACATGATGGCAAGCCAGGGCCGTTACGCGGACATGCCGGCCAGCAAGCGCGATCAAATCGTCGCCAAGCAGGACAGCCTTCTGAAGCTGATCGACGGCAAGCACACGGAAAGCGAGTTGTCTGATCGGCAACTGCTGGAGACGATCAACTCCCTGGAGTGGATCCAGGCGGCCATCAACGACACGGAAGACGAGCGCGTGGTCTGCAAGAGCGTCAAGCTCACCGGCAGCCATGTGTCCAAGAAGGTGTGCAAGACCGTCGCGCAGATGCGCGAGGAACGCGAAGACGCGCGTAACAGCATCGAGCGCCGCGCGCTTTGCACCGAAGGCCAGCCTTGCGCGTCGAGGGAATGAGCGCCGCGACGGCATGGGCCCGGCCCCCCGGTAACCAGGCTGCTTGAACCACCGCGGTGCAATGCTCGAAGGAATAAACACCGTGGCCTGCAGTCCCTGCCCGCCACGGCCATGGAGCGTTCGCCGTCATCGCCGCAGGCCGCAGGATGTTTCCCCGGACTAGCGACGCGCGGCGCCTGAAAACCGCGCAAGGTGCCCCGAATCTGGTCCAATCCGGATGCTATCCTCCGTAATTCACGGAGTGGGACGTGGAATGAAACCGGACAACGCAGTGCTGGACGCTGGTCACTTGCCGGCGCGCCCGGCGGTTGAAGTAGTGCCTAATGATCCGACGGTCGCCGTGCTGTCGGCGGCCGAGTGCGAGCTGTTCGCGCAGGCCGGGCGCGTGCGTCCGGTCGAGGCCGGCGAAAAACTGTTCCTGCGCGGTGACATCGGCACCTGCATGTTCGTGATCCTGGAGGGCGCGGTGGTGCTGGACTTCGGCGACGACTTGGCCGCCAAGCGCCTGGAAGTGGGCGAATTCTTCGGTGAACTGGGCCTGCTGATCGGCGACCACGCGCGCAGCGCCACCGCGACCGTGGCCAGCGACGGCGTATTACTGGAACTGCAGCACGAGGAGTTCCAGCGCCTGGTGGATCGCGATGCCGCGCTGGTCTCGCATTTCCTGCGCCGCGCCATCATGCGCGTGGTCTCCAACGAACAAGGCCTGATCCACCGCCTGCGCCGCCGCAACCAGGAGCTGCAGGCCGCGCTGGACAGCCTGCGCGTCACCTCGCACCGGCTCAACCAGAGCGAAGAACTCAACCGCACCGACGAACTCACCTCGCTATCCAACCGGCGCGGATTGGCCCTGTACCTGGAGCAGGGCCGCAACAACGGTGGCTTCCACGGCTACGGCCTGCTGCTGATCGACTGCGACCGCTTCAAGAACGTCAACGACGTCTACGGCCACCTGTTGGGTGACCGCGTGCTGCAGAGTGTCGCCAACATCCTGCGCTCGCTGTCGGGTTCCCACGACATGGCCTGCCGGTTGGGCGGCGACGAATTCTGCCTGCTGCTCAAAGCCGCCAACCGCGACGAAATGCTGCGTTATGCCGATTTCGTGGTCAGCACCGCGCACGCGCTGCAGCAGATGCAGCCGTCGCCGCCGCTGATCTGCACGCTGAGCGTCGGTGCCTGCCTGATCGACCCGGAGCGCGACTGGAACGACTGGTATGCCCAGGCCGACAAGGCCCTGTACCGGGCCAAGAGCGTCGGCGGCAATCGTGTCGAGTGGCAGGATTGAGTGCTACGGTAGCGCTGGCATGAACCTTATCGCCCGCACCGCCTCCGAAGGCGCTCAGCTGCGCACCATCCTGCTGACCGATCTGGTGGATTCCACCAGCCTGGTCGAGCGCTTGGGCGATATCCCCGCGTCCGAACTTTTCCGCGAACACGACCGCTTGGTGCTGCGCCTGCAGGAACAATGGCGCGGGCGCCTGATCGACCGTTCGGATGGCCTGCTGTTGTTGTTCGAACGGCCCATCGACGGGCTGGGCTTCGCGCTGGATTACGCGCGCGGCCTGCACGAGATGGGCAAGGCGCGCGG
>CALCNV010000020.1 GCA_937897645.1 uncultured Lysobacteraceae bacterium
GAAGGGCTGGCCGCACAAGCAGGCATCACGTTACCGGCTGGTACGGTGGCGGGGCTGTTTGATGCGCTTGATGTCAGCGAGCAGGGGCCGTTTGAAGCGGTGGCACGGCTAGGGCTGGTGATGGTGCAGTCTGAGGCCGTTGAATGATGCAAGCCGGAAAGTTGAATACCTGGTGATCTGAAGGTCGCCACTACCAAATTTCCGCGCCGTCTCCAACCGCGAAGGTAACCTATGGGCAAGACAAACGACCGTTCCGTTGTGCAGCGCAACCAGACGCTGGAGAACGCGCAACGTAAAACAGAGCTTGATGCGGTCAAGCATCTGATGCAGACTCCGCTCGGTAGGGCCATGGCGTGGCGAATCCTTGATGTGACGGGCTGCAATCGCCCGATCAAGTACAAGCCGAACGCGATGGACCTGGCGCATGACGTGGGTGTCCGGGAGCTGGGGGACTGGCTGCTGGAGGAGATCCGCGAGGCATGCCCAGAACAAGAGCTTGTAATGCGGTCCGAATACCTCCAGCGCGTGAAGCGCGCTCAACTTGCGGAGCAACAGGCAAATGACGAATCAGACAATCCCGGTTGAAACTCCAGCCGCACCAGCCGCCAATGCTGGTGGTGCAGGGTCAGGTCAACCGGGGGGCGAAGGCGGAGCAGGATCCGACGGCCAGGGCGCACAAGGCGCATCTGGGTCCGAAGGCGGCGAGGCTGGAGCAAGCGGTGCGGGTGGCGATGCGGGTGCGGGTGATGCAGGCAAGCCGGCAGGCGAGTCTGGGGAACCGGCAACTGGCGAAGCTGCCGGCGATAAGGGCGATCAAGCCCCCACCGAGCTGGTACTGCCGGAAGGTATCGAGGTCTCCGCCGAATGGCGCGCAGAGCTGGACACCCTGGCAAGCACCATCGAGACCCTGTCACCGCTCGCGCGGCAGCAGGCCATCGTGGATGCAGGTATCAAGTTCCGTGCGGAGATTGAAGCTCAACTCGCTGGCGACACCAATGAGCGCATCGCGCAGTGGGCCGAGTCTGCGAAAGCGGACCCGGTCATCGGTGGAGCGAAGTTTGAGGAGAACCTGATGGTGGCGCAGCAAGCCTTCACCACCTATGGCGATCCCGAATTGAAGCAGTTTCTGATCGAGTCTGGACTGGGCAACCACCCCGCGCTGCTGCGCTGGGCCTTCAAGGTAGGCAATGCCTCCCGCGAGAAAGGTGTCGTTCACGGTCTCGGTGCGGAAGCGCCGCGCGCCCCTGCGAACACGGAAGCAGCCATGGCTGAACGCATGATTGCCTCCGCCAGCAAGCCCAACAAGAAACTGCCTCCCGGGGCATAACCCAAACCTGACCCAACTATCGGAGTAAGACAATGGCCACTCTCGGCGCAAACTATCCCACCCTCCTGGAAGTCTCCAAGGAGTTCGGCGTCAACGGCGAACCGCTGCCCGTCGCTGAACTGCTCACCCAAGCCAACGAAGCACTGGACGATATCCCGTGGTTCGAGGCGAACAGCACCGGCGGTCACCGCATCTCGGTCACCACCGGCCTGCCGACTGCCGTCTACCGCAAGCTCAACGCCGGTATCCTGCCGTCCAAGGGCACCAGCACCGATCTGACCGAGTCCATGGGCTCGCTCACCTCGCTGGGCAAGGTCGACAAGCTGCTGGCCGATCTCTCGGGCAACAGCTCGGTGTATCGCCTGCGCAAGAACCGCCGTCACATGGAGGCCATGAACCAGACCTTCATGCAGACCCTGCTGTATGGAGACACCGGCACCAGCCCCGAGTCTTTCCTGGGCCTGATGCCGCGTTACAGCGATATCGGCGCCAGCTCGCCGGAAAACAGCCGCAACATTATCGACGCGGGCGGCACGGGCTCGGACAATATGTCCATCCTGCTGATCTCCTGGGCCGCGGGTTCGGTGTACGGCATCTATCCGAAGGGCTCGGCCGCTGGCCTGCAGCATGACGACTACGGCGTGGAGCTGTGCACCGCTCCGGACGGCGTGGGCGAGCTGCCGATGTACCGTGACTGGTTCGAATGGAACGGCGGCATCGCGGTCGAGGACTGGCGCAACATCGTGCGCATCTGCAACATCGATTCCAGCGACCTGACCAAGAACGCCGCGACCGGCGCCGATCTGATCGACCTGATGATCCAGGCCGACGAGCTGATCGGTGACGGTGCCGGTAACAAGGTTTGGTATGTGCCGGGTCGTGTGCGCTCGTTCCTGCGTCGCCAGGTCCTGAACAAGGCCCAGTACACCGTGACCGAAGGCGAGATTGCCGGCAAGCGCGTGACCATGTTCGCCGGCAACCCGGTGCGCAAGATCGATCGCATGTTGACGACCGAAGCCCGCGTCGTCTAAGCCCTCGCACTCCCATCCGGTGACGGCCTTACCCAGGCCCGAGCCACTGAATAAGGAATCGCCGCTATGTTGCTTGATCGCCAGAATGAATTTTCCGATAGCCAGGTCGTCACGACCACCGCTATCTCCACCAACGTGATCGACACCCTTGCGGGCAACTCGTTCACCAACGTCATCCAGAACCTGGGCGGCTTTGCCGGCTCCTGCTTCCTGGTGGTCCAGATCGACGTCGCCTTTGCGGGCGGCACCAGCCTGGCCTACTCCCTGGAATCGGATAGCACGGTGGGCCTGGCCACGTCCCCGACCGTTCACTACTCCAGCGGCGCCATTGCGCTGGCGTCGTTGACCCCGGCCGGCAAGACGCTGGGCGTGATCCCGCTGCCGTATGGCGACTACGAGCGTTATCTCGGCGTCCGCTATACCATCGTCGGGACCATGTCCGGCGGCGGTGCGATCAGTGCGTTCCTGACGCGCGACCCGCAGACCTGGAAGCCCTACGCTGTAGCCCAGGCCTCCAACCTGTAATCCATGAGGGGGCGGGGCAACTCGCCCCCTTCTGGTCCATCCGACCCACCGCCTGGAGAAGTGCATGGCCACCGCCAAGAAAACCGCAGCATCGACCAAGCCCGCGCCAATCCAGCGCCGGCCGGTTGCGCGTCAACTGGACACCGTTCCGACCTACAAGGTCACCGAGCAGTCCTACATCAACAACATGCTGGTGGGTCCGGGCACTCCGCACCTGACCGTCCAGTATTGGGGCGTACCTGGCAAGGCCCTGATTCCCCTGAACGCTGCCGCCAAGGCCAACAAGCTGGCCGCGCGCGACGTGCGTGCCGAACACAAGGGCGATCCGGAAGCCACGCGCGAGGCGTTGCGTGATCTGGACAACGACATGCAGGGCGTCACCAATCGCGGCGAAGATTACGGCGACGCAGACCTGGAGCTGACGGACGCAGACCGCGCCGAGCTTGGCGAAGGCGAATCTGCTGCCGAAGAAGAGAAAAAGGACGCATAATCCCGTCTGTCCCTGCGACACCATTCATGCCCGGGGAAACTCGGGCATGCTTTTAGGAGAATCCCTTGGCCAGTCAGTTAGATATCTACAACCTTGCCATTGGTCGAGTGGGCTCCGACAAGACGGTGGCGGCACTCAACGAGAACAGTAAAGAAGCGCGGTTGTGCAATCGCAACTATGCGCAGTGCCGTGACGAGGTCATGGAGTCGGCGGCCTTCCCGTTCGCGGTCAAGGTCAAGGCCTTGGCCAGCGTGACGCCCAACCTGCAACTGGATGGCTGGGCCTACCAGTTTGCCAAGCCTGACGACTGCCTGCGGATCCTTGAGGTCGGTCCCTTGAGTGAGGCCGGCGCATCGATCGGCTACTGGGGCGGCTGCTGCGGCGGGCCGTGGGATGCGTACAAGCGTGAGGGCATGTTCGCCTATCGCCTGATGCTGGCCGACGACGGCAACAGCTCGGTGATCCTGGCCAACAGCCAGCAGTCGTACATCACCTATGTGGCCAAGGTCACCAACCCGGCGGTGTTCTCCCCGATGATGGTGTCGACCATTGCCGATCGGCTGTCCATGGAGCTGGCCCTGCCGCTGACCGCATCGTCCAACTGGCTGCAGGTGGCGATGACCCGCTACAACAACAGCTTCAACATCAACGCGAATATCCAATACGACCAGCAGGACAACGGGCCTGACCCGATGCCTGCGTCCATCCTGGCGCGCAACTGATGCCCTCGCCCCTGCTCCAGCCCAGCCTGACCGCTGGGGAAATTTCCCCCTCGCTCTACGCCAGGGTCGACACCGCGCGGTATCAGGTGGCGCTCAAGACGCTATACAACTTCATCGTGCGGCCCACGGGCGGCGTTGAGTTTCGTGGCGGGACCCAGTTCCTGACAGCTGCCTTTGATGAGGCCACACGATTCCGGCTGCTGCCGTTCGTGTTCAGCGCCGACGCCGGGTCCGAAGTGGCCTACGTGATCGAGTTCTCCAACTATTACGCCCGGTTCCTGGCCAATGACGTGCTGGTGCAGGTGCAGACCAGCGACACCACGGCGTATGCAGGCGGCACGACCTATGGCCTGCATGCCTACGTCAACAGCGGAGGCATCATCTATCGCTCGCTGCAGGCGGGGAACACGGGGCACACCCCGGCCAGCTCTCCCTTGTGGTGGGTGGCCGATGCCACCCTGGTGGTGGCCACGCCCTGGTCCTACGCCCAGGCGCTTGAGGTGCGTTACACGCAGTCCAACGACGTGCTGTATATGGCGAATCAGGAAGTCGCGCCCCAGACCATCCGGCGCACGTCGTCCACCTTCTTCCAGGTCGTGCTTCACCAGACCAAGGACGGGCCTTTCCGCGATCTGAATACCGACGAGTCCCGGGTGGTGGTGTCCAATGCCGCGACCGGCAATGTGACCCTGACGTCCAACGCGGACATTTTCACGGCCAACAGCGTGGGCTCCCTGTTCTACATGGAGACCAAGAACCTTGGCCAGATCAAGCCCTGGGTGGTCGGTGACCGTTCGGTGGCGCTTGGTGATCTTCGTCGGTCGGACGGCAAGACATACAAGGCGGTCACCATTCCGGCGGGCGGGACCAACTGGGAGGAGACGGGCAACCGCCAGCCTATCCATGAGTTCGGCCGCGCGTGGGATGGCGCTGGCGATGTTCGAACGGATGGCACGAATACCTGGACCGTGGGCATCGAGTGGGAATATGTCGATTCCGGCTATGGCATCGTCCTGATCACCGCGCTGCTGACGTCCAAGACGGTGAGCGGCACGGTGCAGTTGCGCCTGCCCGAGCAGGTGGTGGGCACGGCGCCCAGCCCCTCGGCAACGTGGAACCTGGTGGGCGATGGCGTGACGCGCACGTTCGTGCTGGCGGCGCCCGCGGCCACCGATGGAACCTATGCGGTCACGATTGGCGGCGCTCCGGTGCAGCAAGATCCCAACTATGTCCCCCCGCGTGATAGCGGGTCGGGCCTGGGCGGGAACGGTACGGGCTCCGACAACGGCGACAATGAGCAGCTTCCCTAAAGGCGCACGACCATGGCACAAGGCTGGGACCTAGACTTCACTGCGTCGACCATCACGTTCTACGAGGCGCCGGCCAATCTGGTTGCCATCGTGGTGACGCGATTCGATACGGCCAGCTACAACGCAACGGACCTGTGGGCCTATTCGGCTTGGAATCCTGGATTTGGCTATCCGGGCGAGGTCGAGTTCTACTCCGACCGCCTGATCTGGGCCGGCACGCCTGCGCAGCCGCAGACCCTTTTCATGTCCAAGGCCGGCGACTACGCGAATCACGGGAAAACCACGCCGTTGCTGGACAGCGATGGCATCACGATCACGATCAACGCCAGGTTGGTGCAGCCCATCCGTGAGCTGGTGCCGTTGGATAACCTGATCGTGATGACGGCTTCTGCCGAATGGCTGATGACGACGGGCGCCGACGAGGTGGTGGCACCGGGCAAGATCGGGTTCAAGCCGCAATCGTGGTTCGGATCCAGTCGGCTGGCGGCGCAGGTGATTGGCGAGAATGTCCTGTACCTGCAGGGCCGTGGCGGCGTCATCCGTGACCTTGGTTATCAGTTCACCAAGGATGGCTACACCGGCAACGACCTGGGCATCTATGCCGCGCACCTACTCCGCAAGGCGGGCCGCACGGTGGTGGACATGGCCTTCCAGCAAGTGCCCTACAACGCCATGCACATCGTCACCGAGGATGGCCGCTTCTTCACCCTGACTTATCTGCGCGAGCAGGAAGTGGTGGGCTGGGCCCAGCATGAGACCGATGGAAAGGTGTTCACGGTCTGCACCATTCCTCGCGGCTCCGAGAACGCGGTCTATTACGGCATCGAGCGCGTGGTGGATGGCGCGACCCGGCGCTACATCGAGAAGCTGCATCCGCTGACCATCGAGGACCAGCGGGAGGCCTTCTTTGTGGATTGCGGCCTATCCTTCGACGGGCGGGATCAGGCGGGCACCCAGACACTGACCGGCGGAACGACATGGCTGGAGGATGAGATCCTGACCCTGACCAATTCGACGCCGTTCTGGGTGGGCGCGACCGATCAGGGCGACCTTGTGCAGTTGCGTGATGAAACGACCGGCGAGCATGTGGACCTGGTGGTGATCAATTACGTGTCCAACACGGTGGTGGAGGTGCAGTCCGTTGGCACCGTTCCGGCCACCTTCCGAAACGTGGCGGCGGATGCGTGGGACATTTACCGCACCACGCTGACCGGACTGGATCATCTGGAGGGCATGGAGGTGGCGGTGCTGGGTGATGCCAGCGTGCAGTCCCGCAAGCCGGTGACGGG
>CALCNV010000021.1 GCA_937897645.1 uncultured Lysobacteraceae bacterium
GCGGTAGCTGGAGTTGATCAGGCGGCTGATGGCCTTCTTGTTCAACTCGGTGTTGGCCAGCGCGAACGGCAGGCCTTCCGGCAGGATTTCGGCCAGCAGCGCGCGACCGATCGTGGTCTCCACGATGCTGTTCTGCTTGCTCTTGTTGCCGTTCTCGTCGGTCACCACTTCGGTGATGCGGACCTTGACCTTGGCGTGCAGTTCGACCGCACGGTTGTCGTATGCGCGCTTCACTTCGGCGATGTTGGCGAAGGCCATGCCCTCGCCTTTCTTGTTTTCCAGGGCGCGGGTCATGTAGTACAGGCCCAACACCACGTCCTGCGACGGCACGATGATCGGCTCGCCGTTGGCCGGCGACAGGATGTTGTTGGTGGACATCATCAGCGCGCGCGCTTCCAGCTGGGCTTCCAGCGAGAGCGGCACGTGCACGGCCATCTGGTCACCGTCGAAGTCGGCGTTGAACGCAGTACAGACCAGCGGATGCAGCTGGATGGCCTTGCCTTCGATCAACACCGGCTCGAACGCCTGGATACCCAGGCGGTGCAGGGTCGGCGCACGGTTCAACAGCACCGGATGTTCACGGATGACGTCTTCCAGGATGTCCCAGACTTCCGCTTCTTCGCGCTCGACCAGTTTCTTAGCGGCCTTGATGGTCGTGGCCAGGCCACGACGCTGCAGCTTGGCGAACACGAACGGCTTGAACAGTTCCAGCGCCATCTTCTTCGGCAGGCCGCACTGGTGCAGCTTCAGGTACGGACCGACCACGATGACCGAACGGCCGGAGTAGTCGACGCGCTTGCCCAGCAGGTTCTGGCGGAAGCGGCCCTGCTTGCCCTTGATCATGTCGGCCAGCGACTTGAGCGGACGCTTGTTGGTGCCGGTGATGGCGCGGCCGCGACGGCCGTTGTCCATCAGGGCGTCAACCGATTCCTGCAGCATGCGCTTTTCGTTGCGCACGATGATGTCGGGCGCATTGAGTTCCAGCAGGCGACGCAGGCGGTTGTTGCGGTTGATGACGCGGCGGTACAGGTCGTTCAAGTCGGAGGTCGCGAAGCGGCCACCGTCCAGCGGCACCAGCGGACGCAGGTCCGGCGGCAGCACCGGCAGCACGGTCATGACCATCCACTCCGGACGGTTGCCGGACTCGAGGAAGGCCTCGACCAGCTTGATGCGCTTGGTGAGGCGCTTGAGCTTGGTTTCCGAACCGGTGCTGGCGATTTCCTCGCGCAGGGTCACCATTTCCGACTGCAGGTCGATGGTGCGCAGCAGGTCGTACACGGCCTCGGCGCCCATGGCGGCGTCGAAATCGTCGCCGTATTCCTGGCGCGCGGTCATGAACTGCTCTTCGGTCAGCAGCTGGCGGCGCTCGAGCGGGGTCAGGCCCGGCTCGGTGACCACGTAGGCTTCGAAGTACAGCACGCGCTCGATGTCGCGCAGGGTCATGTCCAGCATCAGGCCGATGCGCGACGGCAGCGACTTCAGGAACCAGATGTGCGCGACCGGGCTGGCCAGGTCGATATGGCCCATGCGCTCGCGGCGCACCTTGGCCAGCGTCACTTCGGTGCCGCACTTTTCGCAGACCACGCCACGGTGCTTCATGCGCTTGTACTTGCCGCACAGGCATTCGTAGTCCTTGATCGGTCCGAAGATGGCGGCGCAGAACAGGCCGTCACGCTCGGGCTTGAAGGTACGGTAGTTGATGGTTTCCGGCTTCTTCACTTCGCCGAAGGACCACGAGCGGATCAGGTCCGGCGACGCCAGCGCGATCTTGATGGCGTCGAAGTCCAGCGATTGGCGCTGCTGGTTGAAGAGATTCAGTAGGTCTTTCATTTTGTTTCTCCGGGTAGGAGGAAAATCTGGTGTCGAGGGAGTGGTGGGCAACGGTCACGAAGCCGGCCGGCGCTTGCGCGCGACCGGCTTCGGTTCACATCACTCTTCCAATTCCATGTTGATGGCGAGCGAGCGGATTTCCTTCACGAGCACGTTGAAGGATTCCGGCATGCCCGCGACCATCTCGTGTTCGCCGTCGACGATGTTCTTGTACATCTGGTTGCGGCCCTGCACGTCGTCCGACTTGACCGTCAGCATTTCCTGCAGGGTGTGCGCCGCGCCGTAGGCTTCCAGCGCCCAGACTTCCATTTCACCGAAGCGCTGGCCACCGAACTGCGCCTTGCCGCCCAGCGGCTGCTGGGTGACGAGCGAGTACGGACCGGTCGAACGCGCGTGCATCTTGTCGTCCACCAGGTGGTTCAACTTCAGCATGTGCATGTAGCCGATGGTGGTGTGGCGATCGAACGCCTCGCCGGTACGGCCGTCATACAGCTGGGTCTGGCCGCTGGTGGGCAGGTCGGCGAGGGTCAGCATGTGCTTGATCTCGGACTCGGCCGCGCCGTCGAACACCGGCGTTGCCATCGGCACGCCGTCGGTCAGGTTGCCGGCCAGGCGCAGCAGTTCGTCGTCGCTGAATTCACCCAGGTTGACGCGCTGTTCGCCCAGCTTCAGGTCGTGGTTGTAGATCTGGTCGAGGAACTTGCGCAGGTCGGCGATCTTGGCCTGTGCATCGAGCATCTCCTGGATCTTGTGGCCCAGGCCTTTCGCGGCCCAGCCCAGGTGCACTTCCAGGATCTGCCCGATGTTCATGCGCGACGGCACGCCCAGCGGGTTCAGCACGATGTCGACGGTGCGGCCATCGGCGGCATACGGCATGTCTTCGACCGGAACGATCGTGGAGACCACGCCCTTGTTGCCGTGGCGGCCGGCCATCTTGTCGCCCGGCTGGATGCGGCGCTTAACGGCCAGGTACACCTTGACCATCTTCAGCACGCCCGGGGCGAGGTCGTCGCCTGCGGTGATCTTGCCGCGCTTGTCGGCGAAGCGACGCTCAAATTCCTTCTCGTGTGCCTGGATCTGCTTCTGCGCGCGCTCGATGGCATCGGAGGCGTCGTCATCCTTCATGCGGATGCCGAACCAGTCGCTCTTCTTCAGCTCGTCCAGGTAGGCGTCGGTGATGGCGTCGCCCTTCTTCAGGCCAGCACCGCCGTTGGCCACCTTGCCCACCAGCAGCGGACGCAGGCGCGCGAAGATCGCGTTCTCGAGGATGCGGAACTGGTCGTCGAAGTCCTTCTTGACGCGCTTGATCTCGTTTTCCTCGATCTGGCGCGCGCGCTTGTCCTTCTCGATGCCGTCGCGGGTGAAGACCTGCACGTCGATGACGGTGCCGTCCATGCCCGGCGGCACGCGCAGCGAGCTGTCCTTCACGTCGGAGGCCTTCTCGCCGAAGATCGCACGCAGCAGCTTCTCTTCCGGGGTCAGCTGGCTTTCGCCCTTCGGCGTCACCTTGCCCACCATGATGTCGCCGGCGCGCACTTCGGCGCCGATGTACACCACGCCGGATTCGTCCAGGCGGTTCAATGCCTGCTCGGACACGTTGGGGATGTCGGCGGAAATTTCCTCCGGCCCCAGCTTGGTGTCGCGCGCGACGCAGGTCAGTTCTTCGATGTGGATCGTGGTGTAGCGATCCTCTTCCACCACGCGCTCGGAGAGCAGGATGGAGTCTTCGAAGTTGTAGCCGTTCCACGGCATGAATGCGATCAGCATGTTCTGGCCCAGGGCCAGCTCACCGATGTCGGTGGACGGACCGTCGGCCAGCACGTCGCCGCGCTCGATGACGTCACCCACGTTCACCAGAGGCGTCTGGTTGATGCAGGTGTTCTGGTTGGAACGCGTGTACTTGATCAGGTTGTAGATATCCACGCCGGCATCGGTGCCGTCGCCGATCTCGGCTTCGTTGACCTTGACCACGATGCGGGCGGCGTCGATCTGCTCGATCACGCCACCACGACGGGCATTGACGGTCACGCCGGAGTCACGCGCCACGGCGCGTTCGATGCCGGTGCCGACCAGCGGCTTCTGCGCACGCAGCGTAGGCACGGCCTGGCGCTGCATGTTGGCGCCCATCAGCGCGCGGTTCGCGTCATCGTGCTCCAGGAACGGAACCAGTGCGGCCGCGATGGACACGGTCTGCATCGGCGACACGTCCATGAAGTCGACTTCGCCCGGCGGCTTCAGCAGCGACTCGCCCTGGTGGCGGCACGGCACGAACTGCTCGGTCAGGCGGCTGCTGTCATCGTGCAGGGCGTTGGCCTGGGCGATGACGAACTCGTTTTCCTCGATCGCCGACAGGTATTCGATGTCGTCGGTGATCTGGCCGTCCACGACCTTGCGGTACGGGGTTTCCAGAAAGCCGTAGCCGTTGGTGCGTGCGTACACGGCCAGCGAGTTGATCAGGCCGATGTTCGGGCCTTCCGGCGTCTCGATGGTGCAGACGCGGCCGTAATGGGTCGGATGCACGTCGCGCACTTCGAAGCCGGCGCGCTCGCGGGTCAGGCCGCCCGGGCCGAGGGCCGAGACGCGACGCTTGTGCGTGACTTCCGACAGCGGGTTGTTCTGGTCCATGAACTGCGACAGCTGCGAGGAGCCGAAGAACTCCTTGATCGCGGCGGCGACGGGTTTCGCGTTGATCAGTTCCTGCGGGGTCAGGCCCTCGGACTCGGCCATCGACAGGCGCTCCTTCACGGCGCGCTCGACGCGGACCAGGCCCACGCGGAACACGTTCTCGGCCATTTCGCCGACCGAACGCACGCGGCGGTTGCCCAGGTGGTCGATGTCGTCGACCACGCCACGGCCGTTGCGGATCTCGGTCAGGACCTTGATCACTTCCAGGATGTCGGAGGTTTCGCCCTGCGCAGCGACCAGGCGCTTGGACTCTTCGTCGTTGCGGTTGCTGAAGTACTTGTTGTCGAACAGCACGGACTCACCGGCGACTTCCTTGCGGCCGACGCGACGGTTGAACTTCATGCGGCCCACGCCCGACAGGTCGTAGCGCTCGAAGGTGAAGAACAGGTTGTGGAACAGGTTCTGCGCGGCATCCTTGGTCGGCGGCTCGCCGGGACGCATCATGCGGTAGATCTCGACCAGCGCTTCCAGCTGCGTCTTCGACGGATCGATGCGCAGGGTGTTGGAGATGTACGGGCCGCGGTCCAGGTCGTTGACCCACAGCGTACCCACGGCATCCACGCCGGCCTTGCGGAACTTGGCCAGTTGCTCTTCGGTGATTTCGTCGTTGGCGGTGGCCAGCAATTCGCCGGTGGCAGCGTCGATCACGTCGTGCGACAGGATGCGGCCCATCAGGTAGTCATCCGGCACGGCCAAGGCAGCGATGCCCGACTGTTCCAGCTGCTTGACGTGGCGCGCGGTGATGCGCTTGCCGGTTTCGACGATGACCTTGTCGCCATCGACCAGGTCGAAGTTCAGGGTCTCGCCACGCAGGCGTTCGGCCACCAGCTCCAGCTGCACGCCCTCGCCTTCCGGCAGAATGTGGAAGGTGTTGATGTCGAAGAACTCGTTCAACATTTCTTCGTTGTTGTAGCCCAGCGCGCGCAGCAGGATGGTCACCGGCAACTTGCGGCGACGGTCGATGCGGGTGAACAGCGCGTCCTTCGGGTCGAACTCGAAGTCCAGCCAGGAACCGCGGTACGGGATGATGCGGGCGCTGTACAGCAGCTTGCCCGAGCTGTGGGTCTTGCCACGGTCGTGGTCGAAGAACACGCCCGGCGAACGGTGCAGCTGCGACACGATGACGCGCTCGGTACCGTTGACGATGAAGGTGCCGTTGTCGGTCATGAGCGGGATCTCGCCCATGTAGACCTCCTGCTCCTTCACGTACTTGATGGCCTTGGTCGACGACTCGCGGTCGTAGATCACCAGGCGCACGGTCACGCGCAACGGGGCGCCGTAGCTTAGGCCGCGGTTGCGGCACTCGCGCTCGTCGAAGCCGGGCTCGCCCAGCTTGTAGCCCACGTATTCCAGCGCGGCGTTGCCGCTGTAGCTGGAAATCGGGAACACGGATTTCAGGGCGGCATGCAGGCCGTGGTCGACGCGCTTGGACGGCTCCACGTTTTCCTGCAGGAATTCGCGATAGGAGTCGACCTGGATGGCGAGCAGGAACGGCACTTCGAGGATCGTGCGCTGCTTGCCGAAATCCTTGCGGATGCGCTTCTTTTCGGTGAACGAATACGTCATGTTGACTGCACCTTTGTCATCGGGGAGCCGTGCGTGCACGGCCCCGGGGAAACTTGACTGCCCACGGCAGGAACGCCTGCCCGGAACGGGAAAATCGTCAGTTGGAAGTCGCTGGTATTGCCGGCACCAGCACGCCTTCTCTTGCTACTTCCAACTACCAACTCGGGTTTTTTTGGGTTGCTGGTTGTTGGTTCTTGGTTCTTGGAATCAAGCGACGGGCGCGCTTGCCTAGAGCCAACAACCAACAACCTTCAACCGTTTTTCAACAACGACCGAAGGCCAGGGGCTTTCGCCCCCGGCCCTGGTGTGTCGCCGATGCTGCCTGGCGACGAATACCGCTTACTTCACTTCGACAGTCGCACCAGCGGCTTCGAGGTCCTTCTTGATCTTGTCGGCGTCTTCCTTCGAAGCGCCTTCCTTGACGACGCCACCGGCTTCGGTGAGGTCCTTGGCTTCCTTCAGGCCCAGGCCGGTGATGGCACGGACGGCCTTGATGACCTCGACCTTCTTGTCGCCAGCGGACTTCAGCACGATGTTGAACTCGGTCTGCTCTTCGACCACAGCGGCCGGGCCGGCTGCGGCAGCAGCGGCAACCGGGGCGGCGGCGGAGACGCCAAACTTTTCTTCGATCGCCTTGACCAGTTCCATCACTTCCATGAGGGACTTTTCAGCAACGGCGTCGACGATCTGTTCGTTGGAAAGGGACATGTTGATTACCTTCTAAAATTTTTCTGGGATGGGTTTCAGTGACTGCGGCGCGAACTCAGGCCGGATCGGCCGGGGTTTCAGCCGGGGCTTGCGCCGCTGCTTCCACCGGGGCGTCTGCCGCGACTTCGGATACCGCTTCAACCGAGCTTTCGACCGGGGCTTCAGCCGCTGCGTCGGCGACGATGTCACCTCCACCCAGCTTGTCGCCCACTGCCTTGATCGCGCGGGCGAACATGCTTGCCGGTTCGGCGAGCACGCGTGCCAACATGGCCAGGGCCTGGTCGCGGGTCGGCAGCGAAGCCAACACGTCGACATGGCTGGCCGGGTACAGCTGGCCACCCACGGAAACGATCTTCGGCTGCAGCTTGTCGTTGCCCTTGGCGAATTCCTTGATCAGACGACCGGCAGCGCCGGGTTCTTCCGTCGAGAACGCATACAACAAGGGGCCAACCAGCGAGTCCTGGACGCACTCGTAGTCGGTACCTTGCACGGCACGCGAGGCCAGCGTGTTCTTGACGACTCTCAAGTACACACCGTTTTCGCGAGCCTGCTTGCGCATCGCGGTCATCTGACCGACCGTGATGCCTGCGTACTCGGCAGCAATCAAGGAATGTGCCTTGGCGGCAACGTCTGCCAGCTCGGCCACTACTTCTTGCTTCTGAGACAGATTTAGAGCCATACACTCCTCCAAATGAACTCCGCTTACGGCTCCTGCCGCGTGCGGTCCTGGGCGGTACCCGTCCGTGGGCACCGGGGATGCCGGATTGGCATCCCGGTGGTGGCCTGACCTGGATCTGGGTTACCAGAAAAGCTTCCAGAAGGCGGCACCATCTACGCCGGCCCGATCCCATGCTGCGATCGAATTAAGCGAACCCGCTGTACCGACGGCGACTCCTTGCCGTAACCAAGCTTCCCTTGCCCGTCGCCGGTATGCGCTGACCGCGCCTGCGGTCTTTGATAGCCATCGCGTGGGCCTAGGCCTTTGCGATTGCCCTCAAATCCAACTGGATGTCGATCGTCAGATCGACACCTTTAATCGTCATCCCGGCGTAGGCCGGGAACCAGCGACTTCGATTTCGAAACGACTGGCTGAAACAGTATTTGAAGCGTCATCCCCGCCTTCGCGGGGATGACGCTTTGGCAAAGCCGCGCTACTACGCGGGCCAATGCGTCACTTCAGTGACAGCGAAGACAATTCCACGGTCACGCCCGGGCCCATGGTGGAGCTCAGCGAGATCTTCTGCAGGTAGGTGCCCTTCGCGGTCGACGGCTTGGCCTTGACCAGGTCCTGCAGCAGCGCGGTCAGGTTCTGCTTCAGCGACGCGTCGTCGAAGCTGGCCTTGCCCAGGGTGCAGTGGATGATGCCGGCCTTGTCGGTGCGGTAACGCACCTGGCCCGACTTCGCGTTCTTCACGGCTTCGGCCGGGTTCGGCGAAACGGTGCCGACCTTGGGGTTCGGCATCAGGCCGCGCGGGCCCAGCACCTGGCCCAGCTTGCCGACGACGCGCATGGCGTCCGGCGTAGCAATGACCACGTCGTAGTTCAGGTCGCCGGCCAACATCTTCTCGGCCAGGTCGTCCATGCCCACGGCTTCGGCGCCGGCAGCAATGGCTTCATCGGCCTTGGCACCGGCGGGGGCGAACACGGCCACGCGCACCGACTTGCCGGTACCGGCGGGCAACACGGTGGAACCGCGCACCTGCTGGTCGGACTTCTTGGCATCCACGCCGAGGCGCACGGCCACGTCGACGGCTTCCACGAACTTGGTCTTGCTGTTGTCCTTGATGATCTTCAGCGCTTCATCAATGGAGTACGCCTTGCCCGGGGTTACCGCGGCAAAGATCGCTTTCTGTCGTTTGGTCTGTGCCATCGTCTTAGCCCTCTACCGTCAAGCCCATGCTGCGGGCCGAACCCGCAATCGTACGCACCGCCGCTTCCAACTCGGCTGCAGTCAAGTCGGCTTCCTTCGCCTTGGCGATGTCTTCCAACTGCTTGCGGGTGACCTTGCCCACCTTTTCGGTGTTCGGGCGCTTGGAACCGGAGGTGATGCCGGCCGCCTTCTTCAGCAACACGCTGGCGGGCGTGCTCTTGGTGATGAAGGTGAAGGTACGGTCGGAATAGGCCGTGATGATGACCGGAGTGGGCAGGCCCGGCTCCAGCTTCTGCGTGGCGGCGTTGAACGCCTTGCAGAATTCCATGATGTTCAGGCCGCGCTGGCCCAACGCAGGACCGACGGGCGGCGACGGATTCGCCTGGCCAGCCTTGACCTGCAGCTTGATGTAACCGACTACTTTCTTTGCCATGTTGACTTACTCCTGGAGTTCAAGCGTCTGCACGTCTTGCGACTGCGGGACTCCTCCTTGGTTTAAAAACGAGTGGAGAGAAGTGGGGAACGAGAAAAAGCGGATTTAACCTCTCCACTCACTCCTCTCCACTCTCCACTGCCTGTTAGGCTTTCTCCACCTGGCCGAACTCGAGTTCGACCGGGGTGGAACGCCCGAAAATCAGAACAGCCACGCGCAGGCGGCTCTTCTCGTAATTCACTTCCTCGACCACGCCGTTGAAGTCGTTGAACGGGCCTTCGGTGACGCGCACCATCTGGCCCGGCTCGAACAGCACCTTCGGACGCGGCTTCTCGACGCCGTCCTGCACGCGCTGCAGGATGGCATCGGCTTCCTCGTCGCGGATCGGCAACGGACGATCGGCGGTGCCGCCGATGAAACCCAGGACCTTGGAAGTTTCCTTCACCAGGTGCCAGCTTTCGTTGTCCATGCGCGGGATGCCCGCTTCTTCATGGGTCTCGATCTGCACCAGTACGTAGCCGGGGAAGAACTTGCGCTCGGAACGGCGTTTCTGGCCGGAGCGCATTTCAATCACTTCCTCGGTCGGCACCAGCACGTCGCCGAAACGGTCCTGCATGTCGTTGCGGACGATGCGGTCACGCAGCGCCTGTGCCACTGATTTTTCGAAACCCGAATAGGCGTGTACGACATACCAACGCTTCACTGCGACCTTCTCCTCAACGACCAACGGTAAAGAACCACTTCAACAGCGCCTGGATGACCCAGTCGAAACCGCCCAGCAGCAGGCTCATGATCACCACCACGATGCCCACTACCCAGGTCATGCGCAGCGCTTCCTGGCGCGTAGGCCAGACCACCTTGCGCAGCTCGAAACGTGACTCGATCAGGAATTCCTTGGTCTCGCGGCCCTTGGCCGTGCCCAGGAAGACCACGGCAGCCAGCACCAGGCCCGCGACCACGGCAAGCGCACGCAACGGCGTGGCCCACTGGCCGGCAAACCACCACCACACCACCAGGCCACCGACCACCAGCGCAAGCGCCAGCACGTACTTGGCGATATCGGCGGTGGAGGATGCAGCGACCGCTTTGGAACGTTCTACCTTGCTATTCATCCGACTCTTTCTGTTTGCGATCACAGCCATGGAACCAACGGCCGTGCATTCCAAATGGCGCGCCAGGTAGGACTCGAACCTACAACCTGCGGTTTTGGAGACCGCTGCTCTGCCAGTTGAGCTACTGACGCGTTTTGATTTGTTGCAAACCCTTCAGACGGCGAAGGCGGACCGAAGTTCGGCCCGCCATGTGCTGCCTTGATGGCCTGTGGATCCCCGCTTCCGCGGGGATGACGTTCCGGCAAAGCCCTGCGCGCAAGCGCAGGGGCCGTCACGTCACTTGATGATCTTGGCCACCACGCCGGCGCCGACCGTACGGCCGCCTTCA
>CALCNV010000022.1 GCA_937897645.1 uncultured Lysobacteraceae bacterium
GCCGTTACGTCAAGCGTGGCGGCAAGATGTGGATCCGCGTGTTCCCCGACAAGCCCATCACCAAGAAGCCCATTGAGGTCCGCATGGGCTCCGGCAAGGGCAACGTGGAGTACTGGGTCGCGCAGATCCAGCCGGGCCGCATGATCTATGAAATCGAAGGCGTCACCGAGGAAATCGCACGCGAGGCGTTCCGCCTGGCCGCGGCCAAGCTGTCCGTGACCACCACTTTCGTTACCCGGACGGTGCGCTAATGGAACTCAAACAACTCCGTGAGAAGTCGGCCGACGAGCTGAATGCCCACCTGACCGACCTGCGCAAGGAGCAGTTTTCCCTGCGCATGCAGCAGGTGACCGGCCAGCTGCCCAAGACCCATGAAACCCGTCGGGTACGCCGCGAGATTGCTCGCGTCAAGACCCTGATCGGCAGCAAGAAGTAAGGACCGCCGTGATGAGCGACAACCAACAAGAAAAATCGCAGCGCACGGTCGAAGGCCGTGTCGTGAGCAACAAGATGGACAAGACGGTCACCGTGCTGGTGGAACGTCAGGTCAAGCATGCGCTGTACGGCAAGTACATCCGCCGTTCCAGCAAGCTGCATGCCCACGATGCCGACAACGCCTGCAACGAAGGCGACGTGGTGCGCGTGGTCGAGATTGCCCCGCTGTCCAAGACCAAGAACTGGCGCGTGGTGGAAATTGTCACCCGTGCGGCCGTCTAACCAGGAACCCTGAATCATGATCCAGATGCAGAGCTACCTTGACGCCGCCGACAACTCCGGTGCCAAGGAATTGATGTGTATCAAAGTGCTGGGCGGCTCCAAGCGCCGTTATGCTGGCATTGGCGACATCATCAAGGTGACCGTCAAGGACGCCATCCCGCGTGGCAAGGTCAAGAAAGGCGAAGTCTACAATGCCGTGGTCGTGCGTACCCGCAAGGGCGTGCGTCGTCCCGACGGTTCGTTGATCCGCTTCGATGGCAACGCCGCGGTGTTGCTCAACAACAAGCAGGAACCCATCGGTACCCGCATCTTCGGGCCAGTAACCCGCGAGCTGCGTTCCGAGAAGTTCATGAAGATCGTTTCGCTCGCGCCTGAAGTGCTCTGAGCCGAGGACATAGAAATGGCAAACCGTATCAAGAAGGGCGACCAGGTGGTCGTCATCGCAGGCAAGGACAAGGGCAAGAAGGGTGATGTCGTGCGCGTGGACGGCGACCGCGTGGTCGTGTCCAACGTCAACATCATCAAGCGCCACACCAAGCCGAACCCGCAGGCAGGTGTTGCTGGCGGCGTGGTCGAGCGTGAAGCCTCGATGCATATTTCAAATATCGCGCTGTTCAACCCGGCTTCGGGCAAGGGCGAGCGTATTGGTTTCAAGGTGCTGGAGGATGGACGCAAATTGCGTGTGTTCCGCTCCAGCGGTGAGGCGCTGGACGCCTAAGGAATGATGTCATGACCACCCGTCTCGAAAAGTTCTACAAGGAAGAGGTTGTTCCTAGCCTGACCAAGCAGTTCGGCTATGCCAACCCGATGGAAGTCCCCAAGATCACCAAGATCACGATCAACATGGGCGTCGGCGAAGCCGCGACCAACAAGAAGATCCTGGAGAACGCGGTCGCCGACCTGGCCAAGATCACCGGCCAGCGCCCGATCACGACCAAGTCGCGCGTCTCGGTGGCTTCGTTCAAGATCCGCGACGGCTGGCCGATCGGCTGCAAGGTCACCCTGCGCCGCGCCAAGATGTACGAGTTCTTCGACCGCCTGGTCAACGTCTCGCTGCCGCGCGTGCGCGACTTCCGTGGCGTGTCCGGCCGTTCGTTCGACGGCCGTGGCAACTACAACATGGGCGTGAAGGAACAGATCATCTTCCCGGAAATCGACTTCGACCAGGTCGACGCGGTCCGCGGCATGGATATCGCCATCACCACCACGGCCAAGACCGACGCAGAAGCCAAGGCGTTGCTCGAAGCGTTCAAATTCCCGTTCCGCAACTGATCCGCAGGAAAACCACACATGGCAAAGACCTCAATGGTGAACCGCGATCTCAAGCGGGCCAAGCTCTCCAAGAAGTACGCCGCCAAGCGTGACGTGCTGAAGAAGACCATCTCCAGTCCGTCCGCTTCGTACGAAGAAAAGATGGAAGCCGTGACCAAGCTGCAGAAGCTGCCGCGCGATTCGTCGCCCAGCCGCGAGCGCAACCGTTGCGCACTGTCGGGCCGCTCGCGCGGCGTGTACAGCAAGTTCGGCCTGGGCCGCAACATGCTGCGCAAGGCCACCATGAACGGCGACGTTCCCGGCCTGCGCAAGGCCAGCTGGTAATACAAGTTCTTTCAACCTGAAGATTTTCGCGAAAGCGGATATCGGTGCTACTCAAAGGGTAATACGCAATGAGCATGACTGATCCCATCGCCGACATGCTGGTCCGCATCAAGAATGCGGCCGCTGTGGGCAAGCAGACGGTGAAGATGCCGTCGTCCAACATCAAGGTCGCCATCGCCGGCGTGCTGAAGGCCGAAGGCTACATCGCCGATTCGCGCGTCAACACCGTCGAAGGCAAGCCGCAGCTCGAAATCGTGCTGAAGTACTTCGAAGGCAAGCCGGTGATCGAGCGCCTGACGCGCGTGTCGCGTTCGGGCCTGCGCAAGTACAGCGGCAAGGCCGACCTGCCCAAGGTGCTCGACGGCCTGGGCGTTGCCATCATTTCCACCTCCAAGGGCATCATGACCGACTCGCAGGCGCGCCAGCATGGCGTCGGCGGTGAAGTCCTGTGCTTCGTGGCTTAAGGGAGACACCGCATGTCCCGTGTAGCCAAACTGCCGATCACCCTGCCGAAGGGCGTCGAGTTCAACAACCAGTCCGACAACCTGACCGTCAAGGGCCCGAAGGGCACGCTGTCGCTGGCCAAGCCGGCCGGCGTTGACATCAAGGTCGAAGACGGCACCCTCAACCTGTCCCCGGCCAACGCCGCGGACGACGCCATCACCGGCACCATACGCGCGATCCTGGCCAACATGGTCAAGGGCGTGTCGGAAGGTTTCGAGCGCAAGCTCGAGCTCGTCGGCGTGGGTTACCGCGCCGCGATGCAGGGCAAGGACCTGAACCTGTCGCTCGGGTTTTCGCACCCGGTGCTGTTCAAGACCCCGGACGGCATCACCATCAGCACCCCGACCCAGACCGAAATCCTGGTGCAGGGTTCGGACAAGCAGCGCGTCGGTGAAGTGGCCGCCAAGATTCGCGGGTACCGTCCGCCGGAGCCTTACAAGGGCAAGGGCGTGAAGTATTCCGACGAAGTCATCATTCGCAAGGAAGCCAAGAAGGCGTAACGCGGGCTTTTCCGTATACGTCAGGCTTCTCAAGGATCAAGATCATGAGCATCAAGAACACCGCCCGTCTCCGTCGTGCCAAGAGCACCCGCGCCCACATCCGTGTGCTCGGCGTGCCACGCCTGTCGGTGCTGCGCACTGGCCAGCACGTGTATGCGCAACTGTTCAGCGCCGACGGTTCCACCGTCATCGCCGCCGCCAACACCCTGCAGGCCGACGTCAAGGACGGCCTGAAGAATGGCAAGAACAGTGATGCCGCTGCACGCGTCGGCAAGGTCATCGCCGAGCGCGCCAAGGCCGCAGGCATCGAAAAGATCGCCTTCGACCGTTCCGGCTACCGCTACCACGGCCGCATCAAGGCCCTGGCCGATGCAGCCCGCGAAGGTGGCCTGCAGTTCTGATTTGAAAAGCACGGGGTCTGTCCCCATGCTTTGAACCTGCCGGTACAGGCCGTACCGGACGCACCACGCCTTCTGTTCGTGGCTGCGGTCCACCGCAATATTCCACAACTATAAGCGGCCCAGCCGTAATCACTCATCTATCAAGGAATACAGAAATGGCAGAAGAACGTGCACCACGGGGTCGTGACCGCGACCGCAACCGTGAAGAGAAAGTCGACGACGGCATGATCGAGAAGCTGGTCGCGGTCAACCGCGTCAGCAAGACGGTCAAGGGCGGTCGCCAGTTCACCTTCACCGCATTGACGGTGGTGGGCGACGGCAACGGCAAGATCGGCTTTGGCTACGGCAAGGCGCGCGAAGTGCCGGTCGCCATCCAGAAGTCGATGGAATATGCGCGCAAGGGCATGCTCAACGTCGACCTGAACAACGGCACCTTGTGGCATCCGGTCAAGGCCGGCCACGGCGCGGCGCGCGTATACATGCAGCCCGCCTCCGAAGGTACCGGCGTGATCGCCGGTGGCGCCATGCGCGCCGTGCTGGAAGCCGTGGGCGTCAAGAACGTGCTGGCCAAGGCCGTGGGTTCGCGTAATCCGATCAACCTGGTCCGCGCCACGCTGAAGGGCCTGGAAGACATGCAGTCGCCGGCTCGCATCGCGGCCAAGCGTGGCAAGAAAGTGGAGGACCTGAACTATGGCAAGTGAGTCCAACAACAACGGCACGGTCAAGGTGCGCCTGGTGCGCGGCCTGCGTGGTTCCCAGTCCATCCACCGCCTGTCGGTGAAGGCGCTGGGCCTGAACAAGCTCAACGATGTGCGTGAACTGAAGGACAGCCCGCAGGTACGCGGCCTGATCAACAAGGTCCACTATCTCGTCCGGGTCGAGGAGTAATCGATATGCGTCTCAACACACTCAAGCCCGCCGACGGTGCCCGCGAAGAACGCAAGCGCGTCGGTCGCGGCATCGGTTCCGGCCTGGGCAAGACCTGTGGCCGCGGCCACAAGGGTTCGTTCGCACGCGCCGGCAAGGGCAAGATCAAGGCCAAGTTCGAAGGTGGCCAGATGCCTTTGATCAAG
This sequence comes from uncultured Lysobacteraceae bacterium, assembly GCA_937897645.1. GTDB lineage: Bacteria > Pseudomonadota > Gammaproteobacteria > Xanthomonadales > Xanthomonadaceae > Pseudoxanthomonas_A. The sequence continues at coordinate 4,792 of CALCNV010000022.1, forward strand.
CGCCTGCCGAAGGTCGGCTTCCGCTCCAAGCTGAAGCTGGATTGCGCCGAAGTGCTGTCGTACCAGCTGGACAAGCTGGAAGCCGGTGAGATCGATTTCGCCGCGCTGCGTGCAGCCAACCTGGTTCCGTCCACGGCCAAGCGCGCCAAGATCGTCAAGAAGGGCGACCTGAGCAAGGCGTTCGTGCTGAAGGGCGTTGCAGCCACGGCCGGTGCCAAGGCGGCGATCGAAGCCGCTGGCGGCAGCGTGCAGGAGTAAGACCAGGATGGCGCAAGGCAACGCAGGCATTGGCGGGTTGGGCAAGTTCACTGAACTGCGGCAGCGTTTGCTGTTCGTGGTGGGTGCGCTGATCGTCTACCGCATCGGTTGCTTCATACCGGTGCCGGGCGTCAACCCCGACGCGATGCTGGCGATGATGCAGGCGCAAGGCGGCGGCATCGTGGACATGTTCAACATGTTCTCGGGCGGCGCCTTGCACCGCTTCAGCCTGTTTGCGCTGAACGTGATGCCGTATATCTCGGCCTCCATCGTGTTCCAGCTGGCCGTGCACATCTTCCCGTCGCTGAAGGCGATGCAGAAGGAAGGCGAGTCCGGCCGGCGCAAGATCACCCAGTATTCGCGCATCGGCGCGGTCGTGCTGGCCGTGGTACAGGGTGGCAGCATTGCGTTTGCGTTGCAGAACCAGGTGGCGCCGGGTGGCATGCCGGTCGTCTACAACCCGGGCATGGGCTTCGTCCTGACCGCCGTCGTGGCACTGACGGCAGGCACGATCTTCCTGATGTGGGTGGGTGAGCAGGTCACCGAGCGCGGCGTCGGCAACGGCGTGTCGCTGATCATCTTCGCGGGCATCGTGGCGGGCCTGCCTGCCGCGGTCATCAGCACCGTGGAAGGGTTCCGCAACGGCACCATCAGCGCGATCGCGCTGATATTGATTGTGCTGACGGTGGTGGCTTTCACCTATTTCGTGGTGTTCGTGGAGCGCGGCCAGCGCCGCATCACGGTGAATTACGCACGTCGCCAAGGTGGCCGCAACGCGTACATGAACCAGACGTCGTTCCTGCCGCTCAAGTTGAACATGGCCGGCGTGATCCCGCCGATCTTCGCGTCCAGCATCCTGGCCTTCCCGGCCACGCTGGCGCTGTGGTCCGGCCAGTCCACGTCCACGATCTGGCTGCAGCGCGTGTCCCAGGCGCTGGCGCCGGGCGAGCCGCTGCACATGATCGTTTTCGCGGCGTTGATCATCGGCTTCGCGTTCTTCTACACCGCGCTTGTGTTCAATTCGCAGGAAACCGCGGACAACCTGAAGAAATCCGGCGCGCTGATCCCGGGCATCCGTCCGGGCAAGGCCACGGCGGATTACGTGGATGGCGTGTTGACGCGCTTGACCGCAGTGGGTTCGCTGTATCTGGTCGCGGTCTGCCTGCTGCCGGACATCATGCGCCTGCAGTTGGGTACCTCGTTCCACTTCGGTGGCACCTCGTTGCTGATCGTGGTCGTGGTGGTGATGGACTTCATTGCGCAGGTCCAGGCGCACCTGATGTCGCACCAGTACGAAGGTTTGCTGAAGAAAGCCAATTTGAAGGGCGGCTCGCGCGGCGGTCTGGCGCGGGGCTGAGTAACAACAGGGCGGAGCATTCCGCCTGGACTTGGCCAACACGGCCGGTTCGAACATTGAAGGGCGGCCTGTGCAGCGATCTCGTGCGCAGGTGAGAACACGCCAGTCCCTGCGCCAGAGTAGCGCGGGGCGGGGCAGGTTGGTAAGGGCGCAAGCCTGCACCGGCCGGCACCAGGCAGGTTCCGGCGCCGGAGCATGGGCACACTCCCCACGCCGGGTTCCTGCAGGTTTTGGCCTGCAGGGGCTTCCAAGTAACCCGAGATCTTGTTAAAATTCGTAGTTCACTCCGCCGGCTTGCACAAACCCTCCAGGGTTTGCCTGCAATCGGGCCACAAACACAGTTTGGAGAATCGCGTCATGGCGCGTATTGCAGGTGTCAACCTGCCTGCCCAGAAGCACGTCTGGGTCGGGTTGCAGAGCATTTACGGCATCGGCCGTACCCGGTCGAAGAAGGTCTGCGAAACCGCAGGCGTCACTTCGACCACGAAGATCCGTGACCTGTCCGAGCCTGAGGTCGAGCGTCTGCGCGCCGAAATCGGCAAGTTCATCGTCGAAGGCGACTTGCGTCGCGAAGTGGGCATGGCAATCAAGCGCCTGATGGATTTGGGCTGCTACCGCGGCCTGCGCCATCGCCGCGGCTTGCCGCTGCGTGGCCAGCGCACCCGCACCAATGCACGCACCCGCAAGGGTCCGCGCAAAGCCATCAAGAAGTAAGGGGCGCGCATCATGGCCAAGCCAGCAGCAGCAAAAGTGAAGAAGAAGATCAAGCGCGTCGTCACCGACGGCGTCGCCCATGTCCACGCTTCCTTCAACAACACCATCGTCACCATCACCGATCGCCAGGGCAATGCGCTGTCGTGGGCCACTTCGGGCGGCGCGGGTTTCCGCGGTTCCCGCAAGTCCACGCCGTTCGCCGCGCAGGTCGCTGCCGAGAAAGCCGGCCGCGCTGCACTGGACTACGGTCTGAAGTCGTTGGAAGTACGCATCAAGGGCCCAGGCCCGGGCCGCGAGTCCGCGGTGCGTTCGCTCAACAACGTTGGTTACAAAATCACCAACATCATCGACGTTACGCCTATCCCGCATAACGGTTGCCGCCCGCCTAAAAAGCGTCGCGTCTAAGGAGCTGAAGAGAAATGGCTCGTTATATTGGTCCTACCTGTAAGCTCGCCCGCCGCGAAGGCGCCGATCTTTCCCTCAAGAGCCCGGCGCGCGCGCTGGATTCCAAGTGCAAGCTGGAGCAGAAGCCCGGCCAGCACGGCGCAACTGCCCGCAAGGGCAAGCTCTCCGATTACGCCACCCAGCTGCGCGAGAAGCAGAAGGTCAAGCGTATCTACGGTTTGCTGGAGCGTCAGTTCCGCAACTACTACAAGAAGGCCTCGACCAAGAAGGGCAACACCGGCGAGAACCTGCTGCAGTTGCTGGAAACCCGCCTGGACAACGTCGTCTATCGCATGGGCTTCGCCATCACCCGTCCGTCCGCCCGCCAGCTGGTCTCGCACCGTGGCGTGCTGGTCAACGGAAAGTCGGTGAACCTGCCTTCCTACCAGGTCAAGGCTGGTGACTCGATCGAGCTTTCCGAAAAGGCGCAGAAGCAGTTGCGCGTGCAGGAATCGCTGACCGTGTCGCAGCAGATGGACCTGAGCCCCTCGTGGGTGGAAGTGAACTCGTCGAAGTTCAGCGGTGTGTTCAAGGCCGTTCCGGATCGTTCGGACCTGCCGGCCGACATCAACGAAGCACTGATCGTCGAGTTGTACTCGAAGTAATCCCATCACGAATCCCCGGATACGCCGGGGATTTGCAGGAGACCAAGCAGCATGACGGTTACCACACAGCAGGTACTGCGTCCCCGCGGCCCGCAAATCGAACGCCTTGGCGACAATCGCGCCAAGGTCGTGATCGAACCGCTGGAACGCGGTTACGGCCACACCCTCGGCAACGCGCTGCGTCGCGTGTTGCTCTCGTCCATCCCCGGCTATGCCATCACGGAAGTCGAGATCGACGGCGTATTGCACGAATACAGCACCATCGAAGGCCTGCAGGAAGACGTGCTTGAAGTCCTGTTGAACCTCAAGGACGTGGCCATCCGCATCCACACCGGTGATTCTTCCACGCTGACCCTCGCCAAGCAGGGCGCAGGCGTGGTCACCGCCGGTGACATCAAGACCGACCACAACGTCGAAATCCTGAACCCGGACCTGGTCATCTGCAACCTGACCAAGGACACGGCGATCAACATGCGCCTGAAGATCGAGCGTGGTTTCGGCTACCAGCCGGCCGCCGCCCGTCGTCGTCCGGATGAAGAAACCCGCACCATCGGCCGCCTGATGCTGGACGCGTCGTTCTCGCCGGTTCGCCGCGTCGCCTACGCCGTGGAAGCGGCGCGCGTCGAGCAGCGCACCGACCTGGACAAGCTGGTCCTGGAAATCGAAACCAACGGCACCATCGACGCCGAGGAAGCCGTGCGCACCGCCGCCGACATCCTCAGCGACCAGCTGTCGGTGTTCGGTGACTTCACCCACCGCGACCGCGGCGCGCCGAAGCAGGCTGCCAGCGGCGTGGATCCGGTGCTGCTGCGCCCGATCGACGACCTGGAACTGACCGTGCGTTCGGCCAACTGCCTCAAGGCCGA